>JBAXTB010000058.1:0-20830 GCA_037130425.1 Bacteroidota bacterium
GTGATGCGTTTTGGGGCGGATTTTGAAAAACAGGTTTCAACAACCGAAAAGATATACGGCGTTTTTTCCGATCGTTACAAGGAAATTGTAGCCGCCAAAGAGCGCATTGGGCTTGCTTTTGATGAAATGCGGAAGAATTACAGTTTCCGTAAATATTTCGATTTCGATTTCCCACCCGGCATGGAAAGCCGCAATATTAAAAAGGTGTCGGAATTGACCAAGGATTTCGAGGCAGCCCTTCAAATGTGGCGGCGACGTATTCCGGCCATCGTGCGCGAAGATGTGCGGCGTTTGAATTCCAAAAGCATCCACAATGACCTTGATTTTCGAGAGCCAATCAGGGAGATAGAACAAGCGATGGATGCTTTTGTGGAGGAGTTTAACGATACGCAATTGTATGAGGATACACTTCGCCACGATATGCTAACCGTTCCGAAGCGGCAGGAGTTTTTGGAAGAAGTCATTGCCCGCTTAGAGGATACACAATTCTATTTGCGCGATTTCAGCGATTTTTATATTTGGCAAAACCACTGGTTGTCGCTCAAAACGCCGGCCCAGAAGGTGGTGCGCGCCCTTTGTAAAATCAAACCGAATAACTGGCGCGCTGCATTTGAAAGCTGGTACCTGCATCATTTGTTGCAGCACGAATTCAATCCGAAGCTTGTGTGGGATAACCATACTCTGAACGCCTTGCACGCAAGCGCCCGCGAACTGCGCAATTTGATGCCCCTGCAAATTGGCGCTTCCTGGCAGGCGCGCAAAGTAAAAGCATTGCGTACCCTTAAATCAACCGATTCAAACGCCTATAAAACATGGTTCGGTAAAACCAACCGTACCCTTTCGGCTTCGCAAAAGCCAGATGAATTGTTCCGCAACCATATTGAACCGCTGACGGAAACATTGCCGGCGCTTTTGGTGACGCCTGAAGTAGCGCTCGATGTGGTACAGGCATCCAATATGTTATTTGATCTGGTGCTGGTAGATGAAGCCCACAATATTTCCAAGCAGGAATGCTACCACTTGTTTGATCTGGCGAAAAATTTAGTCGTATTCGGTGATTCCAAGCAGGATATGACGCCGTTCGCGCAAGATGATCTTTTAGAGTTTTGCAAAGGAATCGGCGCTAAAACCATGACGTTGGAATACCAGCACTCTGAAAGTCCGCAGGAGTGGGTGCGTTTCAATAAAATTGCTTTTGATACGCCGTTCAAACGGATGCCTTCCGAGCGCAGCGCGCGCGAGGCCACGGTGGTTGCCAATGTGGAAGGAAGATACGACGAACAAAACTGTACCAATGAAGAAGAGGCGCGACAAATCATCGACTGGCTTAATTTGATTGAGCCAACGCCGGCCAAAACATATCCAATGGTCGGTATTGCATGCGCCACCATTCAGCAGCGCGATTTGATTGCGGGCCAATTGCTCCGGATTCGCCAGCGCAGATTAGCCGGACATGAAAAAATCCAGCAATTGCATTTGAATGGTTTGGCGGTATATCAATTTGCCGAATTGCAAGGCCAGCACGTGGATGTGTTGCTCATGTCGCTCACGCACGGCACCGTGGATGCGCATGGTACGCTCACGCGGCATTTGCATTTCTGGAATTCGCAAGCGGGCATCAACCAGTTATATATATGTCTGACGCGGGCGTCGCAGAAAATATTTATTGCACATTCGATCCCATCCGGGTTGTATGCTGTTTTGGCCGCCGATAAAAATTTCTTTGGCACCTGTATTTTGTCGCACTTGGTCACCTTTGCCGATTTGATACAGCAAGGCAATAACGAAGCATCGGAAGAGCAATTGCAAAAGATGAAAGAGTTGCTTGGCTTTAAGGAAAGTTTTTATCCGGTTTCAACCTTTATGGAAGAGGTCGGTTATTTGCTTCAACCTTATTTTGAAAAAAGTTCCATGCATTGGAGCGGTTTTGCGGCCGGTATGCGTGTGCCGCTTTTTGTAGAAAGCAGCGACCAATCGGAGCCGAGCAGCGTGCTGTTATTTGACGGCGTGTTCTCCGGAACCACACGCCCATCGTATGAGTGGGAAGAAAAATTAAAAAATTATTTCAACCGATACAACATTGAATACGTGCCGGTGCTCTCTGCAAATTGGTGGAAAAGTCCGAAGCAAGAGGCCCGTAGATTAGCAAGTCGTATGTTACGGAGGGAGCCTTAATCGGTTCCCTCCGTAAAAACTGTCTCACACTTGCTAAATTTTGATTCAAGTTTTTCTACCCTAATACGGTTATTGGCATTGCTTTTGTTTTCTCGTCCAAAACACATTTAATACTTAAGTGATGAGAAAATTTTTCCTATTCCTGTTGCTGGCTTTTTGCTTGCAATTTCAACCGATTAATGCCCAAAACCACGAATTCAAAAATGCCATACATGCCAAAGTTAACTTTATCGACTACGGCGCCATTGCCGGCGAGAATGTAGGGCTGGGGGAAGGCTTTGAATTTGGTTATTTGCGGAATGTTGCTCCGTTCCTGAACGTCGCAATTCCATTTAAACTTGGACTTGCCAAAATTCCTTCCCTTTCCGGAAATACAGTTGCTTCCAGCTTAGATGTAATTTTCCACCTTGAAAACATGCGTACCGAATCCAAAGTGGTTCCCTATGCCTTTGCCGGTGCAGGCTATTGTTTGAAGGATTTTAAAGATGGAATTGTACAATTTCCTTTTGGCGCAGGTTTGAATTTCCGCGTTTCTCCCTACGCTTTTATCAATTTACAAGCAGAATACCGCAAAGCGCTGGTTGATAAACGTGATAACATTCAACTTGGCCTCGGTTATGTGTATTTATTGCACGTTGAGACGCCAAAAGAGGTTTTGCCCGCAGATACTGACAAAGACGGAACACCGGATAACTTAGATAAATGCCCGACGCTTCCCGGCCCTCCCTTCGCGCTCGGTTGCCCGGACAGCGATAACGACGGTGTGGCTGACGCGCAAGATGCCTGCCCGAATGACGTGGGTACAGCAGCCACGCTTGGTTGCCCTGATTATGATTCAGATGGCGTTGCTGATAAAGATGACGATTGTCCAACAGTGGCAGGCGCGCTAAAAGGCTGCCCGGATCAGGATAAGGACGGTTTCGCTGACAAGGATGATGACTGTCCTACGGAAGCTGGTACCCTCAAAGGCTGCCCGGATAAGGACTTCGATGGTGTTGCCGATAAAAATGACAAATGCCCTGATCTGGCCGGCTCGGTTGCATTTGAGGGTTGTCCTGAAACGGCCGAAAAAGACTCGGATTCCGACGGTGTTTTGGATGCACAGGATGAATGCCCCACCACTGCGGGTATAGTTAAAGGTTGCCCCGACGGCGACAACGACGGTGTTGCTGATATAAACGACAAATGCCCGAATGAGGCAGGCCCGGCGTCGAATATGGGTTGCCCGCTTCCGAAAGACACGGATAATGACGGCGTTACGGACGATCAGGACAAATGCCCGAATGAGGCAGGCCCTGCGTCGAATATGGGTTGCCCGCTTCCAAAAGACTCTGATAATGATGGTGTTACGGACGATCAGGACAAATGCCCGAATGAAGCCGGCCCGGCCTCTAACATGGGCTGCCCGCTTCCAAAGGACAGCGACGGTGATGGCGTAATTGATGAGAAGGATAAATGCCCGAATGAACCGGGACCTTTGTCGAATCGCGGTTGTCCATTGCCAAAAGACACGGACAACGACGGTGTCATTGATGATAAAGACAAATGCCCGACCGAAGCCGGTCCTGCATCCAACAACGGCTGCCCGCTTCCGAAAGACAGCGACAAAGACGGCGTAACGGACGACAAGGACAAATGCCCGACTGAAGCCGGCCCAGCGTCGAACAACGGTTGTCCGCTTCCGAAAGACAGCGATAAAGACGGCGTGACGGACGACAAGGACAAATGCCCGAATGAAGCCGGCCCGGCATCGAACAATGGTTGCCCGCTTCCGAAAGACAGCGATAAAGACGGCGTAACGGACGATAAAGACAAATGTCCGAATGAAGCCGGCCCGGCATCTAACAACGGCTGCCCGCTTCCGAAAGACACGGACAATGACGGAATCAATGACGATCAGGACAAGTGCCCAACCGTAGCCGGAACAGCCGCCAATATGGGTTGTCCTCCACCCTCAGCCTCAGATTCAGACGGCGACGGTGTTGCCGACAAGGTTGACCGTTGTCCGAATACCGCAGGCCCGGCGAGCAACTCAGGTTGCCCGGAGATCAAAAAGGAAACGAAAGACCAATTGGCCGTAGTTACGAAAGCGGTTCAGTTTGAAACATCAAAAGCCTTGTTGAAAAACGAATCTTACGACGTACTGGATGAACTGATCGGCATTTTGCGCCAATATCCTGACTATACCTTGTCTATCAGCGGCTACACGGATGATGTCGGCAATGACGAAAAGAACCTGAAACTTTCGCAGGATCGCGCCAAGGCTTGTTATGATTACCTGCTTTTCAAGGGCATCAAACAGAATCGCCTGCGTTATGCCGGATTTGGGGAAGCCCGTCCGATTGCAAGCAATAATACGGTAGAGGGGCGGGAAATGAACCGCCGGGTAGAGTTTGAGTTGATACTTGAATAGAATATCGAATATCGAACGGGGGAATATCGAATAACGAATATCGAACAGATGAATATCGAACGGGGGCGTTGCGTCGGGTATTTTAGGATACCGGATGTAATGCCCCCGTTTGTTATTTTTCTGCCTCGCGCGGTCTTCGTTATGGCATTGGTGTAACCTCAAACCATCAATCCCAGTCGTTCCTTGGCCTTGGAGAGCATTAAGGTCTTGACATCTTTCATCCTTTTGACTTCTTTGTAAGGCAAGTGAATGATAATATGCCGCATACCAGCCTCATCGTGATATTCATCTTCGTCGCCACCCTCGCTGGTACAAATATAAAGGATACCGACGTTCATAATACCCTGAAACTTGGATTGGATGTATTGGGTATCGACTTTGTCGGCGATGTCTTGATCAACCACCTTTAGAACTAACATGCTGAAATTTTTTACAAAGTTACCTGTGTGTAATGGGCTTTAGCTTTAGTTCTTCGCTTTCCCCATTGGAATATACCGTCGTGAATATAACCAAAGCTACCAGTAGGGTGGCTGCTGTTACAAGTGCCATGATTGGTGTCTGATTCTTTGGCTTTCTGACTTCTGGTTTTTCCGCTCCCATTAGTAAAAATTTTACTTGAATTCACTTTTTAGATAACTTCAAGCAAAAATATAACGCATAGGTATATTTTTATAAAATTTTTGAATTAATATATCTTTAAGGTATTTTTTATGTAACGGGAGCCATACGACTGGCATTTTCGGATGCCGGATCCAACGCCCCCCACATTATTTTTCCAGCTTGCGTAGCGGCAACATCGTATAAAATCAATAGCTCATACCTATATCCAAAGCAAAGTGGTTCTGAAAATGTGAGTCTGGCAATCCATTGAAAATCAATTTAATCCATTCTGAAAATCTTCAAATCAATTTTAATCTTGGTACATAAACTTAACTTCGGTATCATCAATTGAATGCGATCTTTCAAACTTCGGTTGATAACCGTGAAATTTCCATGCACTTTTATTTTGAAAACCAAAGTACAGTTATTTTTTAACCCGGTGAAAATTGAATTGTAGTTATGGTTTAACGTGGTTAATTCCTTCTAAAGTATTTACTTGAGTTGGGGACTCAATATCTCCATTGTTACCTTTAAAATCCAGGCGAACGCTTGTCATGTCGGAACGCAGTGTAGACAACTACACAAGCCGAATTACGACGAAATGCCTTGAAAAACAATTGAAAAAGCCGTGTTTGTGTAGTTGCCTCCGTAAACTACGGCATGACAAGCGTTAGGCTGGGTTTCTCGAATAACGGTACGATAATCCGAAAGTGGTACTTAAAAATCCGTCTTACACGTCTAACTGAAGATTATCGAACGGGGGCGTTGCATCCGACATCCAAAATGCCAAGCGCAACGCCCCCGTTCGTTATTCGATATTCTTCTGTTCGATATTCGTTATTCTTCTGTTCGATATTCGTTATTCAATAAAAAAACCGGCGGACATCAGATGCCCTGCCGGTTATCATACTTCAAAATTGGGTACACAAATGTATACTCCTGTTTTATAATTTGTTGTTTGACAATGTGCTGTTTTTTAAAGTATTACGCGATTTGCTTGTGGCCGACAAATAAGGCGCGGGCGTAATAGCCGGTCAGCATACCGCAAGTGGCAAGCAAACCGCCGATGGTGCCGGTAATCGCCATTAATTGCCAGGATTTTAGCCCTAAAAACAGTTTGCCCACTTTACCCGAAAGCATGGATGCATTGGCCGTGTCAAAAAACATAGCGCCTGAATACCAAAGCAGATAACCCGCCGCAAAACCAATGGCGGTACTCCGCCCTAACCCAACCGGGAAAAACCAGGCTGCCAACATACCCGCAACGGCAACCGACCACCAGGGAAGTCCGAACCAGGCTAAACCGCCGACAACAATAATCAAAATGCTTGAATAGGATGTGTTTTTCATACTGTTGTCTTATTTTGGGTTGAAGGTGTTTTTGCCGATAATTCTGTCCGATTTTTCTTCTGCTGACTTTAGCACAAGCAAGTCGTAGTATTCTCCTTTTACCCAGGCGTCTACCATATTATCGTAGTATTTGCTGCCGGGATTGCCCGATTGCCCGCCGGGGAACACGCCGACGCCGTGGGTTGTTTCACCCAAATCCACAATCATGCGCCAGGATGGGCCGTTGCTTTTGCCAATGGCATTGGGCGCTGTTTTATGCCCGCCTACGGTAATGCCTTGTATACCGAATGCCTCTATTTGACCTAAGTGCTTGATTTCAAATCCTTTGGCCTTGCCCCAGTTGGTCTTTTGCAAGGGATTTTTAATGAAATAATCCTGCATGGCCAAAAAGGCTTCTGTCACAATATCGCGTGCGGTCTCGCGCGCAGGCGTGGAAGGATGATCGAAAAAGCGGTTCATAGAATCCTTTTCCATCAGTTCAATGGTGCGCCAGCCGTCCGGGTAACTGACTGATTTATCCGCTTTTTGCAGGGCCGTCATTTCATCCCAAACTTTAACGTAACAGGAATCCCACCAGGTGTCAAAATAAGTCGGCGCCATTTTGTCGGCATCAAACTTGAAATTCCAGCCGGCCATATCGGCGGCCATTTCTTTGCCCGATTCGTTAAGGCGTTTATAATCAAGCAAATGGAGCATAACGGGTAGTGCATCTGCCGCGCGCTGGCTGAAGTTATCCAACTGCATTTGTTTCATGCTATCCACCGTAGCGTCATGCATTCCATCTAAGCGCTGGTAAATCCTGCGCCCGCGGTAAGCATCAAAATTGCCAAGGTAATAATACGGATAAGAGGGTGGGGTAGAGTTTTGATTGGCCGAATACACAAAATCGCGCTCCGGGTTTTTCATGGCCGGAATATCGTCCTGCGGAATATAATCCTGCCACATATTTTGCGAGCGGTTGCCATCCAGCACAAAACGGCCTTGCTCTTTTGCGCGTAATGGGAAACGGCCTTGCACCCGAATGGCAATATCGCCGCTGCGGGTTGCAAACACAAAATTTTGAGCCGGACAGTCAAATCCGCTGATGGCATTTTTATAATCATCAAAGTTTTTACCGGCATTTAATTGCATAAAACCGGTGACCATGTTTTCCTTTGGCTCATCGTGCGACACCCAGCGCAGCGCGCAATCATGCAGCGCGTTTTTGGGGTCAAAATCATACACCACAGGGCCAAAAATGGTGTAACGCACGGTATCATACAAGGTCGGCTGGCCTTTAATCACAATTTCTTCAATCTTTTTCCGCACCTCGCGTTGCTCTCCATCCACTGTATATTTAGTGTGTTCCGGGTTGGCCCATTGAATTTTAAACCAATCGGCTACGTCGTGGCTTACATTGGTCACGCCCCAGGCAATATCGTCGTTAAATCCAATTATAATCCCAGCCATGCCTGGCAAGGAAACCCCGTAACAGTTCATCTGTGGTGTGTGAATTTGAACTTGATACCAAATAGAAGGCAGCGTCAGGTTCAAGTGCGGGTCGTTGGCAAGCAGCGTGTGGCCGTCCTTGGTTTTGGACTTGCCGACTGCCCAGTTATTACTGCCGCGCAGGTAGCCTTCCGGCCCTTCCTGCTGAACGACATCTGAAAACAGACCGTTGCCGTCTTTGGGGGAATCAATCCCAGTCAGGGAAGCATTTGTAGGGGCTACCGGCGATAAAATCGGTTTGATGCCAGCCCATTGACCAATATCCGGAATAATGGGTATTTGTTTCGGATTCAACTGCGAATACAAGGAATCGAAGGCCGGCCTGCCGAAAGCAGCCAGCGCATTCGTTGCATTCAGGTCATTGTCGCCTCCCGCCAGGGTTTCGGCCATTGCTTCAATCACGAGGGCGGATTTCAGCATAGACCAAGGCTCCGGTTTGTATCCGAGCAACTTAAACTCAATCGGATATTCTGCGGGTGAAAGTTGCTCTATGTATGCGTTCACCCCATCTGCGTACGCTTGCATCAGGCTGAGGGTAGCGGGATCTTTTTTCCAGCCGATCAGGCAGTTTTCGGCGGCAAATACCATGCCCCGGCGCCGTTCGATGCGGTCGATTTTCAGGGTACGGTCGCCAAGCACCTCGGAAAGTCGGCCGGAAGCCTTGCGGGTGGTAATATCCATTTGCCACAGGCGGCTAGCTGCGGTTACATAGCCTTGCACGCGCGCGGCGTCTTCCAGTTGTTCGGCAAAAATATGGGGCACCATCAAATCATCGTACACCACATCCACCTTTCCTTTCAATCCGGGCAGTTTCAGGTTTTTGCCCAAACCGGAACCCAAATTGACAACAGGCTCGGCGTTTCGCCAAAAACCGGTGAATGGGTTAAAAAAATCGCCCAAAGCGGGCAAGGTTTTGTCGCCCGCCTTTTGTTGGGTGCTTAAAACCCAGATCAACAGGACAGTTGCTGCAAGGGCAAGGAGAAATCGTAGTGTACGCATATAAGGATGGTAGCATTGAAACAGCGCGAAGGTAAACAGGGCTTTAAACTCTATTGCGCGTTGCGGTTCATTTTTTTAAAACAAAACGATTGTGGGGTATTTTACGGTTTGTGTAGTCATTATTTGGCGATTACCCGACATATCGAAAAAAATTCAGCGTTTATGTAAAAATACCCGCTTAAAAATTTGTCGAAATGGTGAAAGAACACTTAAACTTGCACCAAGTAGTTTTTGTGTTTATTTGTTTGGGTTAGAATCCCTCGCCGCAAAGGGTGAGGGATTTCTTTTTTGCAGCTGCGACGATTCAAGACTCCATGATTGAACTGGTTGCCTGTTGTACCATCGCCCATTTTTCGTCCCAGTCTTTTTTCTGCGCTTTCAATTGCGCCAACTCGGATTTGAGTTTGCTTACTTTAAGCAGCTTACTAAAGTCCTTATCTGAGAACAAAATGCCCTGGTTGCCATTATTCAAAGATTGAATCTCTTTATCCTTATTGATTATTTTAGTGTCGAGATCGGCGCTCTGTTGAATGATTATACCAGCTATTTTTTCCAATTGCAAAGACGGTCGATATTGCGCGTCTGAATTGAATATTAAATTATCCAGGTCACGATTGTAAACCTTTAACAACATTGCAATTGGATCTTCGGCATCTACTGACAGGATTCTATCCACGAACATAATGTCGTGTGAAACTTTTCGATTCCTGTTAATCCTGTCGTATTCACTAATTACATATCTGTCATCGACAATTGTAAAGGAGTTCAACCTGGGTGGAATATGAATAGAGTAAGCCGAAAAGCGCTGCCCAAAATGATATAAACAATGCATAATATGTCGGATCGTTTCCGGCAGCATGAGTTCAATTGCTTTTTGCAACACGAAATCTTCTGAAGGGCCGTTGGATAAAGTTTCCAAGGTGGACTGGTCCGTATCTGATGACTCATCCTGGATGTCAGATAGTGAAATCGGTAATGAAAAAAAGCGCGCATACTTCAAATCGTTTTGTTGCGCTAATCTTCTTTCGATTGCCTCATAATACGCATGAATTTCTTCTAATACATTTGGCTTGTAATGGTTTTTGTTTTTACTTAAGTAGTGAAAAATTCGCAGGTTTTCATTGGCTTCGCAGGTAAATTTGGATAAGTCTTGGAAATAAACCTTGATAAAGTCTTTACCGGCATGCTCTTGCTCGTATTGGGCAAGGGAGTGAAATGCAGCGACGTTATTGTTTTCTTTTAGGATTTGCGCTTTGTTGATTTCCGTAAGCAGATAGTCTGGCGGGTATTGAAAATCAACAGCGCTGCAATTTAAAAGATAACAAACCATTGCCAGTTCTTCTCTGGAAAAAACTGCTTTTCTTAAAAATGCGTAGGCAACCGCCTTTGATTTTTGCAAATAGTGATCGGCAAAGTCTTGAATGCTGACTTTTCGTTGTTCAAGAATACGTCGAAGGGCGTACCCATCGTGATTGCTGCCGATTGGGGGTTCATCTTGTGCAAAATCTTGAATATCTTCCATTTGGACTGATTTTTAAATCGGAGCGCAAAGGTATGGCGCTTCAACAGGTATTTTAGCCGAGGAAGGTTTAAGTAGATATTAAATAAAGTGGTCGTTTGTGATTGTATTGATAAGTAGCCGGTTTGGATTTTGATATTTTTGAAAAAATTAGTTTTCATATTGGAAACAAAAAAAAGATGCACTTTAAAATACATAAAATTTACAATCACTTAATTGCGTAAGGTAGTGAGTGGTGTGACGATTTCGTTATTTTTGTAGAGTTAAAATTGATAAAATCATAACGAACAATGCTCAAAATTAAACAGCCTCCGTAGCGAAATTGGGGCCTGTCAAAAAAGGGCAGTGGCTCTGCAAAGCCACTGCCTTAAATCAGACAACGCCCTAAAATGACGCAGCCCGTGCGTGTTACAGCACGACAAAAATAAACTTTGGTCTTCGAACGGCCAAGGATTTACGGCTGTGTTTGTACTCAAATCAAGTTAATTTTTCAACAAAAACACATCCGTTATGCAAAAGCAACAACGTACCATAATTATCAATGAGCATCCAACAGGCTGGGGTTGGATTTTAGCCTTTTTCTTGCTTGCCTTCATTTTTCTTCAACGTGAGTGTGGGGATGTATTCCGCGATCTTCCTGCAACGAACAATTCAAAACCAGCCATTACAAAATCTGATCGGGACGCAATTCCCATTCCCGAATTTCAAGAAACGGCGCCTCGTTTTAATGGCCGACCTGTTACGGTCGGGCCATGCCGCACAACCAAGTGTCGCCCTTTTGATAAACGCTCATACATCACAGATTTTAAGCAAAGTAAATCTGTTTTGGCTTCTTGCCCAACAGGTTTCCCCGATACAACGGTATATTTTTATGCCGTAGGAACACCCTTGATTCATACGAACGGCAATACTATATTCTGGGAGTTAAGCGACGTAAAATGGTATCCTATTAATTAAATGCTCCTACCCTAAACTGGAGAAGAATCAAACGCTCACCATTCATTTTTTAATTTAACAAACGGTTTAGTCGGCGGCGCCTTGGTTTTACCATCAAGGGCCTCCGAATAACCCGTATTAACTTTGATTTATGGCTCGATATAACAAAAAATACATCCGCATCCTGCGTACCGATCTCGGTCGTTTCCCTGTTTGGCCGCTACAAAAACAAGTCTCTTTAGGCGATATTCTTATGTACCACAGCCGGAACGCCGAGTATTCCTGGCATGGAAATTTGAACGATATGGGAATTGTGGTAACGCCGACTGGCGCGCAGACCGTCTTGGACGAAAGTTACGAAACGGAAAACAGTGTGGACATAAAGGTTCAAATAGACCCTGCGGCCGATTGCGTAGTTGCAAACTACACCTTTAATAAGAAAAGCGCTATTGTCGCACAATGCTTCGACCAGTCCTACGCGACTTTACCGATAGAGGCTTTGAAAATTGCAGTAAACCAGTATATGGCAACGCCAGGCAGGAATTGGAACCGGGATTGGTTGATCGTTACGGAATTATGGCACGCAAAAGCCTATACAGCACTGCTATCGGGCAGCAAAGACAGTCAAACGATCATCAAAAGTGGTGGAATGGTGCCTGTCGAAATGTTCAATGTCGCAAATCCGCAATTGAATTTGTCGGTTGCTTCTAGGCGAAATATGAATTATGTGGCCTTAGCCAAACAAGGGGTTCATCCTTTTTTCTGCACCCATAAATTAGTACACTGGAATGGCCGATATTCGCTACGGTCTTACGGCCAGTAAGTTTAAAGGGCATAAAAAAGTTGAAATAGTTGGGTTTAAACGCAATTTTGCTTTTAAAATCAACTATTTCAACCCCCAACTATTATTTTTACAAGCGGCCCATTGCGCCGGCCAATGCCGTAAACTGAAACGGCCATACCGTCCAAACCCATTCAGGTTTCCAAAACAGCATTGCCACCATTGCTACCGAACTGATGATAAAAATCATCCAGTCGCGGCTGCGGTTTTCAACATATTCTTCGTTCTTTTTCATATTGTTCGATGTTACTTATTTGCTGGGGCAAAAGTAAAAACGTTTTCTAATTACCTGTGTCGTATAGGCAAGAATTTGGAGCCATTCCAAACAAACTAAGCAAACGATTGATGCGATCATGTCATTTTCGTTCAAAAAGCCCCAAATACGTTTACCTTTGCGGCCTCTGACTGATTTTACCAAATAAAAGTTACCTACCACCCACCATGATTCAGGTATTTGTAACCGGCGGCACCTTTGATAAGGAATACAACTACATCACCGGCGAACTGTATTTCAAAGACACGCATTTGAAAGAAATGTTCGACCGCGGCCGATCTGAGGTTGAAATCGACATAAAAACGCTGATGATGACCGACTCGTTGGAAATGCGCGACGAAGACCGGGCCATCATCGTGTACAATTGCTCCAAAACACCGCACGATAAAATTCTGCTCACCCACGGCACCGATAAAATGGTTGAAACGGCCAAAATCCTTGCATCTGCAAACATTGAAGGCAAAACCATTGTGCTCACCGGCGCTATGATTCCGTATGCTTTCGGAACCTCTTCCGACGGTTTTTTTAACCTTGGCAGCGCCCTGGCTTTTGTGCAGGTGTTACCTCCAGGCGTTTATATCGTCATGAACGGCCGTTATTTTGATTGGAACAATGTGCGCAAAAATCGTCAGTCGGGTACCTTTGAGGAACTGCGCGGCGCTCAAGACGTTGACTCTTCGTTTGGCTAACCGCCGGGAATGAAAGTTGGCCTTGCGCCAAACACCAGCATATACAGGATGGCCGACACAATGGGGGCTAATACGCTTATAATCATAATCTGAAAATACTTCTTCGGCACCTTGGAGCGCTCAATCCCTTCGGAAATTAATGCAATGATAAGCACCGCTGATACGATAGCGCCCAAAATGAACGTTAAGAGGGTCGCCAAATAATCGTTCAGCAGCCACAAACCCAGCCAAACGACGGTTTCGAGCAGAAATATTTCCAATAAAGACAAGCGAAACTTCATAAAATTGTTGTTCATGCCAATAAAACAAGTATTGTTCAGTTTGTTTTTTTTCATCGGAATCCTCCCGGCCGCGATCGGCCAGGAAGGGCCGCCGCAAACGGAGGCGGAATTTGAAAAACAATATCAGGAACGGATCAAGAAAGATAAACTAAACGGCATCTACATTCCAAAAAACTTGGATGATGCTTTGCTGCAATTAGACAAACTGATTGCGCCGGAATCGCAGGCTAAAATTAAAAAAATCCCGGAAGACAGTGTTTGTTGGGCATTACACGCCCGACTCGGCCAGTGGATCATGCTGAACTGGGGCTTTTACGGCGGCTCGCGACTGTCGTTTTACCTGCGCAGCGCCGGCATCACGTTTCCCGATGATATGGCCGATTTTATCCTGCTTTGTTACCATCGAAGGTTGAACGCCAAACCTTATACCATCAAAGAATTTGCCGTTCAATTCCGCGAAAAACGCAAAGAAGAATTCGAAAATGAGAAAAAACAAGGCAAAATAATTCACGAAGAAGTGAGAAAGAAGAACCGCTGAAAAATTTCAGCGGTTTTTCCGCTTTAAAACGCATTACTTTTGCCCCGGAATTCCCCTTACCATTATGGTCAACGCAACGTGATGCTGGAAATGGAAGTCTGATCATTCGTTGACAATCCATATAATCCATCCTAAAAATCTTCAAATTCATTTTAATCCTGGTATAAAACAGACTATGGCAAAAAAATTACTGATTGTAGAATCGCCTGCAAAAGCGAAAACCATTGAAAAGTACCTGGGCAGCGACTTTTCCGTTAAATCATCCTACGGGCATATCCGCGACCTTGAAAAAGGAAACGACCTCGGCGTCGATGTTGAGCGAAACTACTTCCCCAATTATGTTGTCCCGGCAGACAAGTTCAAAACGGTTAAAGAATTAAAGGACGCCGCTGCGAAGGCCGATGAGGTTTGGCTCGCAACGGACGAAGACCGCGAGGGGGAAGCTATTTCCTGGCACCTGTGTCAGGTGCTCGGATTGAGTGAAATTACCACCAAGCGGATCGTGTTCCATGAGATTACCAAACCGGCCATTCAACGCGCTGTGCAAAATCCGCGCACGGTGAATATGAACATCGTGAATGCCCAACAGGCACGCCGCGTACTCGACCGCCTTGTGGGCTGGGAATTATCGGGACTGCTTTGGAAAAAAGTGAAAGGCCAGTTGTCGGCCGGGCGCGTGCAATCTGTGGCGGTTAAACTGATCGTAGAACGCGAACGCGATATTCAGGCATTTAATACGACGCCTTATTTTAAAATCGTTGGGCAGTTTTTTGCCTTGAACAACCAGGGCAAACGCGTTTTATTTAAGGCGGAAAGCCCTACGCGTTTTGAAGATGTGGCAGGCGCTGAAGGATTCCTGCAAAAATGTGTGGGCGCTAATTTCAAAGTTGATGATATTCGCGTGACGCCGACCCGCCGCCGTCCGGCCCCGCCGTTTACAACCTCCACTTTGCAACAGGAAGCCAGCCGGAAAATCGGTTTTTCCGTAAGCCGAACCATGCAAGTGGCGCAAAAACTGTACGAAGAAGGTTTCATCACCTACATGCGTACCGACTCAACGAACCTGAGCGAATCGGCGCTGATTTCTATCGGCGATGAAATTGTCAAGCAATTTGGTGAAAAATACCACCATTTGCGCCGCTATAAAACCAAAAACGAATCGGCGCAGGAAGCGCACGAGGCCATCCGCCCGACTTACGTGGAGCGCCAAAACGTCAGCGGCCAACGCGATGAACAGCGTCTGTACGAACTGATCTGGAAACGCGCTGTGGCCTCCCAAATGGCCGACGCTGAATTAGAAAAAACAACGGTTGATATCGGCATCAGCACCCAACCGACCGCCAAATTGGTGGCTGAAGGTGAAGTGCTCAAATTCGACGGCTTCCTCAAATTATACATAGAAAGCACCGACGAAGAAGATGACGAAGAAACCCAAGGCATGTTGCCACCGCTTAAAAAAGCGCAACAACTTGATTTAGATACGCTTACGGCCACTGAACGCTTCACGCGCCCGCCTGCGCGCTACACAGAGGCCGGTTTGGTAAAAAAATTGGAAGAACTTGGCATCGGTCGCCCGTCCACTTATGCGCCTACGATTTCCAAAATTATGGAGGCCAACCGAGGCTATGTCGTAAAAGACAGCCGCGATGGCGAAGACCGTACCTTTCGTATTCTGACGCTCCAAAACAATCAAATCAGCAAAACAAACGGCAAAGAAGTCACTGGCGCTACCAAAAACGTGCTTTATCCTTCCGATATGGGCATGATTGTCAGTGATTTCCTTGATAATTATTTCGGCAATGTGATGAACTACAACTTCACAGCCGAAATTGAAGCGGAATTTGACCATATCGCCGAAGGTAAAATTGACTGGACGCGGGTGATCGACCGTTTTTACAAACCTTTTCACCTGGAAGTGGAAAAAACGCTCAAGGATGCCGACCGTGTAAGCGGCGAACGCATCCTGGGTGTGGATCCTGCCACCGGTCGCACCGTGTTGGTGCGCATGAGCAGCCTTGGCAAACCCGTGATCCAAATCGGTACAGGGGAAGAACTGGAAGAAAAGGAAAAACCGCGCTACGCCAATTTGCGCCCAGGTAAAAACCTGGAAACCGTTTCGCTCGCCGAAGCGCTGGAAGGTTTCCAACTGCCCCGCAGTTTGGGCGAATATGAAGGGATGGAATTGACCGTGAATTCCGGTCGCTACGGCCCTTATGTCAAGTTCGGCGAGCAATTCGTGTCATTGTCCAAGGGCCAGGATCCGTTTGAACTCAGTTATGATGAAGCGATTGTATTGGTAAAAGCCAAACAAGAAGCCGATAAACCGGTCGGATACTTTGAAGGTCAACCGATTACGAAAGGCAAAGGTCGTTTTGGTCCGTTTGTTAAATGGATGGATTTGTACGTCAATGTACCCAAAGCGGTGCCGTTTGATACCATGACAGAAAAGCAGGCTGGCGATTTGATTGCCGCTAAAATTGAAAAAGAAGCCAACCGTTACATTCAGCATTGGCCGGAACTCAGCATCAGCATCGAAAACGGCCGCTGGGGACCTTATATCAAATTCGGCAAAGCCATGCTCAATTTGCCCAAACTTGAAGCCGGCACAAAAATGACCGCCGATCAGGCGCGTACGCTCACGCTTGAGGAGGTAAAAGCCATCATTGAGAAAGAAATTCCAGGGGCGTTTGATGTGAAACCGAAAGCGGCCAAGGGCAAAAAAGAAGCAGGTGCGAAAACAAGCGGGACAAAAGCGGGTGCGAAAACAAGCGGCACGAAACCGGCTGCTAAAACGAAGAAAAAATAGATTCAATAGATTCTGAGTATATAAATGATGTTTTTGAACATTAGGTAAGAATTGGTGCATTAAAAGTCGTTTTTAACCCAGAATTGGAATGACTTGCAAAATATTATTTGGTTGGCCGGGTGTTGTCGGCGTGACTCGCAGTCACGCCGACAATTAAGTGCGATCTCAACTTTTTATTTGGCGAATAAATCCCACAACAAGGTTGGATGTTCCTTTTTTCCAAATCCCGCAGGGATTTTATGTATTTTTATAGCGTTTTTACATACAATCCTTTCAGGATTGGGAAATTTTACCCGGCTTGATCTATAAACATAAAATCCCTTCAGGATTTTTGGACAGCGCGAATTACTTACATTCAATGACTCAAAAAGAAGAACATCTTATAAAAGCCATTTTGGATAGCCCCTCTGCGCCTGCTCTTGTAGCGCGCCTGATTGCCGCATTGGAAGTTGAAAAAAAGCGCCGCTTGCAATTCTACGAGGATATTGATGACGACATGAAAGTGGAGTTTATCAATGGGGAAATTGTCGTGCATTCGCCGGTAAAGAAGGCGCATTTAGATGTGACAATTCATTTATGCCAAATATTGAGGCCTTTTGTTCAAATAAACAAGTTAGGCTATGTAGGCTTTGAGAAAGCGATGTCCAGCTTTTCCCGCAATGACTACGAACCGGATATCGTCTATTTTAAAGCAGAGAAGGCCGCTTTTTTTACAAAAGAGCAATGGAAATTCCCGGTACCGGATTTTGTAGTCGAAGTGCTATCGGAAAGCACCGAAGCGCGTGACCGGGGTATAAAATTCGAAGATTACGCGGCACATGGTGTGGAAGAATACTGGATTATTGATCCCGATGATGCTTCTGTAGAGCAATATTTTCTTGTTGACAATCACTATAAATTGCACTTGAAATCAGATCACGGCGCCATCGAAAGTAAAGTAATTCAAGGGTTTTCGATTGATATTCGAGCTATTTTTGATGAAAATGCCAATATGGAGGCTTTGAGAAAATTAATGGCCGGATAAATATATACCGAGATTAAAATGGATTTGAAGATTTTCAGGATGGATTAAATTGATTTTCAATGGATTGCCAGACTCCCATTTTCACAACCACTTTGCGTTGGCTATACTTCGCCGTAACAGATTTTGTATAAAGGTTACTTTCCGTTCAAATCCGTTTGCTTTAACGTATAAAAAAACGGCTGTCGCTGAGGACGACAGCCGCGAAAAACCGAAAGCGTGGGCTGATTTAAATAGTAAGTTTGTTTTTTATCCTGAAACAAAATTGCTGTTAAGAATTTATTCACACAATAAATGTTCGCTGAACCGGGATATTACCGCGCTGAATCGGTGTTGAAACATCTTTAATTGGAATTTATAACAACTCCTAATCTTCAATAGACCGATCCTTTCTGATTTTTAGAATTTTAATAAAATTCCGCCTTTCAGAAAAAATGGCGTCCCCGGTGTAAAATGAATCTCGCTCACAGGTTCCAATTCGTTTTTTAACCGCGATTCGGTGTCAAATTGCGCTTCTTTCCAGGCAACATTGCTCAGGTTTTGTACGGAAAAAGAAACTTCTACATTGTTTTTTTTCCATCCCGCCACGGCGTCCAACAAGAAATAGCCCTTGGCAATCAAAGTGTTATCTTCATTGGCGGCGCGGTCGCCCAAATACCGAAAACGCAGGCTGCCGAACAAACCTTTGCCTTTGTCCCAACAAATTCCGCCCGTGCCAGTGTACTTAGGCGCAAGTGGAATATATTGTGCGCCTTCTGGTTCTTCCGTAGCGCGCGCGTGCGAATAGGTCAGGTCAGCATCGACGAATAAGTGGCGCAACAACTGCAAACGCGCAGAAAGATCGACGCCAAATCGCTGTGTTTTACCGCCGGGTTCTACCACGCCTTCATCGCCAACGTACACAAATTCCTGATCCAGACCCAAATACCAGGCGGCTACGTTCAACAACAAACTTGGATTTGGTTTGAAAATAGTCCCTAAATCGGCGCCTTTTGCCTTGGGCAGCGTTTGGCGTCCGCCTTGTGGAACCACCACGCGGCTGTCGTTGCTGTGAAATCCGTAACCGCTCGTCAAATAAAAGCGCAGGGTAGGGTTGGGGTCATAATAAAAGTTGAGTTTAGGGCTTGCAATGGTATTTGTCACCTGTTTTGGTGCATACAGGCTGTCAAGGGAGTTTTCATATCCGAATTGAAAAACATCGGCGCGCAGACCTGCATTGATGCTGAATCCGTTGCCAAGTTTCCAGGTTTCAGATATATAAGCGCCTGTATTTGTTTCATCTACATCGCCTAACGCCAGGTGGGCAGTGGTGATGCTGCGGTCGCGCACACGCGAAAGTTCATCCTGCGCCACGTGGTCATTGCGGTAAAAAAGTCCGATTTCGGAATGCAATGGCCGGCCTAAAAGTTTAAACTCCTGTTCCAATGCTCCATTGTAGCCGAAGATGCGCCGATGCTCCTTTTGTCTGATTTGATCGCCGTTTACAGGGTCATGCAGGAAAAAGGTAAAGTCGGAGTACAATTCAAACGCATAATCAGTGTAAAACAGTTGATTGCGCACCAAACCGTTGTTTTTCAGGCTTTTAGTATGTTCAAAATTGAAATTGTAGCGACTGGTAATCCCGCCTTCTGTGTTGTTGATGGAGCCGAAACGATCAATTAAACCGCTTTTGATGGCCCTTTCCGGAACCTGGCCGGAAGCATTCCAGGAGCTTTGAAACGCCGAAATGGTGAAAGAAACCCGCTGGTTATCGTCGAGCAGCGCACTGAATTTCCCCAAAATATTTAAACGTTTAAAACGCTGCGGACTGTCGAAATAACCGTCCGAATACAAGGTTTCAGAGGCGATATAAGCGTGCCGGTTGTGTCGTTCTGCGTTCTCTCCCAATAAGTTAAACGCGCCGAATACCCTGGCGGTATTGAATTGCCCCCCTTCAATTTTAAACATATTTTGATCGAGCGCATCCAAGGTTTTAAAACGCACCAAACCGGCGGTCGTAAAATTACCGGCATCGGCATAATATGGCCCTTTTTTAAAATCCACCGAACCGATCAATTCCGGGATGACAAAATGGAGATCAGCATAACCTTGCCCGTGCGCGTGCGAGACCATATTAACCGGAATGCCGTCTACGGAAAGGTTGATGTCGGTGCCGTGGTCGATGTCGAAACCGCGCAAAAACAGTTGTTCCGCCTTGCCGCCGCCTGCATGTTGGGCCAAAAACAATCCAGGCACCATCCGTAGCACATCCTGCGATGAATTGATCGGACGGGTTTGAATATCAAGGGCGCTGATGGTTTGGAGGCTGTGTTCTACGGAAGTATTGCTGATTTCTACGGTGCGCAAATCCACGGGTTCCGGCGTCAGGTCGATGCGCTCGGTGGTACTTTCACTGTCATGCACATGCACGGACGTCATTGTTTTCGTTTCGTAGCCAATATAGTGTACCGTCAGTGTGTAATCGCCCGCAGGCAGGTTGTCAAATTTGAAAAAACCAAGGTCATTGCTGGTGGTTACAAGCGCGCCGGGGTCTAATTTAACAACTGCGCCCGGGAGTTCAAGTCCGGTAGCGTTTTCGGTGACTTGGCCGTTGATGGAGCCGTTATGCGCAGTGCAGAGGTTGAGGGCGCTTAAAAATAAAATAATGCTGAGTGGAAAATTGCGTTTCATTTAGAGTTGAATTTAACGATAGTACGGAACTACTTACCCTGGAAAAATCCCGAAGGGATTATATGTTTATAGCAACGTTGGTGATTTGTTTTTCCCAAATCCCGAAGGTATTTTATGTGTTTTATAGCGTTTTCACATACAATTCTTTCAGGATTGGGAAATTTTACCCTGCCTGATCTATAAACATATAATCCCTTCGGGCTACGGTTTACGGAGAAGTTGCATGGTAA
>JBAXTB010000580.1:0-2670 GCA_037130425.1 Bacteroidota bacterium
ATCTCAACTTTTTATTTGGCGAAAAAATCCCACGTTACCTTATGATACAGCCTCCTTTTTTCAAAATATAATTTGACATTACAGTTTTGCTATTTGTTTATGGCACAGCCTCGTTTACGATGATTGATCGAAAAACGATTACATCACATCTTCTACTGCATTTAAGGGCAGGTTAAACGCATCGGCTACGCCTTTGTACACCACTTTACCATTTACAACATTCAAGCCGAGTTTGAGTTCATTATTATCGGCACATGCTTTTTGCCAGCCTTTGTCGGCTAATTGCAAAGCATAAGGAAGTGTTGCGTTGGTGAGGCCAACCGTTGACGTGAACGGTACGGCGCCCGGCATATTGGCCACGCAATAATGCACAACGTGGTCGATGATAAAGGTAGGGTCGGCATGGGTGGTGGCGCGGGTGGTTTCAAAGCAACCGCCTTGGTCAACAGCAACGTCGACAATCACGGTGCCGGGGCGCATGATTTTCAGCATGTCGCGGGTGATGAGTTTCGGTGCTTTTGCGCCTGGAATCAGCACCGCGCCAACAACCAAATCATGGGTTTGAATGAGGCGACGGATGTTGTATTCGTTTGAATACATGGTAATTACGTTGGCAGGCATGATGTCGCTGAGGTAACGCAGGCGGTTGAGGCTCACGTCGAGCAGCGTAACCTGAGCGCCCAAACCGGCGGCCATTTTAGCAGCCTGGGTACCTACGACACCACCGCCGAGTACTAATACTTTGCCTGGTGCAACGCCTGGAATACCGCCCAACAACACGCCGCGTCCGTTGGATGGTTTTTCCAAATATTTTGCGCCTTCCTGAATGGCCATACGTCCGGCTACCTCCGACATCGGAATCAGGAGTGGTAACTGTCGGTCTTTGGTTTCAACGGTTTCGTAGGCAAGACAAACCGCGCCGCTTTGGATCATGGCGTGGGTAAGTTCTTCACTGGAAGCAAAGTGGAAATACGTGAAGACCAATTGATTAGGACGGCAAAGGCCGTACTCTTCCGCAATGGGTTCCTTCACTTTCATAATCATTTCAGCGATGGCCCAAACCTCGGCGGCGGTGTTGAGGATTTGTGCGCCATAGGACTGGTATTCTTCATCTTCAAAACCGCTGCCGATTCCGGCGGTGCTTTGAATATATACGGTATGGCCTCGACGCGTGAGCTCGAGGGCGCCTGCGGGCGTGAGGGCCACCCGGTTTTCACTGCTTTTGATTTCTTTTGGAACGCCGATAATCATTGTGATGGAAATGTTTTAGTGAGAAATGGAATCTGGTTAGGGAGGCGTAAAGGTAGTTTACTTTTGATTATTTATGCGAGCGGGTGTACAGGAACGCGGGGCGTTTGTTTTTAAAAATTTAATTGAAAAGCACGGTAGGGACATAAAAAAAGGCGCAGACCTTTGTCCGCGCCCCGAATTTCTTCAATTCTAAAAACAATACTTACACACGCTATAAGTAGTTTCGAAAATCGTGCCAGAAATAAAGATTTTTCTTAATTCAAGAAAATATTTTCAGGATAGTTCGGAATAATTTGTTTCTCGCGTGCAATTCGGAACATCTGCTCCACAGCAGCCCGACCGGAAGCGCCCAAATCGACGGTATAATGCGTTACATACAGGTCGATGTGCGCCTGCATCACGGCATCCTCCATGGCTTGCGCATGGGCGCGGACAAAGGACATTACCGCTTCGGGGTGCGCAAACGCGTACTCAACACTGCGGCGCATTACGCGATTTACCTTGTGTTGAATATCGAGCGGTAAAGCGCGGCGCACCACGATGCCGCCCAGGGGGATCGGCAGGCCGGTGGTGCTTTCCCAATGTTCGCCCAAGTCGAGGATTTTTACCAAACCCCGTTGGGCGTAGGTAAAACGGTTTTCATGGATAATCAAACCGGCATCGGCGCGGCCTTCCAACACAGCGTCTTCAATATCGGAAAACAGGGTTTCCTGTTTGTTTTGCGCATCCGGATAGGCCATGCTGAGTAGGAAATTGGCCGTGGTCATGTTGCCGGGAATGGCAATACGGGCCGCGTTGATTTCTTCTGTGCGCTTGGGCGCACGCGCAATGAGCAGGGGGCCGCAATTGTTTCCCAAAGCGCTGCCTGCATCTAATAAGGTGTATTGACCAAGGAGGTGGGCAAACGCGTGGTAGCTCAGTTTGGTCACATCCAGTTCGCCGACAAACGCGCGTCGGTTCAACGCCTCTACATCTTCCATAAACACTTCAAATTCAAGACCTTCGGTGTCAATTTTTTGCCGAAGCATGGCATCAAAAATGAAGGTATCATTGGGGCAGGGAGAAAAGCCGAGCGTAAGTTTCATGTCTGCAAAATTGTATGAGCTCTAAACGCTTATACCCGTTTTATGTTCGCCCCGATGGCATTCAAACGCTGGTCGATGAATTGGTAGCCACGATCAATCTGGTGTACGTTGTGGATCAGACTGCGTCCTTTAGCCGACAATGCGGCAATCAGCAGTGCTTGGCCCGCGCGAATATCCGGCGAGGTCATTTCGATGCCCCGCAGTTGATAGCGATGGTCGAGGCCAATGACGGTGGCGCGGTGCGGGTCGCAAAGGATGATCTGGGCGCCCATGTCAATCAGTTTATCGACAAAAAACAAGCGGCTTTCGAACATTTTCTGGTGAATAAGTACCG
>JBAXTB010000581.1:0-2667 GCA_037130425.1 Bacteroidota bacterium
ATCGTACCGCAGGCACCTTGTTGTTTGATGTAAACGACCAGTCAGTGCGCGCTGGGGAGACGTTTACCGTCGCCCTCACGCCGGCACAGGCAAACCAAGGCTACCAGTTCACGTTGAATACCAACGGATTGGAAGTAGTGGACATTGCAGGTCTGAAAGGCGAAAACTACGCGGTGTTTGCGGGTGCAACGACCTTCTCGGTTGATGGCAACCAAACACAAGCGCCGATCATGCTGACGCTGAAAGCAACGAAAGCAGGTAATCTTAGCGAACTGTTGTCCATCTCCAGCCGGATAACGAAGGCTGAGGCTTATAGCAATGGTAAGCGTTTGGAGGTAGCGTTCCGCTTCAACAACGGTGGCGTACAAACAATCTCTGGCGTTGGCTTCGAATTGTATCAGAACCAGCCGAATCCGTTTGTGAACAAAACGTTCATCGGATTCCACCTGCCTGATTCATCCGCTTCACCCGCCGAAGCTTCAGCGCAAGAGGGCGGCACAATTCCAGTCACCTTGTCAATCTTCGACGAAACCGGCCGCATCATCTTAATTCAAAAAGGTGATTTTGCCAAAGGTTACAACGCTATTTCGGTTGATCATTCACTGTTGAGCACTACCGGTGTGTTATACTACAAGTTAGAAACATCAACAGATAGCGCTACGAAGAAAATGATCCAGTCTAAGTAAACTGTTGCCTACACACAGGCTAACATAGAATTTGCGATGA
Source organism: Bacteroidota bacterium (assembly GCA_037130425.1). Lineage (GTDB taxonomy): Bacteria > Bacteroidota > Bacteroidia > Chitinophagales > Saprospiraceae > M3007. The sequence goes on from JBAXTB010000581.1 coordinate 727, forward strand.
GTCATCCCGAGTTTTCGGTGATGACTCATCGCTTTTTAGGTCTTAAAATATTTTTACAAGTATTTAATTAACAGGACAAAGCACATTTCAAAAATAGCAATAAAACTTTTATTTGCGGATAGCGCCTATTGGGCTAAAAAAAAGCGGATTTTTTTTAACTTTTAAGCCTAATATGTCTTAAGTTTGCATGATTTTCTATGTTAATCCGTTTACACCGTAGTAATACTCATGACTTCTTTGGCTTAATTTATCCTGTTTTTGCCGATATCTAACAACGTTTCTTCTGGCGTTTAACGGCTTTAATATTCAGACAGGATGTATTCATACGAACAAGTCACCATCTCAAGCATAACTGAATGAACTGGAGCATCGTTCAACCTAATAACTTTTGGGTGAATTGATCTCCTTTCAAAGTTTAAACATCGCGCCCGGCACCTTCGTGTTGGGATATGTTATAAGTAATCGTTTGATTCCCGTAATCATTAAATTCATGAAAATGAGAAAATTTGACACCCAATCATTAACATCAACAAACGCAATTATGCAAGCGGGACAACCCCGTTTAATGCTTTTGGTGATGATGATGCTTCTTGCTGTCGGAATTAACAGCCTTCAGGCTCAGTTGACCGGCACGAAAACCATTCCTGGCAATTACGCTACCCTCGCATTAGCCATTACCGACCTGAACACACAGGGCGTAGGCGCAGGGGGCGTGACCTTTAATATCGCGGGTGGGTACACAGAAACCTTAACAGGGCGACTGGACATTACCGCAACCGGTACGGCTGCGAATCCAATCATTTTTCAAAAAAGCGGTGGCGGCGCCAACCCTGTTATTACCTCTTACACGGGTATTGCTACAGCGACTTCGGCTGCGATGGACGGCATGATTGCCTTAATCGGTTCGGATTATGTCACCTTTGACGGGATCAATTTGCAAGAAGCAGCCGCTAACACGGATGCGACCACGACCATGGAATATGGTTACGGTTTGTTTAAAGCAAGTGCAACCGATGGAGCAAACAACAACGCTATTAAGAATTGCACCATTACATTGAATCGTGTAAACAATACAGCGCCGACATCAGGACCTGCATTTCAGGGATCTAACGGTATTGCCTTGCTTGCCTGCACGCAACTTGCTATGCAAACAGTGATTACGGTCACTGCGGCATCCGGCGCAAGTTCTAATAATACATTTTACTCGAACACAATCCAAAATGTAAATAACGGTATTTGTTTGTCCGGATTTCCAGGGGCATCGCCATTTACACTTTGTGACACAGGTAATGATATTGGAGGAACATCCAATGCAACGGGTAATACGATTATCAACTTTGGTGGCGGTACCGGAGCGACAAATGCTTGTGCTGCAGTGTTCGTAAAAGACCAATGGACGTTTAACGTATCTTACAATACGGTCAATAATAACAATGGCTCGGGCGTAAACCACGTTCAAACAAACCGGGGCATTTTTGCAAATGCATCTTCTATTGGCGCCAGTGCCACCATCAACAACAACAACGTAACCATCACCGGTGGTACCAGCACCACTGCGATTGATTGGGCGATTGATTGCGAAATGGCGCAAAGCGGTGCAGCGGGCAACACCATCAGCATCAACAACAATACCATCAGTATAACCAAGACGACTGCTACGGCAGTTGCCTTGACGGCGATTTGGGTTCAATCGGCGCCTACGACCATGAATGTCAATGGTAATACGATTACCAACTTTAACTGCTCGAGTACTTCTACTACGGATGTCGGCGTAATTCGTTCCGGCTTGGCGGGCATCGGCACTTTGAATATTAACAACAACAATATTAGCGGTGTAAGTTTTACAAGCGCATCCGGTACGGCATATTGTATTGGTAATACGGCAAGTGTGAATACAGCCGTTAATATTTCCGGAAATAATATAAACGGTATAAATTTCAC
>JBAXTB010000582.1:0-2661 GCA_037130425.1 Bacteroidota bacterium
TTTTATGTGCTTTATAACGTTTTTACATACAATCCTTTCAGGATTGGGAAATTTTACCCGGTTTGGTCTATAAACATAAAATCCCTTCAGGATTTTTAGGATGCGCTAAACACTCACATTTTTTCAATTACGTTTCTACGTCCCAGGTAGGTTATAATTGTCACAGGCACTCAATTAAGTCTCAAATTTAAACCCAAAACCCCCTACTTTTGTTCCCCTAGTTCATATTGAATCTCTATTCATCACCCAACCATACTACCATGACTGCTGCTCCGGCTGCCGCTGCTGAAAAACTTGATCGCAACGGATTTCTTGACCTCGAAGTTGACCCAGAACTGGATCTTGTTGCCGAGATCAAACGTTTGAAAAAAGAAAAAAAAGCCGTAATCCTGGCGCACTATTACCAGGAATCGGAAATACAGGATATTGCCGACTATATTGGCGATTCCCTTGGTTTGTCGCAGCAAGCAGCCAGTACGGACGCTGAGATCATCGTGTTTGCGGGGGTGCATTTTATGGCCGAAACCGCCAAAATTTTGTCGCCCAATAAAAAAGTGTTGCTGCCCGATCTCAAGGCGGGTTGCTCGTTGGCCGATTCCTGTCCGCCGCATATTTTCCGCAAATTCAAGGAAAAATACCCGGATCACGTGGTGGTTTCCTATATCAACTGCACGGCCGAACTGAAAACGCTGACGGATATTTGCTGCACATCCACCAATGCCGTACAGATCATTGAAAGCATCCCGAAGGATCAGCCCATCATTTTCGCGCCCGACAAAAACCTCGGCGCCTACCTGATGAAAAAAACGGGCCGCGACATGGTGTTGTGGAACGGCGCCTGCATGGTGCATGAAATTTTCAGCCACGAACGCATCGTAAAACTGCGCGCCCGCCACCCGAACGCCAAGTTCATCGCGCACCCGGAGTGCGAAGCCCATATCCTTGAAATGGCCGACTATATCGGCAGCACCACGGGCTTGCTGAAATACACGATCAATGATCCCTGCACGGAGTTCATCGTAGCCACCGAAGCCGGTATTTTGCACCAGATGCAAAAATCCAGTCCGGACAAAACCTTTATCCCTGCGCCGCCGAACAACCAGTGCGCCTGCAATGATTGTCCGCACATGAAGCGCAACACGATGGAGAAACTGTATTTGTGTATGGAGTATGAATTACCGGAAATCATCTTGCCGGACTGGGTGATCCGGGAGGGCCGGGCATCGATTGATCGGATGATGGAGGTATCGGCGAAAGTGGGGTTGATAGGCTAATCAAACCCCATACTCCATCCCCACATCGCTCCTCAACCCATCAATACTCACCGCGTTTTTCTCTTTCACATACTCCAGCAAACCGTCGGCGCCCTTCTTTTCAGCCCATTCAGTTAAGATAGAGCGCTCGCCGTTGTATTCAAAAAACGGCACCCCAAATCCGCAGGAAGTTTGCACCAAGTCAATATCGGCAAGGATAATCTGACGGGCGCCGGGCAATACGTTGAAATGGGGCGCCCATTGCGCCCATTCGGGGCTGTTAACCAATACCGTGCGGCCTTTCCCGTACAAACGCAGAATGTTGGGCGCGCCTTCAAACGCGCAAAACATAAAGGTGATACGCCCGTTTTCGAGTGTATGCGCCGAGGTTTCGTTGCCGCTACCGGCCAGGTCAAAGTAGCCGACTTGTGTATCGGAAAACACCCGGAAACTGTCGAGTCCTTTGGGTGAAAGGTTCACGCGCCCGTCCGCGCTGAGGGGCGCAGTGGCGACAAAAAATAAATGCTGTTTTTCAATAAATTCCCGGTGCGCCGGTTTGATTGAATCGTGAAATTTTCCCATTTTTTGTCGTGATGAGCGCTGATTTACAATGATTCAGCATTATTTACTCCAGCGCAAAGTATCTATTGCCTATAAATTTTCAAACTAATTACCCAACATCACACCAAACAAGCCGCCAACGCAATTTTTTGCGCCAGGGCCAATGCCGGTAAAAAAATATTGGTTTGGTAAATAAAATATGTGCCGCACCAAAGCAATAAACAAAAAACGCCGCCCGCAACCAAACCGGTATGTCCTGCCCGCCGCAATTCATAAAAAGTAACCAAAAATGCCCCGGCCATCAACAGGCCAGCCACATTCACAACCGCATTGTGCCAAGGTGTAAACAAAAATACCGCCACCGACATGGAGCCAATGCCTGAAAAACGCATCAACCGGGCATTTGTTCGACTTGATTGCAAATAATCAGGTAAATCGTACCAAAGTATGCCCAGGCCAGTCGCCAACACCAGCATCGCTGCAATGGCTACGGGCTTGGCAGGATTTGACGCGCCATTGTGCGCAAAGTCATTCAACAAATCGCACCAGTAATTGTGAACCCAGTCAAAGCCGGGCGTAGTTTTGTCCATCTTGCTACCACCAGGGTACAACGATGCGGCCAAGCCATAGAGGGCAAGGAAAACAATAAAACTAATGAGGGTGGCGCGTGCGCGTGTAGTGGTCATTTCTTGCTGCTTTCGTATTCAGACTCCTTTTCATACTTGGTCGGTTGTATCATAAGTCGTTATTTTAAGCAACTTGGTGATTGTTCGCAAAATATTATTCGGATGATTGGATCGGCATCCCCTTCCATTATTAAAGGTGTATCGGAATCGCTTGCCGGTCG
>JBAXTB010000583.1:0-2651 GCA_037130425.1 Bacteroidota bacterium
GGTGTCATCTCCGACCAAAGGAGGAGGTGACATCTCGGAACGAAGATTACGTGAGCACTTCCGTTCAGAGGTGTCGGAACGAAGATTACGTGAGCACTTCCGTTCAGAGATGTCACCTTCTCGTGCCTCGAAGATGACACCTCTTCACTAAGTTGTCGTCGTTGCCCGGCAGTTTCCCTCAATCAGCCAAGAGGCAAAGGTGAATCATTCACCACAAAAAAACGAGTTTTACTCCTGCGCTTTTCCTACTTTTGCGCACTTTCCCGGCATGGCAGATACTTTTACCATCAAACTTCCGGTCTTCGAAGGGCCGTTCGACCTGCTTCTGTTCTTCATTGAGCGGGACGAATTAGATATTTACAACATCCCGATTGCCAAAATTACCGACGATTTTTTGTCCTACATGCACCAGGCGCAATCGACCAGCATCGACTTAGCCTCCGAGTTTATCGTAGTTGCCGCCACGCTCATGCGCATCAAAGCCAAGATGTTGCTGCCCCGCAAACAGATCGACGAAGAAGGAAACGAAATTGATCCGCGCCAGGAACTCGTGGACCGCCTGCTCGAATACAAGCGCTACAAAAGCGTCATGGAAGACCTGCGCCGCCTCGAAGAAGTGCGGGCCTTTATGAATCCGCGCGGTTTTGCAAGCGCCGAACTGCAAAAAATGGCCCAGCAAGCCATGGCGGATTCGGAATTAGAAAGTATTTCCCTGTACAAATTGCTGCGTGTATTTGAGCGCCTGCTCACCCGTTTTGAAGAAGGCCAAAAGGCCAAACGCGTGCATACGGTGTACAATTTTGAATACACCATTCAGGATCAGCGCAAATTTTTGAAAAACAACCTTGAAAAAGGCAAAAAAACCGACTTTGAAACCCTGTTTTTGACCCTCGAAAACAGGATTCACGCCATTGTCACCTTTTTGGCGCTGCTCGAATTGTTGAATGAGCAGGAGATTAGTTTGGTGCAGGGAGAAGGGTATAATAATTTTTGGTTGAGTTTGCCGGAGGAAGAAACGGCGGAGGGGGAAACTGAAAAATAGGAACGTGTAAAAATAACATCTAAACATTGAATATCAATAATTTAGAAAATTAAATTCATATTCTATTTTTACACGTTCCTCACGATCACAACCGTTGCACTTTCCCAGATTCATGCGGTCCTGAATCCCATACGATTTCCCAGTAATATAATCCTGCTGGAAAATCAGTAATCTTAATTTCTATGCTGCGGTCGGTTTGTCGGATATTTTTCGTGCATAGCAACGCACCGCTTGGCCCATATAGCGAGAAAGAGCCGCTTCTTTCATCTATGTCACTCATCTTAAGCAGTGTAAACGATTCCGATGCCGGGTTAGGATAGAGTAGCATGGGGTATTGCTGTCCGGTACGAATCCCATTAGTTGATAAAATAGTCGAATCCTGCGGAAGGGAATCGCAGATGCTTTCTTTCAGTGGCCCCAGGCGGTAATTGGGAAAATTGGGTGCAAAAAAGCCTGTTAAAGTTAGCAGTTGAACACCATGCTGCACCAAATCACAGGCTGAACCCGGTAAATCAGGTTTATTGATAACATGGAGAATGTTATTACTATTCGGACTTGTGATATATATTTTACCATCCGGACCAAGAGCCGCCTGGTTAAACGGAGTCGGGAAAGGCGACAGAAAACTCTCGTATACTGCCACTGTCTGGCGGCTGGCGGCAATATTGGATGCCCATAAATCATATTGATATACCTGTAATGTGGCTGGTACATATAAATACCGCCCATTTGGGGAAACTACTACGCCACCCGAACCGGAAGAATCCGCCGATAAGTCGATAAAAACAGGGTTTGAAAACAGGCCTGTGCAGCGATCAAAATCCAGTATTTCCACACCAAATTGCGGGATATGTTTCAGGTATTTGCTACCATCTGGAGAAAAAGCAGTTTGGCCACAGCAATACCCTGGAAGCGAATCCTTTCCGATAGCCTGAATGCCTTTATATTGTACTCCTTCCGGAGTTAAGAGACCAACATGATAGCCATTGTAATAAACTCTGGGCATTACTACCCACCAATCTCGTCCGTTGGCATGTTTAACAGCACTTATGTAGTCATTTAGAAGCGTATCTGTCCACGCGACCTGATTTTTATTGATCAGGTCACCCTTACCATTATCACCTTCTGTATCAACAATGGAGTAAAGCAAATCTCTTCCCAAAAAGAGATGTTTTACCCTTCGTAGATGAAAAAGAGCATACCGTTTAGAATTACCAGGTAGCGGCAAAAACAAAGAACCTTGAAAATTTGGATAAGCCCCCCCATAACAGTAATGATCATAAATATATCCAGGGCTAATGGTGTCGCCATGGACCATAATTTCATGATCGGCATTCGCAACCCGGCAACCATCCGTATAAGCAATTAATTTGCCGTTTTGATCACTTATGGAAGCCAATACTTCAAAAGTCGGCAGACTTTCATGCGTCATCAAATACGGAGTTTGATTAAAATCTATAATCGTACCGCCATTGGTGATACCGGTTGGGCCTACTATGTAATGATCATACCCCAACACCCAAGTATAATCGTACTTTGATTGAGCATTCAGAGTTTGGGTAAGTAATATCAAGCAGAGTGTTATAATTCTCGTCATAATCAAAAAAGG
>JBAXTB010000584.1:0-2628 GCA_037130425.1 Bacteroidota bacterium
CCACACCTACGCCTACATCCACACCTACGCCTACATCCACACCTACGCCTACATCCACACCTACGCCTACATCCACACCTGCTGCTTCAACATCAACAGTTACCTTTAATTATCAATTGAATAAATATGGCAGTATACTAGAGAGTATGAGAAATAAGGTCTCAGGTAACGATTTTCCACCATCGAAAAAAAGCGAGTTTTTGCAAAAAATTAAAACCTGTGATAGATTACTGGCAGAGGCAAAAAAATACGGAGAATTTAACTCCGTAACTATAGACTATATCGAAAAAGTAAAAAGTCAAATTGAAAAATTATGAGAACACGCTCTTTTTTTATTATATTACTTATGATTGGGGGCATTTGGGGTGTGCCTGTTTCTTTGTTTTCCCAACCCACTAAGGCTCTTATCGATATAATAGAGGATATGGATAAGGAAATTGCATCTCTAAAAGATGAAGTAATAGCGCTTCAAAAGTCTCTAAAGGAAGCTAACCAAGCTATACAAAATGCAAATGCGACTATTGATGAAATGAATAAAAAAATTGCTGAACTAACGGCTCAATATGAAAAAAGAATCGAAAGTGATAGAGATAGAATTTCAAAGCTTGAAAATGATATAATTAAAAATTCTATCCAGGTATTTGGTTTAATGAATAGTACAGAATATAAATTAGGTACTCTTAGTAGTGAAATTTTTAAACATAAAAAAATTCATAAAATAATTGTAAAATTCAAAACATCTTCATCAGAAGCAAGAGAGTTGCGATTTGCTTTAGTAAGTGCAGAAAATAATGAGAATATTAGCCCTGAACAAATTGTTCAAATAAATCAATTGTCCCCACCGCCCGTAATTTTTGATAACGTTTCAAGTAAATTATCCAAAGGAAATTACTTTGTTCGTGTTTTTGCGAATGAAGTTGAAATTTACTCCTATATCTTCAATTTAAAGTAATAATGGTATGCGATCTTTGTTTTTTTTAACTTTTTTGTTTGTATTTTGTACTTATAGCATTGGTCAATCAATTGTCAGCAAGTCACTGATTGGTAATAGGATTAGAAGTGTTTCCATTGAGAGGGATACTGTTTTATTTATCACAGAGCGTGGTGTTTTTGAACAAATAAAGGACTCGATACTTCACAGATCTGATAAAATAAAAGGATCTGACTGTTTTTTTTACAAAGTTAACCAAAGTAAAAAATATATCGTTACCGCCCAATCCTTAACTATTGTCGATACACTACATTCGCAAGTAACCATCAACCTTGAGGAAATTCCCTCTAACTCATTTGTCAATGATCTCAAGATTGATAAAGAAGGAAATATATATATAAGTTGTTTTTATGGGCTGATATATAAGTTTTCTTTGCAAAAAGATACTAAATTGGCATATTCCAAGGTAATATATAGAAATAAGGAAATGAACATTAACGAGTTGCATTTTGATGAACAGTCTAATAGGATGTATGTTGCAACTCAATCAGGAGTTTTTTATTTTGATACGAAATCTAGCCAAATAGAAATGAAAAGATATGACCTGTTTAAGGAGGTTTGTTTTTCGATTGAGTTCGATGACTCGTATATTTATTTTGCTGGATCTTCTACTGTAAGTAGGTTTCCAAGAATGGGGTATGGGAAAATTAAAAGTATTGAATTATGTGAGGATCAAGCGATAAAAAAGATATTCTTTCTAAACAATGATTTGTGGTACGTGTCAGATAGTTTAGTTGGCATCTTAGATTTTACTAAAATCAACCAAAAGTATTCTCCTTTGAAGGCTGAAAGTATTACAAGTCATTATGCAACTTGTGTTACCGTTGACAAGGGGGCAAATAAAGTATTTGTTGGGACAGAAGGCAAAGGTGCGTTTCTCTTCACAAAAGAAAACTTGACGTATCAATCCTCATGTTTTACTTGTGATTCAATTCAAAGAGCAGGTGGAGATTTTCCGGAAATAGATAGAAAAAAATTTTATCTTGGAAAAGGAAGGGAATTCATTTTGCATTGGGATATGTTGAAGGTTCCAGATCAAATTCAAGTTTATGAAGGTCCTAAATTCCAAAAGAAAATATTTGACTCTAAGAAGGTTTCCGGGAAAGGAAAGTCTCCTAATATTGTATTAAATAGTGAAATTGCACTGGTTCTTTTGATTAGTAACAAAAAAGAAAAAACTGAATGGAAGTATTGGATTGATTGTTTGAATGAGTAGTTTTCCGCCTCGCGTGGTCTTCCCTAACCTCCCCATCATCCCAAGCCCAACGCCGCGCCGGTATGTTCTCCCCCGGCGCGCACGCAACGAGCGAGATGCACTAATCCTGCAAATCCTAAAATCCTGCAAATCCTGATCCAGACAACTTTCCACATAATACATCTGGCGCGCTAACGAGGCAACTATGCTTCCATCCATAAACGGTTATCACCCGTTCGGAGCAAAAATGCACGGTTGCAATTAGTCTATGCAACCATTTTTCTCGGCGATGCAACCATGCATTTGGTCTATGCAACCATTTTTCTCGGCGATGCAACCATGCATTTGGTCTATGCAACCATTTTTCTCGGCGATGCAACCATGCATTTAGTCTATGCAACCATTTTTCTCGGCGATGCAACCATGCATTTGGTCTATGCAA
>JBAXTB010000585.1:0-2627 GCA_037130425.1 Bacteroidota bacterium
GTTCGGTGGTGGCGTTCTTGTGTTCGGATGAAAGTCGGTGGGTGAACGGGCAGCGAATAGAGGTGTCGGGTGGCATTAATCTTTAATCTATTAATCCCTATTCGCCTCTTCCCGGAAGTTTTCTATCAGCGTTGTTGGATTCAAAATCTTGAACATATTCATCAAAATCTTTACGCGTAGGTAGTCCTTTGAGGATTAATGCCCGGTTTTCAGGATTTGTTGGTTCTGATCCAATTTTCCGTGGCGAAAAACCTGTCCACTTTTTAAATGCTCGCCTAAACACACTCGGCTCCGCATAGCCAAGCCGGTAGGCAATTTCATTGACCGTCAGGTTTTTATCCTGCAACATATTCATAGCAAGTTCCTGTTTAACAGAATCCAGTACTTGTTGAAAGGACGTGCTGTCTGCCTGCAATTTGCGCTGAAGACTTCTGGTCGACAGGTTCATTTTATCTGCAATAAATTGTAATTGAGGCAGTTGCGTGTTATATTCCCTCAAAATCATGTAGCGCACTTCGCTGCTGAACGACTGTCGTTGCCGCGCCTTTTGCATTTCCTGTTCCAGCAACGATTTCAGCAACCGGTTCAGGGCAGGGTTATGCCCGATGGTCGGCAACTGAATATCTCGCAGGCGATACACCAAACAATTTTGGCTTTGGCTGAATGCCGGTTCGCAACGCAGCACGCGTTGGTAAGCGCTCAGGTCGCCTGGACGGTTAAATCGCAAAGACAACCGCAGGGGAAACAAAGCGCGACCCGACAATAACTTGACCATGTGTACAAATGCCGAAACCATGTGCTCCACGATCTGGCGCGCGGCTTCGGGCGAATATTGGTACCACAATTCAATTGGCTCAATGTAGTACCGAAACTCCTGATCCTTTATTTCCACCCGGATGTCGGTCATGTTCGTGAGCAGGCGGTAAAACTGGGTGGCAGTTTGAAAGGCTGTCAGCAAATCGGGGCTGCTTTCCATCAAATAACCCACCATACCAGCCAGTGCCGGGGAAGTTGTTTCGCCTAAATGCAGGCCTAAAAACGGATCGCCTGTAATACGAATACAGGTATCCCACACGCGGATACTTTGCTGCATGTCGATCATGGCATCCGGCGTTTCCAATTGGGCCTTTGTAATGCCGATGTCGCGGCAAATTTCCGTCAAATCGCCGCCTTTTCGCTCAGCCGCCAAGACCACATTGCGCAAAAACGACATGCTCGACCAAAGTTCGGGCTTTTCCATAGAATTTAGTTTGGCGTAAAATGTCACTTTAAAGGCGCAAGATACGACCTGACGATGTGACAAATCACGCCAACTTTGCCCCATTATTTTACCTTATAGTTTAATGCTTTCTGCCATGAAACGTTTTACCATTTTAGGCGCCGGTATCGGCGGATTAACTCTGGCCATTGCACTCAAAAAAATCGGCATTCGCGCGGACGTGTATGAAGCAGCGTCGGCAATCAAACCGGTGGGCGCTGGTATTTTGATGGCTGCCAATGCCATTCAGGGTTTTCATCGGCTTGGTGTGGCCGAAAAAATCATGGAGCGCGGGTGTTTGTTGCCTTATTTTGAAATAAAAGATCAACGCGGTCGTACCATCAGTTCGGCCGACGCTGGTATCATTGCCCGCAAATTCGGGATGCACAATTTTGCCATTCACCGCGCCGATTTACACGCGGCCCTGCTGGCGGAATTGGACGCAGATCAAACCCATACCGGTTTTAAAGCCCTTGGTTTTAAACAGGAAACAGACGGAACAATTACCGTCTTATTTGACCAAAAAGATTCAATATCAACGGATTATCTGATCGCTGCGGATGGGATTCACTCGGCAGTACGCAAACAATTGCTGCCGGAAACAAGCTTGCGTTATTCCGGCTATACCTGCTGGCGTGCGGTGATTGATGCGCCGCATATTGATTGCCCGAATGCTTCGGAAACCTGGGGCGCATCCGGCCGTTTCGGTATTGTGCCCTTGGAAAACCGTCGTTTTTATTGGTTTGCCTGCGTAAATGCACTACAAAACGACCCGGCCATGCGCAATATCTCCATCGAAACCTTACGCAATATTTTCGGACAACACCATCAGCCGATTCCTGCCATGCTGGAGGCAACGCGGCAAGCCGATTTGATCTGGGGCGATATTTGCGACCTTGGCCCTACACCGCATTTTGCATTCGGCAATGTTGCTTTGTTGGGTGATGCCGCACACGCCACGACGCCGAATTTGGGTCAGGGCGCTTGCCAGGCCATCGAAGACGCGGTGGTGCTGGCAGATGAAATCAAGAAGCAAACCGATATTGTTGCGGCGTTCAAATCGTATGAACAAAGGCGTTTCGTGCGGGCGCAAATGATTGTAAATCAATCTTGGCGCTTGGGTAAAGTAGCCCAAATAAGCAACCCTATTTTGGCCGGATTGCGCAATACATTGCTGCGTTTGGTGCCCGAACGCATAAACGAAGCGCAGGTGAAAAGTCTGTTAACTGTTGATTTTTAACAAAAAAAGCACGGCAACCTTTTCAGAATTGCCGTGCCGATTTAATGGTACTCCTCCAATTTTAACCTGAATGCTGAAATCTTCCCCTATTCCAACACCAGGATCGAAATAGAATATTTCCTGCTTTCT
>JBAXTB010000586.1:0-2572 GCA_037130425.1 Bacteroidota bacterium
TATCAAATTAAAACAAAACGGTGTAAATATTCCTAAACGGAGATTAAAATGGCAGACCTCTTTCAGATTGACCCAAATGACCCCGGTTTTTTGACGCGATTTTATCGCAGGATGATGGGTTATCCGGAAACGTATTCTGGGTCAGAAAACGCTGTTGTTACTCAGGACCAAACAAAAGCGCCGACTGAAGGCCGCGTTTTTTCCAATAAAGACATTAAAGTTTCTAATCCATCTAAGGATTTTATCGCCCCATCATTTGGAAGCAATTGGCCAGCAAATCCATTTCGCCGCGCCCAAACCGCTTCTATGCCGGAACCTCAAGAGAACCCGCGCCTTGGCCCTGATTCCAATATGGCTCCCCGCACAGGGATGATGCCACACGTAGACCAAAGCGTCCGACTTGGGCCAGATCAAAATATGGCTCCGCGCACAGGAATGGAGCCAAAACCAAAAATTCCTACCCCTCCTCGCCGTGACGAAGGCATGCACAAGGTTTGGTATGACAAAAATGGTCATCGTGTCGGGATTGGCGATACGCCCCCTCCCGGCGTCGATCCTGAAAGTTTTGACATGGAATCCAATAAAATGACTGGATTCCAACGTTTCATGCGTGGCGCTTATGACGTTGACGATGAAGGCAACGCCGCATTTTTGGCGGGTGCTTTTAATAAAAAGGCCGAAGGTGGGTCGATTGGACACGCGAGCCGGATCGCGCAAGAAAAATCGACACCATGCCATAAGGGCATCATTCATATGGCGGTTGGCGGTCGTACCGACCACCTCCCAATGAATGTGCTTGAAGGGTCGTATGTTCTCCCAGCCGACATTGTGTCCGGTCTTGGGGAAGGCAATACGCTCGCTGGCGGCAAGATCCTTGATCAAATGTTCTCAGGCAAGCAAGGCCCGGCAGGGGCTGCAATTCCTAGTTTTAAGTCAAGTTCTAATTTCCCTGCGCTCGCGAACAAAACCCCTGAAGATTACATGAAGTATATCAATCAGGGTCGGAAAGCGGGCGAATCTATGGCCGGAACTCAACAAAAAGAACAATCTACGCCAGCGGCTCGCGGCGGCACAATCGCATCCCACAATCGCCGCCCGGTTCCAATTATCGCGGCTGGCGGTGAATACGTCATCGACCCGGATGATGTTATGGGTTACGGAGAAGGTGATTTGAATCGCGGACATGAAAAACTTGACCAATTCGTAAAATTTGTCAGGGCGAATACGGTCAAAACACTTCGCAAACTTCCTGGACCACGCAAAGATTAAGGGAAAAAAATGGAAAATTACACAGTTCAATTGGTGTCAAAGGACGACAAAGAAAAAATCATTGAATTGTTAAAAATCATGCACTCCGAATACGATCTTTTCCCATTGGACGAGAGAGAATTGGAGGACACGATTGACCGCATGATTAATAAGACAGGCGGAGTTATCGGCGTTATTAAAAGTGGGGATCGGATCGAAGCATTGATTGGACTGTTTTTGGATAAAATGTGGTATTCAAAACAGTGGTTTTTGTCAGAAGTCTTTACTTTTGTGCATCAAGATTTCAGGCGTTCGACGCGGGCAAAACATTTGATTAATTACGCGAAAGAATGCGCTGAAAAAATGAATTTGCCTTTGTTAATGGGTATTACATCCAATATCCGGACAGAGGCAAAAATGAAGTTATATGAAAGACAATTGGACAAAATGGGGTCATTTTTTGTCCATAACAAAGAATGCGTAGGAGCGTGAAATGTGCTTTGGCGGCGGCGGTAATCAAACTACAACGACACAGCCACCCAAAGAGGTGATGGCGGCCTATAAAGATCTTTTAAACCGCGCCAAACCACTTGTTGGCGGTCAAGCGCCGCAATACGATCCTGCGAAAGCCGCTCAGTATGGGCAGTATAACGCGGGTCTTGTCGCCCCGATGACACCTGACCAAATCCAAGCGATGCGCAGCATTGCGGGAACGCAAGGTTATACAGATCCTTTTATTAACAACGCCGCGAATATGGCGTCATCCGGCGGCTCTCCGTTAGAACTGCAAAGGTTCAGCGGCGACCAAGTACAGCAATATATGTCGCCGTATCTCAATAACGTGATGAAATCGGCTGTCGGCAACATCAACGAAACAAACGCGAAACAACAACAACAAGTGCTGGGTAACGCGATTGCGCGTGGCGCTTGGGGTGGCGATCGTGCGGGTATTGCGCAAGCCGAATTGGCCCGTCAACAAGGTCTCGCGAATAACGCGACACTCGCGAATATTATGAACACTGGATACACCCAGGCGCTTGGTGAGTTTAATACTCAACAGGCAAAGGATCTTGAGGCACAGGCTCTCAGCCGCCAATACGGGATTCAAGGCGCACAGGCGCTCGCGAACATTGGCGCTCTGGGCCAGAAATCAGCCCTGGAACAGGCGCAAGCACAATTTGGCGCTGGTTTGGCCGGGCAACAGCAGCAGCAAGCAAATCTTTCGACCGCGTATCAACAATATCTCAATCAGTTCCAGTATCCGTATAACCAACTTGGTTGGCTCGGCGGGCTCATTTCAGGCGCTGGTTCAGGTATGGGTGGG
>JBAXTB010000587.1:0-2560 GCA_037130425.1 Bacteroidota bacterium
GCTCTGTTTCAATCACCCCGGCGTTGTGGTACGGATATTTCAGGTATTTCATTTCCTCGTCCATCATCCACACAAACGGATGAAAATCAGCGATATAGAAAAAGCCCTTGCGTTTCAAAAAATGCGCCACCACCTTCGCCCAAGGCTCCAGATCAGGCAGCCAGCCGATGGTGCCGTAGGAAGTGAACACCACATCAAATTTTCCGCTCAAATGCTGTTCCAAATCGTACACATTACATTCCACAAAACGGGCCTTCAACAACGATTCCCCTGCAAGTTTACGCGCCATCGCAATCGCCTCCGACGAAAAATCCACACCCGTCACCCGCGCGCCTTCGCGCGCCCAGGAAAGCGTGTCCATGCCGAAATGACATTGCAGGTGCAACAACTTCTTGCCTTCCACCGAACCGACCTCCTGTAACTCGATCGGATTTAAACTGCTGTTTCCGGCTTTCCAACCCTCCAAATTGTAAAAGGAAGAAGCCGCGTTTACGCCAGTTTTTAAATCCCAACCCTTGCGATTTGCCTCAAAATAGGCATTGTAATTTGATTCCATGTGTTATTTTCCTTTTGCAACAAATCCGGCCCGTGCCTGCCAAAGCGGGTCGTCATTTAACATACGTTTGCGCATGACAGGTTCATAACCTAAAAACTGATCGTACGCCTCTCCTTGGGCATGAACAATGCCGCCAAAACTGTACTGACTTAACCCAAATGACAACTCCGAAAGTTCCTTCGGCAATTCAGGCAAGCGATAACTTGAAATCCCATTCGCGGGCGGCGCCAACAACACTTCCCAGGAAAACGACGGAGAACCAGTATTGCTTCTTGTTACCGACAACAGATCAAACTGTCCGGAACAATTTACGCCCGAAAACCGATTTGTGGAAGAAGTCGCAGGAACAACTGAAAAAGTCGGAATGGTCAATGCATCCGGCAATACCGGGTAAAACCGGTCGCTCTGATAAATAAAACCGTCCGGATCGTTCCCCGAACCGCTCACCTGTACCCTGTAACCATTGTATGGCGTAATGCCGGGATCTAAAACAACATTCATAATCGGCTCATACACAGATAAGGTATTAAATGCCGGCGTTGCGCCTCCGGGCGCGCGCGACAAATCGCCCAGCGGAAAAAACAGGGAGGCATTCAAATCAACCACCCCTTCCACATTGTATTTCCAAGGCGTCACAAACGGCAGTTGAATCCCCTTTGGCGCTACCATAATCGTCGGCAATAAGGTAGCATCAATGGTTGCGACTACATCAGGTGAGTTGATATTTTCAAATAACATATAACGCCAATGTCCCTCGCCATTTATCCGAATGCGCGCCCAGAATTTCCCGGTATGGGTTATCCGATATTGGCCGTAGAAATTATTTGCCGGTTGCGGACGCGAAAAAGAAATCCCGTCGGACACAATAATCGAATCAAATGAAGTAATATTAGTAAATTGAATCCGTAAATCGGTCACTTGTTTGAAATTATGCGCCCGCATATAAATTGTTTCTCCACTTTTTACATTCGTATAAGTTGTAATTGTAATCGACGTATCGCGCACACCCGACCCGGAAGCGTCAAGGGTAACCACTTTGGCGATCGTACAGTCGTAACGTTTTCCCACCGTATTGCCAGGAACCTGTATTTGTGCCGTGTCCTCGCCACGCACCCATCGAAATGCCTTCATGACACCGTCTTCGTCCGAAACAAATACCCCAATACGCGCTTGCAATTCGTTAAAGGAGTTATTTACGGTTAAAACAAAAGATTTTGGCGCTTCCACCACTGGAGGAATGACCTCCTTATTACATTGCGCCATAAGAATCAATGCAATGGCGCTGCTAAGTAAAAGACGGAATTTCGTCATATTAAATCGGTGTGGATGAATAAAAAAAGTTAAAGCCCGATATTTGACCTAAATATCTGAACAAAGGTACGCGCTTCTGAAAAAAAATACCGGCGCATTTCTCACTTGTCGGATATTCGCCGCACAATTGCATAAGTTTCCGTAACCTGCTCATCATTCAAAAGTCTAACATATAGCACATGCATTCAATCGCAGTTTTTTGTGGCGCCAATAAAGGAAATCAACCCTGGTTTGCAGAGCAGGCCACGCTTTTAGGCAAAACCCTCGCAGAACGCAACATCAAAGTTTTATTCGGCGGCGGTAGTGTCGGCCTCATGGGCGTACTTGCCGAAGCCGTACTTGAATACGGCGGCCCCATCACAGGCGTCATCACCGAACAACTCAACGGACTGGAACTTGGACATCCCGGCGTAAAGGAAATGATCATTGTAGAATCAATGGCCGAACGGCGCACCCTGCTCATCAAGGGTACCGACGGCGTCATCACATTGCCTGGTGGTTACGGTTCTATGGACGAACATTTTGAAGCCCTCACCTTGGCCCAATTACACCAGTATCGAAAGCCCATCGGCCTGCTGAACGTACATGGTTATTACGACCCTATGATCGCCATGCTCGACCAAATGGTGCACTATGGTTTCCTAAAAGAAGAGAACCGAAAACTTTGTATCGTGGCCGACAACATCCCGGAGC
>JBAXTB010000588.1:0-2540 GCA_037130425.1 Bacteroidota bacterium
TACGATGGAATCATGTAATCGGGCAGCGTATTGCCTAAGAAACTGCGCAAAATCGTAGCGTCGGGCAAGCTTGTTTCGGGTTTTGGCACCAAATAAGCCGCTAATTCCTTCACGCCACTGAATTCCAATCCGACTACTGCGCAGGTCTGCACTGCCTCGTGGCTCAACAATACCTGTTCAATTTCGCCCGTTTCAATCCGGTAGCCCCGGATTTTCAATTGCTGGTCGATGCGGCCAAGGTATTCAATGTTGCCGTCGGGCAGCCAGCGGGCTAAGTCACCGGTTTTATACAAGCGTTCACCCGTTTTGAACGGATGGGGAATGAATTTTTCTGCTGTTAAATCTGCGTTGTTCAAATAGCCATCGGCCAAAGCAATGCCGCCGATCAGCAATTCGCCTGGAATACCAATGGGTGTGGGTTGGAAATACGCATCTAAAATATGCAGTTCCACATTCGCAATCGGTTTTCCGATGGGCGGTAAATCGGGCCAGGCTGTCGGATCAGAACCTAACACGTACTCACTTACCACGTGCGCTTCGGTTGGGCCGTATTGGTTTTTTAACACACAACCCGGCAACGAACTGAGCAAATGCCTGATGGCCGCGCTGCTTTGCAATTGTTCGCCTGCTGTGATAATTTCTTTTAAATCAGCCAATTGCGTAGGCGCATCTTTTACTATTTCGGCCAATTGTTGCAGGCCGACAAAGGGCAAAAACAGTCGATTGATACGGTGTTTGGCAATAAAATGCGGCAGTTCCGTGAATTGTTGCTGAATATCCTGCGGCAACACGATCAGCGTGCCGCCCGAACTGAGGGTGGCAAATATTTCCTGAAAACTTACGTCAAACGTGTAGGGTACAAACTGCGCGGTGCGGTCTCCAAGGCCCAAATGACAGTTGGCGTTTTGCCATTGAATCAGGTTTACCAAACTGCGCTGCGGCATTGAAACGCCCTTGGGTTGGCCGGTTGAGCCGGAAGTGTACAGCACATAAGCCAGGTCGGGGCCGGCATTGATGCGTGCCGGGTTGTGCGCAGGTAAATCAAGCGTCAGAATCTCATCAAGGCGTTCCACCGACAAATCCGGCAATTCAGTCTTGAATTCAAGGGCCGAGACGTGACTGACTTCATCCGTCAGCAAAGTCTTCGCGCGGCTGTTTGCAAGCATGTAGCGCACGCGGGCGGGCGGGAAGTCTGTTGAAATAGGCAAATACGCCGCGCCGGATTTCAATACACCAAGGATGCCGATGATGGTGGAAGCGCTGCGTTCTATTTGCAGGGCAACAACGTCATTGGCTTGAATTTGATGCGTATTGCGTAAATAATGCGCTAATTGATTGGCTTTTTCGTTCAGTTCACGATAGGTAAGCGTCGTTTCTCCAGAAATCAGGGCAATTTGGTCCGGCGTGAGGGCTGCTTGCGCTTCAAAAAGTTGCACAACGGTATTTATGTCAGGATAAACCGCAGTTGTATCGTTAAAATCGTGCAGCAATAACACGCGTTCTGCTTCCGGCAAAATATTAATCCGACTGACCGCTTGATCGGCAGCGATCAAAACATCCTGCACGATGGCTTTCAATCGCTCAATGATTAGCGCAAACTCCGCTTCTTCAAAATAGGCCGCCAAAAAATAAAAATCCAGATCAACATCGCCCCCATTTGCAAAATCACGCAACCGAAGATCAAACGGTGTTTTATTCTGGTCGCCAGTCAATAAGTTAACCTGTTCCGTTGTGTCGCCTAAAGACAGGCGCATGTCCGACAATTCATACGAAAAACTCAATTGAAACAAACTGCGTTCGCCCAGTGTAAGGTGGTTGAGCGAACGTAACAACTCCTGAATCGGGAAGCGCTGATGCCGATAATCCTGCCGCAGGGTATTGCGGATTTGCGCCAGCAGTTCGGAAAACGTCAACTGATCGTTAAGGTCGATCAACAAGGGCGAAATGCCCGTAAACAACCCGATCGTGTTTTTATGCGCTTTACTGCTTCTGTTAAGTACTGGAATACCAATACAAAGGCGTTCCTGCCCCGTACTGCGGTAAAAATAAACGGCTAAAATACCCAGCCAAAGTTGGAATACAGATACGTTTTGCGCTTTGGCAAGGTTTTCCAATTGTGCATATTCCGAACGCGGAATAATCCACTTTTTTGAGGAAACCGGAAGCAGTTGGTCTTTTACTGAGCGGACAAATTGCGGCTCCCTGATCAGCGGCGGCAGGCTTTCAAACTTGCTCAGCCAATACGCCTTGTCTTTTTCAAATTGAGCGGAACTGTTGTATGTCTGTTCGTCTTGCACATAATCTCGGTAAGAATAAGTTACGGGCAATTTATCCAAGGGCTTCCCCGACAATTCGTTATAATACGCAACTACTTTATTGGTAAGCACCCAATAACCCCAGCCGTCTATCGTTAGGTGGTGCATTTTGAGCAACCAGTAATAATATTCCGCACCCGCTTTTAACAAGGTAAAACTGAACAACGGCGCTTGCGTAATATCAAATGCTTCCTGAAAATGCGCGTTCATCCATTGCACACATAG
>JBAXTB010000589.1:0-2523 GCA_037130425.1 Bacteroidota bacterium
TCCGAGGTTAAAACATGATCCAATCATTTCAAAATCCTTCGTACACGCCTAATTCTTCTATTCGATATTTAAAGCGCTCTTAAACAACTAAGGGCTTAGTTACCGGCAGGAACAAGGTCAGTGCCCTCATCAATGATTTGCGGGCCGCGCAGGTTTCGGTACCAGAGGTGGAAACCGGAATTACAACGATTTGTTGCGCTGCCGTCGAGGTATTGAAGGGTCACGGTTTTGTTTGTGTTTAAAATGGCGTGTTTCCAGCCGTTTTGCATTTTGCGCGTTTCGTCGCAGAAATTGGCAGCAAAATCAGCGTTTACCGTTTGGTTTTTGTGGTTCACCAACTCAACGGTCAGGTCATTACCGCGTTTGATCCAGCGGGCGGAAACATAGTCGGCGGGGTTGAGTTTGAACCAGTTGCTCCATGCGTACAGGTCTTTGCACCACCAATGGAATCCGGCATTGCAGCCGCCGGTTGGGAAGATCAGTTTGATGGTCGCGCCTGGTTCGATCGTTGCTTTTTGCCAGCCGCTGACGTCTTTTTTGTTGTCGGGGCATTCGTTGGCGGTGAAGGAGCCTTCCATTGTACCACTACCGGTGTTGCGGAGTTCGAGGGTGATGTTTCCGGCCGTGAGTTCGGCGTGACGGGCTTCGAGGTCAGGATTTCCGCTGTTTTTGATCCATTCGCTCCACACATTTTTTTTCAGATCTGATGTGGAAACCCCGCCTGGGATGGTTTTCATTGGGGCAGAATGTTGGGCAGAAAGGAGGCTGGCGCAAAAAAGTACGAGCGTGATAAGAATTGCGTTTTTCATGTTGGATGTTTTTTGAATTGTTGAAGAATGCGTTTCAATTGCTTTGTTGTACTTGTATTGCAGCCAAGCGCCTATATGTAAGCGATACGTGAAATTTTTTTCAAAAAAATTCCGCCCGTCCGGCGCAGGTGGCCGAACGGGCGGAAGAATATTGAATATCGAACAGATGAATATCGAATGTCGAAGGAAGGGAGCGATCTTTTCATTAATCAGAACCCGGCCTGGAAAAACGGTTACGGGTGTTGCGCACTACTGCAATGCCTCCACCGCCATCTGTGCTTCTTTCATATTCGGATTATCCGGGTCTTTGGCCATTTTTTCAAAAAGAACCAGCGCTTCATCGGCTTTGTCTTCTTCCAACAAGGCTATGGCCAACAACCACTGGCCATCCCGGTCGCTTACGCCAAGTTTAAAAATCATTGCTTTCGCCAAAGCTGGTTTGTTTTTTTGAAGCAATTTGAAGGCGTCGTTCAAGGGTTTCGACGTGTAATTAGCGGGCGTTTTCTTCAATAAAGTATTAATCAAACGGTTGGTGGCCGAGTCCAGTTCCGGTTGCACACTGCGCACCAAGGGCTGTGCGGCGATCTCGCGCGGGCTGCGCGGGCGTTCGGCAATGGGTTCTTGGGTAGGCGTTTCAGGTTTGCGTTCCGGTACAGGACTGCCCTGTACCGGGGCATGTTGTTCCGGTACTTGTTGTTCGATGCCGGTAGGGGCGATTTGCGCGGGCGTTTCTTTTTTTACCCAAAACCAAAATGCCGCGCCCACCAATAAGACAAGCGCGGCCCATATTGCCAGGCGGTTAAAAAAACGACGTCGGAGCAAGGCCCGGCGCTCAACTGCCACCGCCGCTACTTTTGCTTCCAACCGCAAGCCCGTCAATCCCTGGCGAACCTGTTCTGCGGCTGCGCGTTCGGGTTCCGACGCGTTGTCGCTCAGGTATTGTTTGATGTCTTCCATTGTTGCGCCAGTTGTATCAGTTTTTTCATGCAATCGCTGCGTTTCATTTTGAGCGAATCCGTGGTGGAATACCGCGTCATTTGTTGTTGTACCACTTCTTCGTCACTGAAGCCGTCGATGTGGTGTAGTTTGATCACCTGATCGCAGGGCGCGCCGAGTTGGCCCAAAAGCAAGCGGATCATTTCTGTCGCTTCCTCCTGTCTACCTGCGTCTTCCAATTCAGGATCATGCAAATGTTGGTGATTTTCAAGGTTTTCCGGGGTCTTTTTGTTGGAACGGGTAGCCGAAAAGGCCACACGCCGGGCAATTTCAATCAGGTAGGTTGATGGGGCATTTTGTTGAAATTGGTATGA
Organism: Bacteroidota bacterium; assembly: GCA_037130425.1. Classification (GTDB taxonomy): domain Bacteria; phylum Bacteroidota; class Bacteroidia; order Chitinophagales; family Saprospiraceae; genus M3007. The sequence continues at coordinate 2,120 of JBAXTB010000589.1, forward strand.
GCCGTCCTCTATTTTTCGTAGAAAAATCAAGGTGCTGCGGTTTAACACATCATCGGCTTGTTCGGGCGGCAAGCCATACTTGCGGACAAATTTTTTGACGGAATTCAAAACTTTTGTCTGCACACACAGGATGGCCGAGTTGTCCAAACGGCGAAGGCCCTCGAACAGTCGCTCGTTGGTGTCAAATTGTTTGCAGGGGTTTGGAGAAGTGAACCACTCAGTTACGCGCATACGTTTCCTTCCAATGCTTTATTGCAGCTTGTTGCGTAAAGGTAAATAGGGTTAGGATTTTTTTCAGCAGAAATGGAGGAAACACGGCTTGGGGGTCGAGGGCGATGTCATTGACTTCAGGATTTGAGATTACATGATTTAAGATTACATGATTTAAGATGTAGTCGCGTATT
>JBAXTB010000059.1:0-20807 GCA_037130425.1 Bacteroidota bacterium
ATTGATTTTTCAGAACAAAACGACATAACATGGAAACACCTGCCAAGTCCCGCAATCCTTACCTTTTGCCCTTCGCTTTAGTTTGCAGCCTCTTTTTTTTGTGGGGCATTGCCAATAGTTTGAACGGTTCCCTGATTCGCCATTTTCAGTTTGCACTCGATTTGAAACGATGGCAGGCGGGTATTGTGGACTCGGCGTTTTATTTCGGTTATTTTGTAATGGCTTTGCCTGCGGGTATGTTTATGCGCAAATACGGCTACAAAAAGGGCATTTTAGCCGGATTGTTGTTGTATGCGGGCGGCGCGTTTTTGTTTTACCCGGCGGCTGATTTGCGGGTGTATGCGTTTTTCCTGTTTGCCTTGTTTACCATTGCATCGGGGTTGGCGTTTTTGGAAACCGCTGCAAATCTGTACGTTACAGTGTTGGGCGACAAAAAAGATGCCGAGTGGCGCATCAATTTTGCGCAGTCGTTTAACGGCATCAGCATTATTTTGGGACCGGTAATTGGCAGTTTGTTTATTTTCTCGAAAAAGGAATACACCAAGGAACTGCTGGCTACGATGACGCCCGATCAGATCAATTCAGCGCGGATTGAAGAAGCCTTGTCGGTACAGGGGCCGTACCTGACGGTGGCTTGTATTGTGCTGGCGGTGGCTATTTTGTTCTGGCGCACGCCCATGCCGGAAGTGGGTCGTGAGGAAGAATTGGCGGAAGGCAATGTGAGCATCGGTACCTTGTTTGCGCGGTACAAGCACCTGTTGTTGGGCGTGATTGCGCAGTTTGCCAATGTAGGCGCTCAGGCTACTTTATGGGGCTATTTTGTGGATTTTAAATTAGATTTTGCAAAAGATATTCATCTTGGCGTGGTAAAAAGCATTTACCAGGTAACGGAAACCATGACGCCGGAGCAAATTGCCGGGTTCCACGCTTCTTTTGCGCTGGTGCTATTCATGTTGGGCCGTTTTCTGGGCACTTACCTGATGAGTAAAATGGAAGGGCAGCGGGTGGTGTCGTGGTACAGCATTGCGGCCGTGATTTTGGTTGCACTGGCCTTTTTTACCGGCGGCATCATCGGGATAGTGTGCATTATGCTGACGTATTTTTGCCAGAGTATTATGTTCCCGACTATTTTTGCCTTGGCGACCAAGGGCTTGCCGCCTGCTGAACGCAAACTGGCGTCTTCCCTTGTTATTATGGCCATCGTAGGCGGCGCGATTATGCCGCCGATTGCCGGTTTGCTTTCCGGCGTGGGCGGTATGAAACTGGCGTTGGTCGTTCCGTTCATCTGTTTTTCCTACGTGGTATTTTACGTCATGCGCGGGTACAAGGTGCAGGAAGAAAACATTTAAAAAACAAGTTAAACGCAGGCTATGAAGCATCGTTTATTGATAATTGCCGCCGCCCTGTTCTTTTTCGGCTGTTCGGGTTCCAAAAACCTGACGGACGACAAAACCTGGGCATTCCAAACGTTTGAAAAATTAGACGAATACAACCCCATTCTGGTACCCGACAAGGATCCGGAGTTTTTCTGTCCGCTGCGCAAAAAAAACGTGCATTGGGCTGAAAAAAGCGTGTTCAATCCGACGGCGGTGGTAAAAGACAACCGGGTATGGCTCTTGTACCGGGCGCAGGACAAAATCGGGGAGCCGGAAGGCACTTCGCGCATCGGGATCGCTGGCAGCCGCGACGGGTTGGAGTTCAAACAATCTCAGATTCCGGTTTTATTCCCAAATAAGGACAAATACAAGGACTACGAATGGGAAGGCGGCTGCGAAGACCCGCGCGTGGTGAAACGCGAAGACGGCAAATATGTGATGATGTACACGGCTTATGACGGCAAAATTGCGCGTTTGTCCGTGGCTTCCTCCAACGACCTGATGGCCTGGGAAAAACACGGACTCGCCTTTGATACCAAGAAATACCGCGATGTTTGGTCCAAATCGGGCGCGATCGTGTGTGAAAAAGTAAATGGTGAAATCGTCGCCAAAAAGATAAAAGGCAAATACTGGATGTACTGGGGCGATACCAATATTTTCCTGGCTACTTCTGAAGACCTGATCGAATGGAAGCCAGTGGAGGATAGAAAAACAAAAGAACTTGCCATTGCTTTGATGCCCCGGCCTGGCTTTTTTGACAGCCGATTGGTAGAACCGGGGCCTTTCGCCTTGATAACCGAAAAAGGGATCTTGCTGTTTTACAACAGTTCCAACGATGCGGTCGTGGGCGATCAGAAACTCACGGATAAAGCCTATTCCGTAGGCCAGGCTTTGTTTGATCCGGAGCAGCCCGGCAAAATCCTGGCCCGCGCCGCCCGAAACTTTTTAGTACCGGAAAAATCGTATGAAAAGAGCGGACAGGTAAACAATGTTTGTTTTTTGGAAGGCATGGTTTGGCACAAAGACCGCTGGCTGCTGTATTACGGCGCAGCCGATTCCAAAATAGCCGTAGCAACTTGTAAATAACGGTTTGGCCGTGGGCATTGATTTAGTTTTGCAAGGAGCCTTACTTGGGTTGTCGTTGAGTTTTATGATCGGCCCGCTGCTTTTTTCAGTTGTACAGGCTGGAATAGCCCGCGGTTTCCGGGCTGGTTTGGCCGTGGCTGCGGGTATTTGGACTTGCGACATACTGTATGTGTTGGCCATTTGTTATGGCATAGAACAACTAAACACCTTGGTCAATTTGCCCCATTTCAAGTTTTGGTCGGGCGTATGCGGCGGCCTCTTGTTGTTAATTTTTGGGGTAAGCGCTTGGTTTGCAAACAAAAAACCGACAGGTGAGATCGTCGATGCCGGTGATGCGTTTACAAATGCGCCAGCGGTAAATGCCGAACGCTCGCATTGGAAAACGCTGGGGCTACACAAATTCTGGCTGAACGGCTTTCTACTCAATTTAATTAACCCCGGCACCATATTTTTCTGGATTGGCATTGCAACAGCCGTCGTGATCCCCAACAATTGGGGCGGCAAGCAAATTACCTTGTTTTTTGGAGGCATGTTGGGTACTTTAGTCATAACCGATACGCTAAAAGCTTATGCGGCCCAAAAAGTGCGGCACTGGTTGACGCCCGCCCACACCCGACTGGTTCAGCGCGGTATCGGTTTGATGTTGTTTGTGTTTGGGCTTGTTTTGATCATTCGGGTGCTGTGACCGGTAGTTTATTTGCTTTGTTTTGCCAAACCGCTATTTTTTTTACCGTCTTTTTGAGTAACCGGTACTTTTGTATTGTTTTTATGAAATAAATCAATTCTTGCAGTTGCAAAACAATATTTCCTATGCGTAAATTTTTAATGTTTGCCCTGACAATCAGCCTGTTGCAAGGCATTTCGGCCCAGGGTACCCCCAATTTTTGGAAACAGGCCCGTGCCGAACAGGTGGCCGGGTTGCGCGATCAGCGTCAAACGATCAGACCGAATCAGTACAAAACCTTCGCGCTCGATTTCCAAGGCATGAGCCAATACCTGGCAACGGCGCCGATGGAATTTACGCCGGCAGCCAAACAGCCTTTAGCCGTTGATTTGCCTACGGCTGACGGTGAAATGGCCCGCTTTATGGTTTGGGAATCGCCCATCATCGCACCGGGCTTAAGCGAAAAGTACCCGGCCATTCACACGTATGCAGGCAGAACGACCGATGGTTCTGGCCGCATGGTACGCCTTGGTGTTGGATACGGCGGTTTTCACGCCTATATTTTTGAAACGGACGGCCGCGAACAAAGCATCCAAAACTACACGCTCGACAACCCGGACTACTACATGGTTTTCCGCAATGAGGAGATGCCGGCTGAAAAAATGCTGCCCGATGGCCTGATGAAATGCGGTGTGGACGACAGCAAAGAAACGCCTGTTACCAACCCTTCAAATAACAATTTGGTACAAGACCGCTCGCAAAGCCCCATTCAGTTGAAAAAATTCCGGGCTGCTATCGCGACAAAAGGTGAGTATTCGGCTTTTTTCAACAACGACAAACCGACGATTCTAACCGCTGTTGTTACCGCCTTGAACTACATTGTGGCCCTGCAAGAACGCGATTTCAATGTGCGCCTTGAACTCATTGCAAACGACGACGTACTCTTTTTCCTTGACCCTGCAACTGACCCTTATTCCGGTAATGAAACAGGCGACTGGATGAACCAGAACCCATTGGCAATCAATAACATCATTGGTGCAGCGGCTTATGACATCGGACACGTTTTTTCCGTTTACGTAAGCGGTAGCGCAACCGGCATCGCTGGCGGACGCGTATGTACGCAAGCCGGTAAAGCAAAAGGTTGTTCCAGTACAGATCCGCCACAAGGCACCTATTTTAACAAAGTGGCCGCGCACGAAATGTGCCACCAAATGTCGGGAAGTCACTCCTGGAGCAATTGTACCGTCGCTTACAACGACCAGTTGGCGCCCGGATATGCATACGAGCCGGGCAGCGGATCATCTTTGATGGGTTATCCTGGCGCTTGCCCTGGAAACGATGTTCAGGCACAACAAGATCCGTATTATCATATTTGTAATATTGAGCAGGTGCATAACTTTGTAGAAAACCAGGAAGGGAACACTTGCGGAACAATTGAAGTATCGGACAACAACCCGCCTACGGCGACGATTTCTACTCCGAACGGTTTAACGATTCCGATTTCAACGCCGTTCAAACTCAGTGGCTCCGGCTCCGATCCCGACGGCGACATGATAACCTACTGCTGGGAAGAATATGACCTTGGTCCAACCTGCGATTTGGGTTCGCCTACAGGCAATGCGCCGACATTTCGTTCGTTTCCCCCAACTGCCAACAACTTCCGTTATTTCCCGGCCATTACAAGGGTAGCAACCAACCAAACCAGTAAATCTGAGGTGTTGCCTACTTACGCGCGTTCCATGAAATTCCGTATGACGGTTCGCGACAACCACCCCAGCGCTGGCGGTCAGGCAACAGCGCCGTTACAATTAAATGTGACGGATCAGGCTGGCCCGTTTTTGGTGACTTATCCGAATGCTTCAGCAATCATTTGGCAGGTAGGTTCACAGCTGGAAGTGACCTGGGATGTAGCCAACACGAACAAACTTCCAGTTAATTGCCAAAAAGTAAATATCAAATTGAGTACGAACAGCGGTTTGGAATTTCCCATCGTACTTGCAGCCAATGTACCAAATACAGGCCGTGCCTGTATTACGGTTCCGAACAATGTTACAAATACCGGACGAATTATGGTAGAGGCTGCCGACAACCTGTTTTACGACATGTCGAATGCAAATATCAAGATTCAGGCAGCCACCCAACCGGCATTTTCCATCTGTTCAGCAAACCTCAACGATCAAATTTGCCTGCCGGGCAATTACAGCAGCGTCATCAGTACGGCGGCTGTTGGAGGATTTAACGGCCTGCTCACGCTTAGCACCACAAGCTTGCCGAACGGTACCACTGCAACATTCAGCCCGAATCCGGTGGCTGCGGGCAGCGACGTCACCATGACGCTCAATCTGCCGGACAATGCGCCGGAGGGCACAATAAACTTATCGGTGATAGCCGCATCCGGCGCCGCCACAGATACATTGAGTGCTACTTATAAAATTGTACAAAACAATTTTTCCGCTTTTGCCCTTCAAACGCCTGCAAACGGCGCATCCGGGGTTCAAATTACTCCTACTTTCAAGTGGAACGGGGTGCCGGATGCCGATAAATACGAAATTCAGGTCGCCTCCAACCCGTCTTTCGCTGGAAATTTGATCATTTCCTCAAAAACGGATATTACCGCAGATACGTTCAAACTGCCCGTATTGCTGAACGCCGGCCAAACGGCCTATTGGCGTGTGCGTCCCATCAACGATTGCAACAATGCTTCCTGGTCAGAGCCTTTTGTATTCATCACAGGTGTGCAAAATTGTAATACCTATACGTCAACTGATTTACCAAAAACAATTTCTGCAAACGGTACCCCAACTGTTGAATCAAAATTGGTAATTGCGCCAAGCGGTATCATCAGCGATGTTAACGTAATTAGCGTGGAAGGGAACCATACCTTTATGAAAGACCTGGAAGTACACGTGCTTAGCCCGACCGGAACAGATGTGCTGCTTTGGAAAGACAAATGCCCGGGGCAGTATAACTTCAATATCGGTTTTGACGATAGCGCGCCGAATGCGTTCAACTGCCCGCCGCCTACTAACAGCAGCAAAGCCAAACCGACCGGCTTATTGTCTGCCTTTAATGGTCAAAACACAAGCGGTACCTGGACATTGCGTGTGAAAGACAACGTGATCGGTTCCAACGGCCAACTATCGGGCTTCAAACTCGAACTTTGTTCCAGCGTTGCTTTGAATGCGCCGTTTATCGTAAACAATAACCCCTTGTCACTGCCTTCTGGTAGCAACGATGTGATTGGAAATAGTTTGCTAAAAGCAGATGATGCGAACAACCAACCGTTTCAACTGATATTTACCCTGATGACGGTTCCGCAATACGGTTTGCTAACGCGCGGCGGTACGAACCTGCAAGTGGGCGATAACTTTACACAGGCAGAAATTGACGGCGGTCAAATCCGCTATTACGACTACGGCACGCATAGCGGCAACGATCAGTTCAAATTCTCTGTTATCGACGGCGAAGGCGGTTTAATTGCAGGCGTTTATTTGATCAAGCCGATCGTAAGCGCGCAGGAGCCTAAGCGCAGTTTAGCATTTGCCTTGTCGCCAAACCCAACCGAACGGGTGGTACGTTTATCTGTTGAAGAGCCGATTTCTTCGGATGCACGGGTTGAAATATACTCGATGGAGGGGCGTTTAATGCACAATTGGACGATGAACCAAGGCATGAATTCGATGTCGCTTGACCTCGGTAATTTGCCCGCCGGTGTGTATATTGTTGCGATTCAACAAGATAAAAACAGGGGCGTACAGAAATTGATTATTCGGTAGACCATCAAAATAACTTTGAAAATGAGTCATCTCGATAACCGGGATGGCTCATTTTTTTTGCTTCATTTTGCCAAACCCCATATTTTTTAATACCATGTTCTGATAAACCCTACCTTCATTCATTGGATTAAACTACGTTATTTTTAATGAAAGTCATGCGTCTTTACAAGAGTTTACTAGTATTTTGGCTGCTTGTCCCGGCCTTTAACGCCCAAGCCCAAAATTTCTGGTCGGACATCCCAGAGATTGAAATTGCCCAAAACGGTGAAAGACAGATTGTTCCAGATAATTATAGAACTATCCGTTTTGATTTTCCGGTTTTGCAAAAAACGCTGCTGAAGTGGTCGCCCAATACAAGCCAGGCAGTCATTTTCCTGCCGCTTCCCGATGGCCGAACCGAGCAATTTAATATTCATCCTGCTACGGTCATGGCGCCCGAATTACAAGCAAAATACCCTGAAATCAGGTGTTATACAGGCGTCGGCATCAATGATCCGACCGCGCGTATCAAATGCGATCTGACGCCTTGGGGATTTCACGCGATGATTTCCTCCGCAAAGCATGACCTTGTTTTTATCGATCCGTACAGCCGCGGAAATGCTGAATGCGGCGTCGTTTATTTCAAAAAAGACTATCAAAAACGCGCAAATGCGCATTATAACTGCGGCGTAACCGGTAAATCGCTGGATGCGAGCGTTGAAGCCCATCCGCAAGCCGTACAAAGCCGTTCATCCGGCCCCGATGGTAATGCGCGCCTTTACCGTTTGGCCCTGGCTTGTACCGGCGAATACGCACAGTTTCAAGGCGGCACCAAACCCTTGGTGTTGGCTGCCATGATTACGAGTATGAACCGGGTAAATGGCGTGTATGAAAACGAATTTGCCGTTTCCATGCAAATTATTGCCAAAACGGATACCCTGATTTTCTTAGATGGCGCCACCGATCCTTACACGAATGACGACGGCGGTACCATGCTGGGGGAAAACAAACAAACCTGTAACGCCCGCATCGGCTTGTCTAATTATGACATCGGGCACGTATTTAGCACCGCTGGCGGCGGTATAGCAGGCTTGGGTGTTGTTTGTACCAGTTCCAAGGCGGAAGGCGTAACCGGCCAAGAGTCGCCAGTGGGTGATCCTTTTGATATTGATTATGTTGCACACGAAATGGGGCACCAGTTTGACGGTAATCATACCCAGAACAACAATTGTAATCGGGCAGGCGCCACCTCCGTAGAGCCGGGCAGCGCCTCCACGATTATGGGATACGCGGGTATATGCGCGCCCGATGTGCAACCCCACAGCGACGCTTATTTTCACGGGATTAACGTAGCGGAAGTCCTTAATTTTATCACGGCGGGCGACGGCAATGGTTGCCCGGTAAAAACAGTAACTGGCAATGCGGCGCCTTCGGTTTTAGCGGGCGCTGATTATTCCATTCCTCGATTAACTCCTTTTGCGCTTACGGCTTCCGGCGCCGATTCGGACAGCAATACAACGCTTACTTATTGCTGGGAACAAATGGATGCTGAGGTAGCGACCCAACCGCCTGCCTCTTCCAGTGCAAAAGGCCCTATGTTTCGCTCCTTAAATCCGACACAATCGCCCACGCGATACTTTCCAAATTTGCAGGATTTGCTTCAACAAACCAGCAATAACTGGGAAAAACTGCCGGGCGTTGGCCGTCAAATGAAATTCCGGGTAACGGTGCGCGACAATTTTGCCGGCGGCGGAAGCACCGTGTTTGACGATATGGTTTTAACCGTTGCCGCAGCAGCAGGGCCTTTTAAGCTGACTACCCCGGCTGCCAATGCAGTTTGGCAAAGCGGAACCTTTCAGGATGTGAAATGGGATGTCTCAAACACTGATAAAGCCCCGATACTTTGTAAAAATGTCCGGATTTTGTTAAGTCTTGACGGCGGATCGACTTTCCCGGAAGTTTTAGCAGCTGAAGTGCCGAATATCGGCCAGTATTGCGTGTTGGTACCGGAAGTTGCGACGAATTCGGCGCGGATTAAAATTGAATCCATTGGAAATGTATTTTTTGATGTGTCGCGTACGGATATCAAAATAGAAGCCGCGCAACAGCCTGGCTTTACTTTTTGTCCCGGCGCTTTTAATGCGCAAATTTGTTTGCCGGAAACCTATCATACGACGATTAGCACGCGCGGGCAGGCCGGATTTAATACGCCCGTTACTTTTTCTGCCAATAACCTTCCTGCGGGCGCAGACGCGACGTTTAGCCCCAATCCTGCAGCACCCGGAACCGATGTGGATATGACAATTCATTTGCCGACAGGTATTGCAGAAGGGAATTATGCCGTTGACATAGTCGCAACAAGCCCGGCCTTAAATGTTTCAGTCACGACGCATTTGACCGTCGTTTCAAATGATTTTTCGGCGCTGGCGCTCCAAATACCTGCAAACGGCGCTACGAACATGCCACAAAGCATCATTTTGCGCTGGAATCCGGCGGTAGATGCAAACGGATATGAAGTGGAAATTGCAAGCAACCCGTCGTTTGACGCCGCGTCGATGGTTGCATCAAATGTGGTCTTAACGAGCGATACCTTTAAAATTCCGACGATTTTGCCAAAGGCTTCCGTATTTTACTGGCATGTACGCGCCAAAAATGAATGCGGGCCTGGCGACTGGTCCGAGCCTTATGTATTTGCCACCGTTGTTGAAAGTTGTACGCAGCGGGCGGCTAATGACCTTCCGATTACGATTTCTGCCAATAGTACGCCAACTGTTGAATCCAAAATTATAGTTCCAGTGGGCGAGCTCATCAGCGATGTGAATATTAAGCAAGTCAAAGGTTCGCACGAGTTTTTCAAGGATTTACAATTTACGCTCATTAGTCCCCAAGGCACGCAAGTGCAATTGTTTAAAGATAAATGCGGCGGATACAACGGTTCCTTCAATTTTGGTTTCGACGATGCGGCTACGGGCGTATTCCCTTGCCCGCCGCCGAACAACGGGCAATCGTACCGCGCCCAGTTTTTGTTGTCTGCATTTAACGGCCAAAATTCAACAGGTACCTGGACGCTTCAGGTAAAAGACAATGCAATCGGTTCTGCAGGCTTAATTAGCGATTTTTCCCTTGAATTTTGTGTATTACAAGTGCAAAACCCGCCATTTTTGGTGCAAAACAATCCCTTGCAACTTGATCCGGGCAGTAACCAGGCGATTCCTACTGCTTTATTGCAAGTTTCGGATGCGAACAACGGACCTGGTCAATTGGTATTTACCTTGATGACCCTTCCGCAACATGGGTTGTTGCAAAAAGGCGGGGTGGAACTCAAGGTCGGCGATCATTTTACGCAAGCAGACATTGATGGCAATTTGCTTCGATATTATGATTACGGCTCGAACGCGGGCAGCGATGCTTTTCGTTTTTCCGTTACAGATGGCGAGGGCGGTATGATTTCCGATATTTTCCATATTCAACCGTTTGCTTTGGGAACAACAAGCCCCAACAAAACGCTGTTGTTTGCATTAAACCCCAATCCGGCGCGTGAAACCGTCCGTTTATCTATTCCTGAATCATTTTCTGTACAAAGCGTTATAACTTTGACAGACATTTCGGGCCGACAAATAGGAGCATGGACGCTGGAACCCGGCGCCACTTTCTTACAAATCGGGGTGGCTGATTTGCCTTCCGGTGTTTATGTGGTCGGCTTTGAAAATGCGCTTGGCAAGGGTATTCAGAAATTAGTTTTGCGATAAACACTGAAACGCAAAACATTTGTTAAGAATTAAGACGCCTCATGCAGCAACTGTTGGGTGCGGCGTACCTTGCAGAAAAGATATATTTTGAAATTTTATACCTTCATTATGCTTACACTCATGCGAAAGAACCTTTTATTTCTATTGTGTTGGCTCACGGCCTCCCTGTGCGTTGCGCAGACAAGTTCTTTTTTTACACCGGTTTCGATATCTGAAATGCGGCTTGAAAAAGACCTGATGCGCAATGCGTTGCCCTCGGCATACCTGACGTATCAGTTAGACGGGCAATCGATTCAAACTGTATTGCAATCGGCTCCACAGGAATTTACTGCGGCGGCGGTTTCCGGGCAATGTACCATTAACATACCGCTTGCCGACGGTTCTTTTGAGCCGTTTGCCGTTTGGAAAACAGCCATGCTGGAACCCGGAATTGCTGCCAAATTTCCCGAAATCAGGACGTATGCCGGCCGGTCATTGCGCAACCGCGATCGGACGGTGCGCTTGAGTTATACACCGCGCGGCTTTCGGGCTATGGTTATGCAACCTGACCTGGGAGTCGTATTCGTAGAGCCTTACAGCTGGAATCAGGATCGCTACTACATCGTGTATGATGCCCAAACAGCGCCTGCTAATCCGAATCAAAAATTAGAACGGCGCTGGATTCCGGATGGCATGTCAGGTACGATGGAAAGCCCTGATGAGCAGCCGTTTGTGCCTGCCGTAAAGGAGCGCGGCATTGAAATTGATCCGGTTAAATTGAAAGTGTTTCGCTTTTGTGTGGCTACGACCGGCGAGTTTGCGCAAGACCACGGCGGCACCAAGCCATTGGCGTTTGCGGCTGTAACGGAATATGTAAATATGATTAGCGGCTTTTTTGAACGCGACATTGATATTCGCCTTCAATTGATTGATGCAAGCCAGAATGTTGTATTTATCAGTCCCGACTCTGATCCTTATGATGGGCTGGAAGTTGGCAACTGGATGAGCCAAAATCCGGCTGTGCTTGATTTTTACTGTAGCGTCAATTCACACGATGTCGGTCACGTACTCGCCCGTTATATTCAGGGCGGCGCAATCGGGGTCGCAGGCGGTATCACTTGCGGCGATAATAAAGACCGCGGTTGTTCTGCCGGCAACGGTAACGGCGATTATGGGCCAGGATTTTTGGGTACTTTCGGTCAGGAAGTAGGGCACCAAATGAGCGGTGGGCATACCTGGAACCGCTGTGGAACCATTGGCGGTCGTGCCGGTCTTACAGCCTTCGAACCAGGCGGCGGCAGCACGATTATGTCGTACGCGGGCGCTTGCGGGTCAGATAATATTCAATTCAATCAGGATTTGTATTATCATTCAGGTTCTATCGAGGAAATGCGCAATTTCTATTTGTTCAACCTTGGTGCAACCTGTGGTTCTTACATTACGACCGATAATCATGCACCTATTGTTACCCTTCCTTATCAGGATAACTTTTTCATCCCGATTTCAACACCCTTTGAACTAAACGGCGCCGCGACCGACCCGGATGGCGATGCGATCGTGTACAACTGGGAGGAGGTTGACGCCGGCCCTGAAACGCCGCTTGGCGCTCCACAGGGGAATGCGGCAACATTCAGAACCTTGCCCGCCGTAAGCGAGACCAATCGCTATTTCCCAAAGTTGCAAACGGTTATTTCCAACGGCAGCTCAAATTCCGAACAACTCCCTACTTATACCCGCGACCTTACGTTCCGCCTTGCAGCGCGCGACAATCGCCCCAATGGCGGCGGCGTGGGTTGGGCGGATGTGGCCTTCAAATCATGGGAGGCCGCCGGTCCGTTTAAGGTGACTAATCCAAATACAAACACCGTAAGCTGGAAAGTTGGCGAACTGGCCAATGTGGTTTGGGATGTAGCGAACACCAATCTTGCGCCGGTGAATTGTCAAAAAGTCAACATTCGCCTGAGCACCGACGGCGGCCTGACGTACCCGATTGTGTTGGCCCAAGGCGTAACCAACGACGGCAGCCAATATGTTCCGGTTCCGAACCAACTGACGACCAAGGCGCGCGTGCGGGTAGATGCGGCGGACAACGTATTTTATGATATTTCAAATGCGAATTTCAAAATAGAACAACCTGCGCAACCCTCCTTTACATTTGGGCTTGCTGCTGATGTTTCGACCATTTGTTTGCCTGGGACATTCTCAACCGACATTCTAAGCGCGGGTGTATTAGGTTTCAACAGCCCTGTTAATTTGAGCATCGACGGTAATTTTCCGCCGGGCGCTACGGCCTCGTTTACCCAGAATACGATCACACCTGGCCAGCCCAGCACGCTAAATATTGACCTTCATCAGGTGGCCGTTGCGGGTACCTTTGTTTTCAATGTAAAAGCAGTGGTGAGCGGCAACACGGATACATTGGTGCGCCCGGTTACCTTAAGTTTGTTGCGCAATGACTTTAGCGGTTTGGCCCTTGATTTACCCCTTGACGGCTCCCAAAACCTTGGTTTGATCCAATCTGTTTACTGGAATAAAGGTTTAGATGCTAAAACTTATGACGTACAAGTGTCGAAAAGTGCCACTTTTGACGTCATTTTAGCCACCAAAACCAATACAGCGCTTGACACGTTTAAAATTCCGGTGCAACTTGAAAAAAGCACCGCCTATTACTGGCGCGTGCGCCCGATCAACGAATGCGGCGCGGCTGATTGGACGGATCCATTCTTTTTCTCCACTTATGTTGAAAATTGCAATTCGTTCACAGCCAACGATTTACCGAAGGTTATCAGTGCAAATGGTACGCCAACCATCGAATCTAAAATCGTTATCAATGCCGGCGGCACAATCAGCGATGTTAATATAACAAAAATTAAAGGCAACCACGAGTTTTTCAAAGACTTGAATGCGCGCCTGATTAGTCCGGCCGGTACAGAAGTTGTATTATTTGCAGATAAATGCGGTAATACAAACGGCCCGTTCGACTTTGGTCTTGATGATGTGGCGCCCGGCGGCTTTATTTGCCCTCCACCGAATAACGGTGCATTTGCGCGGCCGCAAAACCTGTTGTCGGCCTTTAATGGTCAAAATTCTACCGGAACCTGGACGCTGCGTATCAAAGATAATGTAATCGGATCTGGCGGTTCGTTGTCAAATTTTGGCTTGGAATTCTGCGCAACTGCCACCTTGCAACCGCCTTATATTGTCAATAACAAAGTGCTATTCCTCGACCCGGGTACAAATGCCGGTATTCCGCAGGATTTGTTGTTGGTGGAAGATGCAAACAACAGCCATAGCCAATTAACCTATACTTTGTTATCTGTTCCGAAATACGGCATTTTGCAAAAGAACTTCGGCGGCGCCTTGAAAATCGGCGATCAATTTAAACAAACCGATATTGACAATGGCGCCTTGCGCTTCTTCGATTTTGGTGCAAAAGCTGGCCCCGACGGTTTCCGATTTGTTGTAAGTGACGGTGAAGGCGGGTATTTGGCTACGCCGAAATTCATCATTCAAACCGAAGTGGTGGGCACCAATGATCCCAACGAAGCGCGTTTGAATTTCGATGTATTTCCTAACCCGGCTTTTGACGGCGTTTGGGTAGCGCTCAACCGCAACGCCAGTTCCGATATGCGCGTGAGCCTGTTTGATCTTGCCGGTCGCCTCATGCAGGAATCGCAGATTGATGCTGGCGCGGATCGGTTGAATATTCAGGTGCAAAACCTGCCACGCGGCATATATGTTGTGCGCGTGGAAGGCGCTGATGGCGTAGGGGTCAGGAAGTTGATTTTGAAATAGTTTTTGATAAAATATTCAAAAAACAAGGGAGCCTGCGCGATTGCACAGGCTCCCTTTTTGCTTATAAAATCGTGTTTCAAATTAACCGCGTGGCGGGAAAATACCCTGCATCGCGATAATGTAATTGAGTGTCAGGTAAGGCTGCATGTTGTTGTGTGGTAGGGTATTGCCAACACTGCTGAGCATCACCGTGTTCATAGGGGTTGTCGGCGCTGCGTTGCTATATACGGATGCGCCGGAAGAGCGCCCGATCGCATTGTCCGTCACGACATTTGTATCGCCCGGATCGGGTACGGTCACAATGTTGTGATTATGCCTTGGTAACTCTGACGGAAGAAGCGTTATCGTTTCTTCGCCGCTAGCCTCGCCCAGATCGTACAGACTTAAGCCGTTGCCTTGGCCTTGTTGAATACCCACACGGCCTTGAAAATCAGGAAGCCCGAAGGTTGATCTTCCATCACCGCCGTAAGTGGTGCCCAACAAGGAGAATAATGCTGTGTTTTGCGAAATTGGAAGAGTTTGGCCGTTGCAAAAAGCCCAGCCTCTGGGTGCAAAATTGAAACCTACAATGCGGACTTCCGCTACAAATGGATCACTCATATTTTTTTGTTCATTTAGCTTGGTGAAGGATAAATTCCGTACAAAGAAATGATGTAATTCATTCCTAAGTAAGGCATTCTGTTTTCGTGGGGTTGGCCACCTCCAAAAGATGTAACACTGGCGCTATTCATCGAAATGGATGGATTATCCCCAAAAAACATATTGATCTGGGATGCTTGTCCAATGATATTATTGCCGGGATTAGGGCTGTTGGAAGGACCGGTAGCGCCGAAAAATGCGTGGTTGTGGGCTGGCATTTGTTGTTGCGTGAGCGTCACTTGTTCTGTTCCGGTCATTTCCCCGATCACATAATTAGAAAGACCTGGGCCTTGGCCCATGTGGTTTGGTGTGCGGCTGCTTAGATTAGGCAGTGCGAAAGTTTCTTGTCCGTCGCCACCGTAGGTGGTGCCGATCAGGCTGAAGAGCGCGTCATTTTCTGCTATTAACAAGAGTTGCCCCTGGCAGAACGCCCATCCTTCAGGGGCGAAATTCCCTGCGAACATTTTTATTTGACCAATAAAGCTAGGCATCTGTGAAGATTGGATTTTAGTAATTGGAATGGGTGAATGTTAGTTTTGGGAAGGGAAAATTCCTTGCAACGCAACGCAAAAATTAAGCGTTAAAGTCGGCTGCATGTTGTTGTGCGCTTGGCTTCCTCCAACGGTTGTAACTGTACCTGCGTTTGCAGTCGTATTTCCGGCAGCATTCGTGTACAACTCGCCTGGCGCTGCATTGGCAAACGAATTACCGGAAGGCGTGTTCGCAGTAGGAGCAGCTGCAACGGCCAATACATTGTGGTTGTGATTAGGTATTTCCGAAATGTTCAGGGTAACCGCTTCGGCGCCTGCGCGTTCACCGATCGCATGGCCATTGCCCATGTGTATAGGCGTACGTCCGCGCAAATCTGGCAAAGCGAAATTCACACGGCCGTCTCCGCCGTATGTGGTACCAAACAGGGAAAAGAGCGCCTGGTTTTGGTTAATCGGCAAGAGTTGACCGTTGCACAAAGCCCAATACTTTGGCGCAAAGTTGAAACTTGCGATCATAATTTCCCCAATAAATGGTTCTGTCATGAGTAGTTATTTAAAGAGTGAAAAAATATAATGTTTAACGTGTTCAAATATAGTTTATTGCGACAAAAGAACAATTCTTTTGATACAATAAAGTAACAGGCTTTACCGCATGGTAAAACATGGCCAAATCCTGTTGTTAAAGGTTAACTGAGTAATTAAATATGGAGGAGAGGGTATCAAATCCCAGCCGACAATCCTTATAAATGCCGTGTTGGTACCGATGCACAAATATATTTTATTATTTTAAAAAACGTATCCTGATGCGGATTAATTTTTTGAAATATGTCTGACAAAGAGAATTACCTTCTGCAATGTTTACCTGTATATCACTAAAAGAGGATTTTTACCCAAGTACAACGGAGTTTTGGGGTGTCGGATATTTCATATTGCGTAACGAGTTCGATATCGCCGTTGAGTGGGGTGGGGAGCGTCAAAAGATAAGGTTCGGTGAGCGGACTATCCCAATAAGCCAGTATTTCCGAACCGAAAACCTTGATTTCGGTGAAGAGTGCAGGATGTGGGTAGGTTTGTAATTGTTTCTTTGTAAAAACGGTGTGATGTTGCGGAAAATGAACAGGTTTTGTGGCGGTGTATGCCCGCGCAAATTCCTGGCTTATTTGCAAAACCGGCTCAGTCGTAACGTAATAATTGCGCGGCCCCGGTTCCTGCGCCAGCAAATATTCCGTATGACGTCTGCCGTCAATCAAACCCGGCGCCACGGAAATTGATTCGGGAATCAAAAAACCGCCCGGAACAATTTGGGGGGCAAGATGGAGGGTTACGGCCACTTGCGGTTCCTGTCGCAAGGCTTCCTGCATGGTTTCTACCACCAATATATGCACCGGCGAGGAGACTTGGTACGTTGCGGCGTCTGTTTGTTCAATTGCCGCAACATAGTCTTCAATTCCGAATGCCCGGATTGTATTTTCAAGCAGAGCAATGCTCAGCGGGTTTATTTCCAGGAAACGGAACTGAATATCTTCGGGCTTAAAAAGCGTAGTCAGCGGCAAAACAAGTGGGGCAAACGGTCCCGGGCCAACATAAAGCAATTGCAACGGTTCATCCTGAAATTGTTTGCGCGCCGCATACACGGCTTGGATAATGCCCCGAATAAAAACGCGGGTACGGCGCACATCCTGCACACAATGCGCCGCCCAAACCGGGGCGATGGCTTTTCCGGTGGACAATATTATATCGTCTCGGCTTCCTTCGGATTGAGCGTCAAACAAAGCCGCCTCTTTCAGCAGTGCATAATAATCCTCCGTATTTCGGATGGCGTCGGCAATATTGTTAAAGGGTTGAAGTATTGTGTTTGTTATCCGTTCCAGTTGTTTCCGGAAAAAAGCAATATCCCTTGTTTCTGTATGCACGATGCTTAGTTAAAAATAGCCTGGTACATCATCCCTACCGCATCGAAGCCGATGGGCACCATAAACATCACGATTTCACCCAATTCGGGGTGTAGCACGATAAAATTTGCCTGGTTATAATATTCCGTTTTTTGTTGTGTGCGAAAGACTAAGGAAAAGGGCGCCCGGTTGTCATTCACCGTCGAACTACGTGTTTCCTTGGCCTCAATTAGTTCTGATTCCAAGGTTACTTCCGGGGTAAAACGGATGGATATGTTTTGATTCAAATAAGGCTGAAAAGCAGATAGTTGTAAGGTGTCGAGCATGATAAAAATGCAATAAATGTTTGATTAATTTCCGGGATTTCTTTCCATCAGCCAATACACGCCGTTTACTTCTTCTTTGATCACAAATCCGAGTCTTTCATACAAACGCAAGGCCGGGTTATTGTGTTCAACGTGGATGGAGACGGGTTTTTCTGCTTCGGTTGCTTCTGCAATGATCTGTTTGAGTAAAAAAGAACCCAAGCCCTGGTTTCTAAAGGCAGGCAGCAAAGAAATATCAATAATCCTGAATTCAATGCGGCGCCGATCCAAATAAAGGCGGCCTGCGGGTTGATCGCCCAACATCACGATCATATAATCGGCCGTTGAATACACCTGCTGGTAAAACGTATGTTGGGCATTGAATTGCTGATCCAAAAACGCTTCTTTTTGTTCTGCCGACCAATGCGGCACCAATGCCATTTCATGCGCGCGCGTATCATCGTAAATAGCGCGCAGCAGCCCATAGTCGTCCGGCGTAATGGCTCGAAAGTGGACGCTTTCTGAAAGATTGTTTTGACTTGTCATTTGGCGGCAAACAGGTATTTCAGTGTAATGTATTAATTGCGCGGCGGGTAAACCCCTGCCAGTGCAATGCAAAAATTGAGCGTGAGGTAAGGTTGCATATTGTTGTGGGGTTGGTCGCTACCCGCAACAGCCAAGGCGCTTGCATTCATCGCCACGGGACTTGCCACACTCGTATTGTAAAACGACCCGCCTGAAGAACGAGCCAACCCGTTATCTGTCGGAATATTCGTATCTCCTATTTCGGTTCCAATTGATTTGAGGGTATGCGTATGGTTTGGTATTTGGCTTTGAAGCAGGGTAACGGTTGTTGAGCCGCCTACTTCACCCAGATTGCGCTGGCTAAGCCCCGGGCCTTGTCCGGGATGTAATGCTGCTTTGCCTTGCAGGTTTGGCAGCGCAAAATTGGTTTGTCCGTTACCGCCGTAAAAGGTACCCAGCAAGGAAAAAAGGGCCGTGTTTTGTGAAAGCGCCAAAATTTGACCATCACAAAAAGCCCAGAAACGAGGAGCAAAGTTGAAGGGGAATATTCTGATTTCAGCTACAAATGGATCTGACATGATGAGATTAGATTAACTATTGGGCGGGGTAAATACCAAAAAGTGAAATGATATAGTTGATGCACAGATATGGTTGCATGTTATTATGCGGCTGATTTCCACCCACAGAAGAAACGCTGGCAGCATTCATGTTGGTTACCGGAATGTCGCTAAAAAAGGCATTCACTTGAGAAGAAATACCGATGAAGTTATTCCCTGGGTTCGGGCTGTTAGCAGTATTGCCGGAAGCGATCATTGGGTGGGTGTGGGAAGGTATCTGATTGGCGGTTAATGTAACCGTTTCAGCCCCGCCGGTTTGGGCCAATACAAACCCGCTGCCTTGGTGTAGGGGTATCCGCCCGCGCATGTCCGGCATAGCAAAGGTACTTTGTCCGTCGCCGCCGTAGGTTGTGCCGATCAGGTTAAACAGTGTTTCGTATTCTAAAATAGATAAAAGTGTCCCATCGCATAATGCCCATCCGGCCGGGGCAAAGTTTCCGGCAAACATTCTGATTTCGCCCACATAAGGTTGTGCCATAAGATTGTTTTTTAGTTCGGTGATGGAAAAATACCTTGTAATGCAATACAAAAATTGATGACCAAATACGGCTGCATATTTGGATGCGACTGACTGCCGCCAGCGGATGCAATGGTGCCTGGGGCTGGAATCGCTCCTGTGCCCAATACCGATCTGTACATTTCGGCCGGCGCGCTGTTCGCAAGCGCATTATTTGTGGGATTGTTGGAGTTGGGCGCGGCGCTTGTGGCGAAGAGTTGATGGGTATGCGCAGGTATTTCAGTGATTGTCAGGGTATGATTTTGTTCGCCGCCCGTTTGGCCCTGCGTAAAACCGGCGCCTCTGTGGATCGGCGCCTTCCCCTGAAGATTGGGTAAGGCAAAGTTAACGGATCCATTGCCGCCATACACCGTGCCTAAAAGGGAAAACAAGGCCTGGTTTTGGTTAATCTGTAATAGCTGGCCGTTGCATAGCGCCCAGCCCTGAGGAGCAAAGCCAAAGCTCATCATTTTTATTTCACTCAAAAACGGGTCTGCCATAATGACGATCTGATTTTAAAGTTGTGCAACAAAATAATTTTATGCGCCTATATGCGCTTTCGTACTCAAACAGTGGCCTGATTCAAAGGTGTCGGTAAAAACAACTTTCCCTTGGTTGATCACTTGAATATAGGTGTGGCTTTTGTTCGCCTGCATTTGCGTGGTGATATGCACCGTGCCCGCTACAGTGTCGTAGTGCGGTTGCCGCATGTTTGATTTACGCGCAGGATCAGGCATCAACATGTCTGCAACGACTTCGGGATGGGTTTTAGTCAATGTTTTTGATGCATTTACCAGCGCTTCCAGTTCAAACCCTGAAATAGTGTGAAAATGCTCCCACTCCTGTTTTTCATTTAAACGCAGTACAGGTACCACAAAGTCAGAGGTGCCGGAACGTGCGTGGCGCAGTTCGAGCGGAAACAGGCAGCAGTTTTGCTGCGGGCCGTAAAAAAGAAAGCGACTGTCAAACTGCGTAGTATAGCCGCGTTCGCTGAAATACGTATTGAGCTGTGCGGCTAATTGAAGAAAGGAATCTGGGGATGATAAAGCCCTGCGCCGTGGGCGGGCGCCGATCAGATCTGTTAGCTGTTGCAACCAAACCCGGGCGCTTGAATTATTGTTGCCGGTAGCAGCAAAAAGTCCGGAGTTTACCCCAAGACCAACTACGCCCAAGGCCGTTGTACGGACAAATGTTCTTCTTTTCATGCGTATGAACTTCGTTTTCTATGCGCACTGCCAAATGTGACAGTGTCGGATTATCAGCGCCTTGAGGTCGGGAATGCGCAAATATAAATATTGTCTCCATGAATCCGGTAGACGATTGCTTAAAATAATTACGAATATTAACAATTTTCATCCTAACAATATTTTGACAAAGCATATATTTAAAATAAAATAGATTGGCAATGTTTTTGTGGGATTGAAAATGAGACGTTTGG
>JBAXTB010000590.1:0-2483 GCA_037130425.1 Bacteroidota bacterium
TCACTGAAAAAAGTACGCGCAATCACCCGCAAAATGGTGTACACCGGAATGCCCATTACCATACCGACCACGCCGCCAAGTTTGGCCGCCACTAAGGTGACGATAAAAATCTCCAGCGGGTGCGCCTGTACGCTTTTGGAAAAAATCATCGGCCCAAGCACAGAATTATCGATAAATTGAACGGTAAAAATCGCTACCGCCACTTTCAACAGCATGGGCAATAAAAGCGCAAAATCAAGATCCAAATGCGAAGAAATGGTAATAAAACACCCGAAAATGACGCCCAAAATAGGCCCCACATACGGAATGATGTTAAAAATGCCGCCAAAGGCCCCAATTAACAAGGCGTTTTGATTCCCGAACAAGAGCAAAAAAATAGTCGATAAGGCCGCAAAAATGGAAACCTGTATCATTAAACCGCGAAAATACCGGGTTAACATACCACTCGATTCCAGCACTGCATGACGCACCTTTCCTTCCATTTCATTGGGCACAAACGCGTGTATGATTTTGATAAACAGGTTGTTTTCCTTTAAAAAGAAAAACAATATGAACGTAACCGCCGAAAACGTCACCAAAATACCGCCCGCCGCACCAACAAACGCACCCACAAAATCGCCCAACATGGTCGGTTTAAAATAAGTGCTCAACAATTCCTGTATCCGCGTGGCCAGCGATTCGCCTTGATTAAGCATCCCAAGCTGGTGCAAACGGCTGTCCAAATCGAAAAACGGTCCGCGCAGTTTTTCCCCCAACGCGGCATAATCCACATTGGTCAGATTGCGCGCCTGCGCCACAATGGTCGGCACAAACAAATACAACACCCCAAAAATAAGTCCATAAAAAGTCAAAATGGTGAGCATGGATGCCAGGCCCAACCCAATCCGAAAACGTCCGAGCCGGAACCGTTTCAGAAAAAACACCATAATCGGCCGTCCCAGCATTGACAAAACCCAGGCGAGCATGATGTATGTGACAATATCGGAAAAATAATAACCGATAAGTGCTATAAAAACAGTAGCGAACAGCCAAACCCAATACCGACTGATATTAGCCATATATGACAGGTGTGTTTTTACCGGCAAAGTAACGGTAAAATCAGCCGATTACTGCTACAATTCATGCGAAGCGCTGCGTTAAAAAAAGATTTTTTAGTGCAGAACGTATAATTTTGCCCACCTATAATTGTCCTTCATGCAACCTTCCGAGTCACCCGATCCGATCTTTCAGGGAACCAATTTTAATGCCCCGCCGCCGGGGACACCCAACATGCAAACACCTGGGCAGCCGCCTAAAAAACGGTTCCGATGGCTGCGCAAATTAGTGCTTTGGACAATCGGCATCATCGGTTCCTTGCTGCTTATGATGGTGGTAATGGCGATCTTTTTTGACCGACAAATCACGCAACAACTCATTGTTTTGGTCAATAAAAACCTGAAAACAGAGTTAAAAGCGGAGGATGCGAGCCTTTCGCTGTTGGCGGCGTTCCCAAATGCATCGGTCAATTTGTCCAACGTGCGCCTCAAAGACGCCCAGGGAGGGGCACTCCTTACTGCACAGGAACTTTCCTTCCGCTTCGATTTGGCCAGTTTGTTCGGCGATCAAATCAAAATTCACACGGTCCGTATCCGCGACGGCGCCATCCGGATGGTCATTAATGCCCAAGGCAAAACCAACACCGATATTTTTAAGGAAACCAAACCCGCCCAGCCGCAAACCGAAAGCAAGTTGCAACTCGGACTCGAACACGCCGAGCTGCAAAACATGGCGGTCCTGTACGACAATAAACCGGCCAAACAAACGGCAGAACTGATTGTAAAACAGGTGAATATCGCCGGCAATTTTTCCAGCAAACAATACAACCTGTCCACCCAGGCCGAGTTAAAAATCATCCGCATCGACACCGACAGCAGCCGCTACCTCGCGGGCGAAACCGTGCGCTATGATGCCGTGCTCGCCGTGGATGTAAAGAAGGGCCTATACGATGTGCAACGCATGGAACTCAGCATCGGCGGCAACACATTTTCAGTCGACGGAATTGCAGTCATGCAAACTGATTTCACCGATCTTAACCTGAAACTGACCAGCCAGGAAGGCGATATTTCCATGATTGCCAACCTGTTACCCGGCCAGTACCACCAGTATTTCCGCGATTTCCAAAGCACCGGCGCGTACTCATGCTCCGGCACATTGAAAGGCCGGGTGAGCAAAACGGACAACCCGGCCATCGGATTTGAAGTGGCCCTGCGCGACGGAAAAGTCAGTTCCGATAAACTGCAAAGCCCCCTGCGCGACGTGTCGTTTCGCGCCCGCTACAATGCCCGACCGGATGGTTCGGGGGAGTTTGAAATTGCCGATTTTAAAGGAAATTTTGGCGGCCAACCGCTTGGTTTTAACCTGAAAATCACGAACTTAAACGACCCGACCGTTGATTTCCATTGCAACGGCGTGATCCCGCTCGACGGCGCTTACGGGCTGTTCAA
>JBAXTB010000591.1:0-2467 GCA_037130425.1 Bacteroidota bacterium
TGATTCATCCTGAAAACAGGAAAGCCGCGCGGCACTTTTTTTTCTGTAAAAATTATTTGTGCTGAAAAATTAATATTGGGAAGTGCTCAATTGAGTTGATAATCAATTAGATAGATAGAGGTGTTCAAATAATTTATTTTTACTAAATGTTTTGCATTGCTACTCGTAAAACCCAGCCTAACGCTTGTCATGTCGTAGACAACTACACAAGTCGGAGTACGATGAAAAGCCTTGGCGAAACATCCGGGTTGTGTAGTTGTCTACGACATGACAAGCGTTAGGCTGGATAATTTGACAATGGTACGATGATCCGAAAAGGTTTGTTTGAAAACACGGATTTGTTCTTTAAGATCCACAATCCAAAGAACTGAATCGTCCATCCGAAAAGGTTTGTTTGAAAACACGGATTTGTTTCCGAATCTTTGCAGCCTACCGTCAACCCATCGCAAACAACAAATTTCGCGCGCCATGCTTTCCGTTTATTCCGACACCTATTATATGCAGCAAGCCCTTGCGGAAGCGCAAAAGGCGTTTGACGCCGGCGAAGTGCCGGTTGGGGCCGTGATTGTGTGTGAAAACCGCATCATCGCCCGCGCGCACAACCAAACCGAGCAACTTACCGACGTGACGGCCCATGCCGAAATCCTGGCGCTCACGGCGGCTTCCAGTTACATGGGCAGCAAATATTTGCCCGATTGCACCATTTTCGTGACCTTAGAGCCTTGCCTCATGTGTGCGGGCGCGCTCGCGTGGGCGCAAATGGGCCGCATCGTGTACGGCGCAACGGATGAAAAACGCGGATTTATGCTCATGGGCGGCAAAGCCCTGCTGCACCCGAAAACCAAACTTGAAATGGGGATTCGGGAGGAAGAATGTGCGGCATTGTTGAAAACCTTTTTTCAGGAAAGGCGTTAACTTACCTAACTAAAGCGCCAGTTCTGAGGTGTCATCTCCGACCAAAGGAGGAGGTGACATCTCAGAACGAAGATAACGTGAGTGCTTCCGTTCAGAGATGTCACCTTCTCGTACCTCAAAGATGACACCTCTTCACTAAATTGACAACATTAATCAATTATCCTTCTTATGACACACCTAAAAGTAGGCGATCCGGCCCCTGATTTTACAGCCCCGAATGAAAAAAATGAATCGGTCAGCTTAGCCGATTACAAAGGCAAAAAATTAGTGTTGTATTTTTATCCGAAAGACGACACGCCGGGTTGTACGGCCGAGGCTTGCAGCTTGCGCGACGGTTATGGCGCATTCCAGGCAAAAGGGTACGAAATCCTGGGTGTTAGCCCTGATTCGGTGAAAAAACACGTAAAATTTCAGGATAAATACCAATTGCCTTTCAATTTGCTGGCCGATGAAACCCATGCCGTTTCCGAAGCCTACGGCGTTTGGGGAGAGAAGAAATTTATGGGTCGCGCCTATATGGGCATCATCCGCACGACTTTCGTGATTGATGAAAACGGCAACATTGAACGCGTGATTGATAAAGTCGACACTGAAAACCACACCGAACAACTGCTCGGCGCCTAAATCATGACCTTTTTATCTGCCGAATGGCGCAACCTCATCATGGCGAACTACGCCGTGGATCCCGAACTTTTGCGGCCGCATCTGCCGAAAGGCGTTGAGTTGGATTTATTTGAGGGTGTATGTTATGCGAGTTTGGTGGGGTTTATGTTTGTGAATACCCGCATGTTGGGTGTGCCCATCCCGTTTCACACCAATTTTGAGGAAGTAAACCTGCGTTATTATGTGCGCCGTTTTGTCGACGGTGCATGGCGGCGCGGGGTGGTGTTTACCAAGGAAATTGTGCCCAGAACGGCCATTACTTTGGTGGCGCGCAACCTGTACCGGGAGCCTTACCAAACCATGCCCATGCGGCACCGCTGGAATCTTACCCCAACGCAGAAAACCATTGAATATCAATGGAAATACGCCGGAAAATGGAACCGTTTTACCGTAAATGCCAAACCTGAATCCCTTGAAATGGGCATCGGCAGCGAGCCGGAGTTTATCACGGAACACTACTACGGTTACACGCGCTGGGATGACCTGCACACCAAAGAATACGGGGTAAAACACCCGCGCTGGCTGGTAAATCCGGTGCAATCTTACGAAATTGACGTCGATTTTGGCGCTTTGTATGGGGAGCAGTTTGCGTTTTTGGGGAAAGAAACGCCAAGGTCGGTGTTGTTGGCGGAGGGTTCGGCGATAGAGGTGCTGACGAATAATACGATTTAAACTTCTAATTATCATGAATTTATCTTTACTCGGCCTCAACGCCCTTGTCGGCGGCGCAAGCGCCGGCATCGGCCGCGCCACCGCCCAGGAACTCGCTGCGCTCGGCGCCAACGTTACCTTGCTCGCGCGCACGGAAAGCGCCTTGCAAGCCGCGCTTGAAACGCTCGACACCACACAGGGCCAGCAGCACGCTTATCTCGTCGCCGATTTTGCCGAC
>JBAXTB010000592.1:0-2425 GCA_037130425.1 Bacteroidota bacterium
GTCGAAATTTTTCTCTCCTTTTTCATCCTCCATTTGTTCCTCGCGCGGCAGGTAATAATCGTCCATGGAAACGATGCACAGTTCATGCTCCGCAAACCGGGCGCGCAACTGCCGGATAAAACTTGATTTGCCGCTGCCGCTGCCGCCGGTAATTCCAATCAAAAAAGGTTTCATAAATTGGTTTCAATGCTTAAAAACGTGAAAATCCGAACCCGACTCATTGATCTAAAGCCGCTCAAACGGCGGTAAAAATATGCTTTCTTGTAAAAATTTTTGCAAACCAAGCTTAGCATGTACTTTTAGCCGATTTTTACAACTAAAACGAATTACACATGGACCGGTTTATCGGGTTTATCGGGATTGCCCTGATTTTAGGAATTGCATATTTGATGTCAAATAACCGCAAAGCCATCAATTTTCGGATTGTCGGGATGGGTTTGCTGATTCAGGCATCTCTGGCTGTTTTTATTTTAAAAACGCCCGTGGGCAAATCCATGTTCGGATGGCTGGGGAAAGCCGTAACCAAGGTGTTGAGTTTTTCGGACGTCGGCGCAAAATTTGTGTTTGGCGTATTGGGCGACGACGCCAAACTCGCGCCCTTGTTTGGCAACGATACCTTTATCTTTTTCGTCCGTATCATCCCTACCATCATATTTGTGGCTTGTTTGGTTAATATCTTTTACCATATTGGCGTGATGCAATGGATCGTGGAAAAATTGGCCAAAGGCTTGAATTACTTTATGAAAGTGAGCGGCGCCGAGGCGTTGAGCAATATTTCCAGCGCATTTGTAGGTCAGGTGGAAGCCCAAATTATGATTAAACCTTACCTGAAAGGCATGACCAATTCGGAATTGATGGCCTCTATGTCGGGCAGTTTTGCCTGTATTGCGGGCGGGGTAATGGCCACTTATATCAAATTCGGGGTGCCTGCGGAATACCTGATTGCGGCCAGTATCATGGCGGCGCCGGGCGCATTGGCCATTTCAAAAATTATTTATCCGGAAACGGAAGAGCCGGAAACAGCCGGCACGGTCAAATTGAAGGTCGGCAAACAACACTCCAACATCGTAGACGCCATCAGCGCGGGTTGTTCCGACGGCTTGAAGGTTGGTTTGAATGTGGTGGCCATGCTGATTGGTTTTTTGGCCCTTATTGCATTGATTAACTATATTTTAAGCACGTTCGGCGGAATTGTCGGCCATCCGGAATTTAGCCTGAACACAATTCTGGGCGGTTTGTTTGCCGGGTTTGCCTGGACGATGGGTGTGCCGGGCAACGACGTTATGACCGCCGGCGCGCTGATGGGGACAAAATTGGTGGCCAATGAATTTGTGGCTTACCTCCAACTCAAGGACATTATGACCACCATTGACCCAAAAACATTGGTCATTGTAAGTTTTGCCCTTTGCGGTTTTGCAAATTTCGGCTCCGTGGGTATCCAAATCGGCGGTATTTCGGCCCTGGAACCGAGTCGGCGGGCAGACCTTGCAAAACTTGGGTTCCGCGCCTTGATTGCGGGGACTTTGGCTTCTTATTTGTCGGCAACATTGGCCGGGATTTTGTCGTAAATTACTTTTAACATGCTGCAAAACAAAACACTATGGGCGGCGGGTTTGATTTGTTTTATGTTGACCGGCGTTCGGTTTTCCACTGTTTTACCACCGCTAAACGATAAAACCAGCGTTGTTTATACCCAGGAGGATTCGCTGATTTTTTTGGAAAAACAAAAAATTGCCGCAAAAGAAACGTCTTTAACGGCCAAAACACTGGCCATTGCGTACTCTTTCCTCAAAACGCCTTATATAACCGGCACGCTGGAAGTGAATAGAACGGAACAATTGGTGGTCAACCTGCAAGCGTTAGATTGCTGGACTTTTGTAGAAAATTCATTTGCACTTGCGCTGGCCAATCAACAACAAGGCAGTTTTGACGCCTATCGCCATTATCTGATGCAATTGCGATACTGGGGCGGCACGATTAATGGATACGGTTCGCGGATACATTATTTTACAGGCTGGGTGTTGCAAGCCGAAAAGCTTGGTCTGCTGCGCAACCTAACGCAAGCATTGGGCGGCATCCCACTCAAGAAAAAAATCAATTTCATCACGATGCATCCGGACAAATACCCCAGGCTGAAACAACCCGAGATTTTTAATGCGCTTGATCAGGCAGAAAAACGAATTTCGGCGCATCCCTGGTATTTTATTCCAAAAGCAAACATCAAAAAGATGGAAAACCAGATCAAAGAGGGGGATTTACTTTTATTATGTTCCTCTAAAGCCGGTCTGGATATTTCGCATGAAGGCTTTGCAGTACGGCAAAATGGGCGTATTCATTTGATGCACGCCTCTTCTTTGCATAAAAAAGCCATTATTTCGGGCCAACCATTGGCGGAATACATGGCGGGGCAACGGGGGCAATCGGG
>JBAXTB010000593.1:0-2405 GCA_037130425.1 Bacteroidota bacterium
GTTAATAATCAACTGTTTATGGAACCAATTTGAAATTCGTAATGAAAAATTCGTTGACTGAGCATTTCAAATAAGTGTTTCAAAAACAAATGAGTATTCTATTTTACCCCAAATCTTTAGTTCCATAAACAGTTGATTATTAACCCCTTGCAATGTACGCCCCTTCAGGGCAATGTCATTGACTTAAGGGTTACCACAGCCCCAAAGGGGCGAAATCATTAGAATTGGGCAACGCCCAATTTAAAATAGCCAAGATTTTTGAGAAGCCCTGAAAGGGCGAAATCATGCGTAGTGCCGGATGATTTCGCCCTTTCAGGGCTTAGATATCGCGTTATCTCGAAGGCACAGGGTGTTACCCTGTGTTAATGATTCCGCCCCTTTGGGGCTTTAAAATCCTTAAGTCAATGACATTGCCCTTCAGGGGTCGGGGGCGGCCAAGCGAAAACCACAGAATTCCCTTTACCCAAAACAAAATTCCTTTAATGCGACAAAGTAGCATTAAGTTTCAAAAACAAATGAGTATTCTATTTTACCCCAAATCTTTAGTTCCATAAACAGTTGATTATTAACCCCTTGCAATGTACGCCCCTTCATGGGTCGGGGGCGGCCAAGCGAAAACCACAGAATTCCCTTTACCCAAAACAAAATCCCTTAACCAGACAAAGTAGCATTAAGCCTGCCACAAACGATACCAAGTTTTACCTACACTTTCCGTGCGCCTTCCTTAATATCCTCCACCACTTCCGGATTCAACAGCGTAGAAATATCCCCCAGGTTCGACACATCCCCTTCCGCGATTTTACGCAGGATCCGGCGCATGATTTTACCGGAACGGGTTTTCGGCAAGCCTGGCACCACCTGAATTTTATCCGGTTTGGCAATCGGGCCGATTTCCTTGGTAACGGTGTCCATGACTGATTTTCGGAAGGCCGCCATATCTGCAATTGCCTCTTCCACAATGATATACGCATAAATACCCTGCCCTTTGATGTCGTGCGGATAACCCACCACGGCCGATTCAATCACATGCGGCGTTTTGTTAATCGCGTCTTCCACCTCGGCCGTACCGATGCGGTGGCCAGATACATTAATTACATCATCTACCCGGCCGATGATGCGGTAATAGCCGTCTTCATCGCGGCGGGCGCCGTCACCGGTAAAGTATTTATCCCGGAACGTCGCAAAATAGTTCTGCCGGCAGCGCTCATGGTCGCCGTAGGTGGTGCGGATAATGGACGGCCAGGGGAACTTGATACAAAGCATACCTTCTACGTCATTTCCTTCAATTTCATGGCCATTAGCATCCACCAAACAAGGCTGAATGCCCGGCAAAGGCAAGGTTGCAAAGCACGGTTTTAACGGCGTAACACCCGCGATCGGCGAAATCATAATACCGCCGGTTTCAGTTTGCCACCAGGTATCCACAATCGGGCAACGTTTTTTGCCCACTTTTTCGTGGTACCACATCCAGGCTTCTTCATTGATCGGTTCGCCCACCGTACCCAGCACCCGCAGGGAAGGCATCCGGCGTCCTTTGATCCACTGATCGCCCGCAGCCATCAGCGCGCGGATGGCCGTTGGCGCCGTGTAGAAAATATTCACCTTGTGGCGCTTGATAACATCCCAAAAACGCCCCGGGTCAGGGTAAGTCGGTACGCCCTCAAACATCAGGGAAGTCGCGCCCGCCAGCAGCGGCCCGTAAATAATGTAGGAGTGCCCGGTGATCCAGCCTACATCGGCCGTACACCAGTACACATCGCCTTCTTCGTATTGAAATACATTGCGGAACGTATATTCGGTGTACACCATATAACCGCCGTGGGTATGTACCACGCCCTTGGGTTTGCCCGTAGAGCCAGAGGTGTACAGGATAAACAACTCGGATTCGCTGTCGACCACCGCGGCTTTGCAGGACTTGCGTTTGCCCGCAATGGCATCGTGCCACCAGATGTCGCGGCCTTCCACCCAGTTTACTTGATCACCCGTATTTTGGTGTACGATCACCGTTTTTACCGTATCGCAACCCATGGTAAGCGCTTCATCCACCACCTGTTTGACCGGAATATTTTTCGCGCCGCGCGCGTTGTAATCAGAGGTTAAAACCACGCTTGTTTGCGCATCCTTGATACGATCTGCCAAAGAAACAGCGCTGAAACCCGCGAACACCACTGAGTGGATCGCGCCCAAGCGCGCGCAGGCGAGCACCGCTACGGCTAATTCCGGCGTCATCGGCATATAAATACAAACACGGTCGCCTTTTTTAACGCCTTGATCTTTCAAGGCATTGGCAAACTGGCAAACCAAGGCGTATAATTGCTTGTACGTGATTTTGCGCGGCTTTTGCGTCGGATCATTCGGCTCCCACAAAATAGCGGTTTGTTTGCCGCGCGTGGCCAAATGCCGGT
>JBAXTB010000594.1:0-2402 GCA_037130425.1 Bacteroidota bacterium
GGGATCTCCAACTTTCACCAAATGTGACGATGAACCACGTTCATAGGAATTTACATCTAATGAATCAATAATAAAATTCCCTGTTGTAATATCACTCTCAGGGTCTAAACCTTGTCCGATAAATTTAAGCTCCATTTTTTCAAATTTTAGTATTTAAAAACTGCTTGAGTATTCTTATTATGATAGTTTTATCCTTGGCATTTATTCTTGCAATTATATGTCAAAAATAATAGAATTCAGAAGTGTATAGGCAATTTTTTAAAATTTTAGTAACTGTTTAAACGCAAAAAATTTCATTAATCAGTGTCCAAGAGCGGCCTAACCGGTCGCTCTTTTTATTTCTAAACAAATCAATTATATTTGCAATACAGTATACTTGCATAATACCTAAAAAACGCTAACTGCCAATGGCCCAGTACTATAGCCGTCGAAATCTTAATTTTTTGCTTCACGAGGTATTTAATGCCGCTGACCTTACCAAGTATCCGTACTACAGCGCACACGACCGCGAAACGTTTGACATGACGATTGATGCCGCCACCCAAATTGCGGATAATATAATGTTTCCGTACTTCCGGGATGTGGATCGGAATCAACCGGAACTTCGGAACGGGAAAGTAACGATTCACCCTAAAATCGGCGAGTATTTAAAGGCGTTGGGAGAGGCAGGTTTGATTGGTACCGGTTTTTCGTTTGAAAATGGCGGACAACAATTGCCCGAATTGGTAAGTTCCTGCTTGGGATTTATCCTGATGGCGGCCAATAATGGCATGATGTACACCGGTTTAACGTCCGGGGCGGCAGGTTTGATCAATTCGTTTGGAACCGATGAATTGAAGCAAACCTACGTAGGGAAGATGCTCGCGGGCAAATGGCAAGGCACCATGGCTTTGACCGAACCGCAGGCAGGAAGTTCACTTTCTGATATCACCACTTCGGCGGCTCCCCAAGCCGACGGAAGTTACAGAATAAAAGGACAAAAAGTATTTATTTCAGCCGGTGACCATGACCAATGCGAAAATATCATTCACCTGATGTTGGCACGGATTGAGGGCGCACCGAAAGGGACAAAAGGTATTTCGCTTTTTGTGGTCCCTAAATATCGCCTCGACGGCGCTGACAACGACGTCACTTCAACGGGAATTTATCATAAACTGGGACAACGCGGTGTACCTGCGATGCACCTCACCATGGGCGACCGCGACGATTGTCAGGGTTGGTTGGTGGGAGAACCGCACAAAGGACTTTCGTACATGTTTCAAATGATGAATGAAGCACGTATCGGCGTTGGTATGACAGGAGTGGCGATTGCCTCGGCCGCTTATTGTGCTTCGTTGCAATACGCGAAAGAGCGTCCGCAGAGCCGTCGTTTGAACGAGAAGGGTGTATTAGATAGTCCGCAAATACCCATCATTCAGCATCCCGATGTGAAGCGGATGTTGTTGCTGCAAAAAGCGGTGGTTGAAGGTTCGCTTTCGTTGCTGATGGAAGCAGCCCGTTGTGCTGATATTGCGCACGCGAGTGAAGACCCCGAAGAAAAGGAAAAATACCATTTGATGCTCGAATTGCTGACGCCTATTGCCAAAACCTACCCAACCGAAATGGGAATGATAGCGGTAAGCAACGGTTTGCAAGTGCTTGGAGGCTATGGTTTTACGGAAGATTTTCCTCTGGAACAACTGTATCGTGATATTCGGATTACTCCGATTTATGAAGGTACGACGGGGATTCAGGCTCAGGATTTATTGGGCCGTAAGATGACCATGAAAGGAGGCAAGCCCGCACA
The DNA here is from genome assembly GCA_037130425.1 of Bacteroidota bacterium. Lineage (GTDB taxonomy): Bacteria > Bacteroidota > Bacteroidia > Chitinophagales > Saprospiraceae > M3007. The sequence goes on from JBAXTB010000594.1 coordinate 1,787, forward strand.
ATTGCTCTTTGGAGAAGTGGCCAAAACCATTGCAGAAGCAGAAACGCACGAGGATTTGAAAGTGTACGCTAAAATGCTCAAAGCCGAATTGATTCGTTTGCAGGAAGTTACGATGTCCCTCATGCCGTATGCCATGCAGGGCGATATTGAACGCTTTTTGATGGACGCGACTTTGTACATGGAAATGTTCGGAATCATTACCGTAGCTTGGCAGTGGCTCAAACAGGCGGTCGTTGCCAAACAGGCATTGCTTACTCAAAATCCGGAAGGCGATGAACTGGCTTTTTACGAAAGCAAAATCCATACAATGAAATTTTTCTTCCATTATGAAATACCAAAAACGCTCGGTTTGGCTGTGCGTTTGAAAGATACCGAAGTCCTGACCATTACCACAGAGAAAGAATTAGCGCTTTAAAGAATTTGTGATTTACGGGGCCGCCCGTGCGGTGAATGAGTGATTTAGTGAATAGCGAGGCCATTGGTGCTGTAAATGAGTGAATGAGTATTAATACGCCTCGTTTAATCTTGCAGGCAAAATCGACAAGCTTTGAGATATTTAATTTGTAGAAATTAAAATAGGCATAACAGATTGATTAACAATTTGCTATGCCCGACA
>JBAXTB010000595.1:0-2402 GCA_037130425.1 Bacteroidota bacterium
AGTATTAATCACCCCAAAACACCCCTGTTTCATCGAAAAGCGTTTTTTGCCCGCCCGCTTGGTTGTACATTTATGCTCCAAACAAAACTTGTTCGCGCATGAAAACCCGGTTATTCCTCCTTTTTCTTTCTTTTTCAATTGTTTTAAACGCCCAAAAACAGATTACCCTGGAGGACATCTGGCAAAACGGCACCTTTGCACCCAAAGGAATTCCGGGCTTCAATTTCCAGCGCGATGGCGTGCATTTCACCCGCCTGAATGGTTCCGTGATCGAACAATACGACCTGCGTTCCGGCGATAAAACCGGGGTGCTGTTTGATGCGGCGGCCGTAAAATCTGTTTCGCCCGGCTGGACCGGCGCCATCGACGGTTACACGTTCAGCGCCGACGAATCCAAAATTCTGCTGGCCACCGAAACCGAACAGATTTACCGCTGGAGCAGCCTGGCGCGTTTTTTTGTGTACGACCCGGCCACCAAAATGGTTTCCCAACTTTTTGAAGGCGGCAAACAACGCCACGCCCTGTATTCGCCCGATGGCAGCAAGGTTGCCTTCGTTTCTGATAACGACCTGTATTACAAGACCTTATCCGACGGAAAAATCACCCGCATCACCACCGACGGCAAGATCAACGAAATCATAAACGGCTGCGGAGATTGGGTGTACGAAGAAGAATTCGAACTGGTGCGCGCCTTTGAATGGAGTCCCGACGGCAGTAAATTGGCCTTCATCCGCTTTGATGAACGCGCCGTACCGGAAATGAAGTTGGAAACCTACACAGGCGATATGTACCCCGGCGAAAAAAGTTTTAAGTACCCGAAAGTCGGTGAAAAAAACGCCACCGTTTCGGCCTGGATTTATGACCTGACCAAAAACAAAAAAACCGAAATCCAGACCGGCGCTGATCCCGAAGATTACCTCCCCCGCCTTGCCTGGACGCCCGGCGGCAAACTCTGCCTGACCAAACTGAACCGGCATCAAAACGAACTCAAACTGCTGCTCACGGACGCTACTACCGGCGCAGTCAGTACCCTGTTTGAAGAAACCAACAAATGCTACCTCGACCTCCACGATATTCATTTCCTCGCCGACGGCTCCGGTTTTGTGATGCAAAGTGAAAAAAGCGGGTTTAATCACTTGTACCTATATGATATGCAGGGCAAAGAAGTGACCGCGCTCAGCAAAGGCGACTGGGACTTGACCGATTTTTACGGCATTGATGAAAAAAACGGCTTGGTTTATTTTCAGGCGGCGGCTAAAACAGCCATGCAGCGCGAACTGTATTCGGTGAAACTCAACGGGAAGGGTTTGAAAAAAATCTCGAAGGAGAAGGGCTTTAACAGCGCTTTGTTCAGCAGCACTTTTGATTATTTTGTGTCCACACATTCCACCCTCAATTCGCCGGCGGAGTACGCCGTGTGCGACCGAAAAGGCAAAGTTGTCCGCGTGTTGGAACAAAATACGGCCTTAAAAGCCAAAATTACCGAATACGGCGTTGTTCCCGCCACGTTTTTTGATTTTAAAACCTCCGAAAATGTCACGCTCAACGGCTTTATGATAAAACCGACCGATCCCAAATACGCGGGCCAAAAATTGCCGGTGCTGATGTTTGTGTACGGCGGCCCCGGCAACCAGCAGGTGCTCGACCAATGGAAAGGCGCCAATTACTGGTGGTTCCAAATGCTGGCCCAACAAGGTTACGTGGTGGCCTGCGTAGACAATCGCGGTACGGGCGGGCGCGGGGAAGCCTTCAAAAAAGCGACCTACCTGCAATTGGGCAAATTAGAAACCCAGGACCAGATTGAAGCCGCCAAGTACCTCGGAACCCTGCCTTTTGCCGACGCAAGCCGCGTGGGTATTTTTGGCTGGAGTTACGGCGGCTACATGTCCTCGCTTTGTATGTTCAAGGGCGGCGACGTGTTCAAGGCCGGTATTGCCGTGGCGCCCGTGACCAACTGGAAATGGTACGACAGCGTGTACACCGAGCGCTACATGCGCACCAACAAGGAAAATGAAGCCGGTTACGAAGACAACTCGCCGGTCAATTTTGCCGACAAACTCAAGGGCAATTACCTTTTGGTACACGGCCTCGCCGATGACAATGTGCATTTCCAACACACAGCCGAACTCGCCAACCGTTTGATTTCAGCCAATAAGCAGTTTGATACGATGATTTATCCGAACCGAAACCACGGGATTTACGGTGGCAATACGCGTTTGCATTTGTACGGTTTGATGACGAATTTTTTGAATGAGAAGTTGAAGGGCGTGACGCCGGAGGTAGTGAAGCCGTAGTTGAAGCGGATAGAATCCGAAGAATTGTGTAACCCCGCGCCAGCAGAGGACAAAATAAAAAGTCCCCTCGATGATTTGGAAATTTGAAACTGAATCCTACATTTGCAA
>JBAXTB010000596.1:0-2389 GCA_037130425.1 Bacteroidota bacterium
CTTCTTGGCGAAGTGCTTGGGTTGTATGCATGGCTGCAAACGTTTGGTCAAAGTCCATGTTGTTGCATAAAGTTCAAATTACGGTCGATCATCTCAATGCGCGTTTGAACACTTGCGGCTGAACGCAAATGGTCGGGCGGCGTGTTTAAACAGTAATCAACTAATTTTTCCACGCTGCTCAGGGCCACGTGCATACGGGTATCGGAAGAACCGTAATAAATGAAAACCTGCCCTTGTTCATTCACAATCCATCCGTTGGAAAACACCACATTGCTCACATCGCCCACACGTTCGTCGCCTTCCGGGGCTAAAAAATGACCTGCCGGCGCGTGGGTGATAATCCAGGGTTTTTCCAAATCGCTCATAAACATATAGAGGACATAACGTAAGCCCGCTGCCGTGTTGCGTACGCCGTGCGCCAGGTGCAACCAACCCTGCTCGGTTTTAATCGGGGCTGGCCCTTGGCCGTTTTTGACTTCCTTAATGGTGTGATAAACCCGTTGATCTACAATGGTTTCACGTGCAATCACCGCCGGGTTCATGCTTTCCGACAAGCCCCAGCCGATGCCGCCGCCACCGCCGACTTCAATGAATCCGTCTTGGGGACGGGTATAAAAAGCGTATTTACCGTCAATAAATTCGGGGTGCAATACCACGTTGCGTTGTTGGCTTGCCGGGCTTTTCAAATCTGGCAGCCGCTCCCAGGTACGCAGGTCGCGCGTGCGCACGAGGCCTGCCTGCGCGCTGGCTTGGGAAGTGTCGCCCGGCGGCGCGTTTGGGTCCTTGCGTTCGGTACAAAACTGGCCGTAAATCCAACCGTCGGCGTGTTTTACAAGGCGCATGTCGTACACGTTCGTGTCCGGATCATCTGTTTCGGGCAACACGACCGGATGATCCCAAAACTGAAATTGGTCGATGCCGTTCGGGCTTTCCGCGATCGCAAAAAATGATTTTCGATCCACGCCTTCTACCCGCACCACGAGCAGGTATTTGCCTTCGTGGTACAAAGCGCCGGAGTTAAAAGCGGCGTTGACCCCCTGGCGTTCCATGAGATGTGGATTTGTATCGGGGTTGAGGTCGTAGCGCCAAAAAACGGGCGTATGGGCCGCTGTGAGGATGGGATTTTGGTATCTGGAATATACGCCGTTGCTTTCCGCTTGCGGGGCGTTTGGGCGCAGGATGAGTTGTTTGTGCTTGGAAAACAGGGTTTGAATCCGTTGTAAAAATTCAGTAGTTGATGCAGTCTGCATTTGAAAGGTACTTGTTTGTTTATTTGTTTGATGCCGGTCGTTTAGTACAGTTGAGCCCAATGTCATTGACTTAAGGCTTTTGAAGTCCTGACAGGACGGAACCATTAGAATTGGGCAACGCCCAATTTAAAATGGCCAAGATTGTTGAGAAGCCCTGAAAGGGCGGAATCACACATAGCACCGGATGATTTCGCCCTTTCAGGGCTTAGATCTTGCGTTTCCTCCAATAGCAGGGTGTTACCCTGCTTTAATGATTCCGCCCCATACGGGGCTTTGGTAACGCTCAAGTCAACGATATTGCCCCTTTAGCCATTCCTTACACGCATCCATCCACCTAATCTCCGTTCCCTTAATATACAGCCCGAACCCATGCCCGCCTTTTTGATAAATATGCAGTTCGGCTGGGACTTTATTTTTCAACAACGCCTGGTAAAACAAGGTGCTGTTGAGCGGATTAACGGCGCCGTCATCGGAGGCATGTACCAAAAAAGTGGGCGGTGTTTGTTCCGTTACTTGTAGTTCATTTGAATATGATTCAATTTTCGCTTGCGTTGCTTGTTTCCCGATGATTTGTTCCGCTGATCCGGCATGACCGATTCCAGGCAAAAAACTAATGACCGGGTAAATCAAAATCATAAAATCGGGCCGAAGCGAGGTATTGGAGACATTGGGAATCAGCGCTTTATCAAAATGCGTGCCCGCCGTAGCCGCTAAATGTCCGCCTGCCGAGAACCCTAAAACGCCGATGTGATCGGGATGAATGCCCCATTCCGCTGCGTGATCCCGCACCAATTTGATGGCTTGCTGGGCGTCTTGCAACGGGCCGATTTCGTGGTTTTTCATGGTCGCATCATCGGGGATGCGGTATTTTACGACAAACGCCGCCACGCCCATCGCCGTCAGTTGTTTGGCTACATCGGTGCCTTCGTGTCGGTAAGCGTTTACCCAATAGCCGCCGCCGGGAAAAATGATAACGGCCGTTCCGCTTGCTTTGCGTTTGCTTGGTAAAAAAACGGTAACAGTAGGTTTTGAGATTTTATGGATGATTAAAACGCCGTCTTCCTTAATTTCTGTAAACTCCTCGTCTTTTCCGGCAATGGAGTTGGGGATGCTGTCGGGGTAAAGCGGAATTATTTTTT
>JBAXTB010000597.1:0-2388 GCA_037130425.1 Bacteroidota bacterium
CAAAATCGTCCATGCGGTTAAACAACTGCTGTACGCTGTCCTGCTTCGGATCGAATGCCCAGATAAAATCACGGATGGATTTGAGGGTATCCCGGCTGATTTCTTCAAATTTGTCGCGTTGGGCTTTTTTATCACCGGCTGTTAACGGATTGACGATTTGGTTGCCGAGCGCACGCAATAAGTAAATTCGGGATCCGAGGCTGTCGTGCAGATCGTGGCTGATTTGCTGGCGCAGTTCGAATTCACGTCGTAGTTGGCGGATGCGGAATAGGTAAATGCCGTATAATGCGCCGCCGATCATTACCAGCGTGAGGGCGCGAAACCACCAGGTTTTGTACCAGGGTGGCAACACTTCCAGCGTGTACCGGACTGAGGCCAGCCATACGCCCCGGTGCGTCTGCGTTTGTACTTCCAGAATCTGTTTACCGGCAGGCAGATAAGGTAAAAGCGCTTTGTCGGTATAATTCAGGGTTTGCCAATTATCAATCACGCCCGGAATACGATAACGGAATTGTTGCTGCTCCGCGTGCAGATAATCATCGGTATGGAAGGTGATTTGCAGCAATTGTATGTCGGGCGAAACCTGTAATGAGTTGCCGTCGCTCAGGATGAATTGCTGAATATCATTACTGCCGTTCGCGCCTATGAGGCGCACGTGGGCACTTTGTCGTAGTTCCTGTGTTTTGGTTTTAAAATCATCGGGATTAAAAAAGGTGATACCGTTTTGCCCGCCCATATAAATGGTACCATTGGGCGCCCGGTAAGCGGCGGCGGTGTTAAATTCATTGCTGGCCAAACCGTCTTCCTCGTAAAAATTTTCAAACCTGTGGCGCCCAACGTCGAAGCGGCTCAAGCCCTTGCCGGTACCGATCCACAACACGGAATCGCCCGGCGCTCCGATGATCGTAAACACGGAATTGTCGGACAAACCTTCTGCCTGCGTAAATTGCTCGTATTGCCCGGTTTCAGGAGCGTATCGGTACAGTCCTCTACCGTCGGCGCCGAACCATATCGTACCGTCGGCCGCGCCGTACATACACAGAATAGAAAGGTTCCGGATGGCTGCCGGAATGGCAGCGTTGTCTTCCGTCAATTGGCCGGACCGGGGATCCGGATGTAAAAAACGACTTAACCCATGCGGACTGCCGATCCAGAGGTCTTTCCCGGCGATCATGCTGCGCGGTTCGGCGAAATGCCGGATCAGGTTCAGAAAATATTGCTGTTTTTTTATAACATCATAAAACATTAATTGAAAATGATCCTCCCCATGTAGTATGCGCTGGTAATGCCATATACCATGCCTGACGGTATCTAATGCGCTACAATAACTCGAAGTATGCGGGTCGATAAAACCAGAGGAGGTGTTGTATTTTTCCTTACGAAGCGAAATTCCGTTGACGTCACTGTACGCATATAACCAATTGTTCAAGCCCGCTCCTTGCCCCAAAAGAAAACCGGTTCGGCCTTGGTCGATGGGTTGAATGGCCCATGATAGCCAGTTTTTTATTAATACATGCGGCTTTTTTTCATCCGGAAATTGCCAAAGCAAATCGGGATAAGTGCCGTAAATCAAATGCCCGTAACCGTCGCTTTGTATACCCCGAATTCGCCGGCCGATGGATGCCTTGATTTGACGGAAATTGATTTTTTTAGGATGCAGTATAAAAAAACCTTCCTTACTTGAAAATACGTCTACGCCGTTGGGCAAACGGTAGAGATTTGCGAAAGTGAAGCCCGAAAGATTGCCTTTAACAACATACGAACTTTTTTGTATAAAACGATCGATTAAAATCTGCCGATCATGCACATATTTTTGTATTGGGTATTCCAATCCCGAAATGAAATACTGGTGCGACTTATCGTAAAGGCAGGCAATATTTAATTGGCATAATTGAACCGAATCAGCCAAAGCCCAGAAGGAAATAAAGCCGTTAAATATTTTATTAGATAGTAACCTGAATTGTTTGTCGTACAAATACGGGTTTTTTACGATCCTTCCACCAGCGTCTATCACGAATATGGAATTGTAATTGGAGGGCAAATCATGAATGTAAAGACAGGTATCACGCCGGCTGTATTGAATTACAAAAGGATCAAAGACGCCTTCTGTAGGCAGGGTCCATTTTAAAACGAGATGCCGGGCCTCGTATTGAAATATCTGTTTTCCTGCTGCTATATAGAGGCTGTTCCCCGGTCCTTTAGAAATGCCGGATGGTAAATCGGCTAAGGAATCAGGCACATTAAACAGCCGTAACGGCAGCAAATATGAACGCGTAGGATCAAGGATTTTCAACCCCTTTCCCGTACCCACCCTCAAGTTGCCTTCCTGATCCTCTTTGACGGATCGCACGCCCTGATTGAAGGCCGTGTCATTGTGAAAAAAACTGT
>JBAXTB010000598.1:0-2387 GCA_037130425.1 Bacteroidota bacterium
TTCAAAGTGTCAGAAATCGGAACCACAAATCTTAGTCCAACCGTTAAAACAAATGTCGGCGGTTTCAAATTTGATGCAAGCACAAAAGAAGTAACCGTAGTCAATCCAGACGGTTCTACGGCACTTACGGTTTCTACGGATCGCAAATTGATTCGTGTCCGTGTCGACTTCAACACCGCCACCATCACCGTCTTCCAATAAAGAAACCCACTCGGCTCCCAAGTCTGAACGCCAACAAATGATGAAAACCCTGGAGTCCTAGCGCCAAAACACATGACCTCCATAATCCTACTCCAAGAAAAGCATGAAAGACGAAATTCCCCCGGATTGTGGAAAGAACGATCCGGGGAAAATGGAAACGCAAAAGAAAACGCCCTCATACCGCGAGCCTAAATATTCCCAAATAGACGCCAAAAACTACCCTGAAAGCCACCCTAACCAAAGCCATTCCCCTAAAACTACCCCACCGGTCTCACCAAAAAGACCACATGAAAACGCAATAGGCCGCCATATCTGCAAAAGATGGGCGGCTTTTTTCATTGCCTAATGATGCACCGATTCATTGACATAATCCGTCAGATAGGCGTAACGCTCCTTGAGACGCCCCGCTTCGGCAATCATCGCGCGTTGAATCACCTCGCTCTCCCGACCTTTTAAAAGTTCAGGCAATACATTGTCAATCAATTGTTTACCAAAAAATGCAGACGCGTCGCGCGGGAGTTCTGAAGGCAAATTATCAATAGCCATAATATCAACCATGTCTTGTTGGTGATGCTCTGTTTCACATTGCTTTACAGGATCAAAACCATACAAGGGCTGGGCAATGGTACTGGGACGCAGGGTACATGGTACCGAGGCGTCCGGCGCAATATCGCAACTGATGTCGGCAATAACTGATATGTTAAAATCCGGCTGCATCATATCGGTGCTGGTAAAAAACTTGGGCGCCTTGGGGTCGTAAAAAATGCCGTTGATAAAAATATCGGCATGGCGGTAATACGGCGCAAAAGTGCTTATATATTCATCGCCCTGAGCATAGAAATGCGCTTTTTTGAAGATACCCGGCCCGTCGCGATGCTGCACATAATCTTGGGCAAACAACTGGGTGTACACAGGGCCGTTGAACTGTTTATGCAAAAAATCACGGGGAGAAACCGCTTGAATGCCCATATCGTGCAGGTTGCGCACAGCGCCTGAGGCTACACGTCCGCCGCCGGTAAGCACAATGCGCATGGGCGGCCAATTGATGTGTTTATAAGCTTCTTTTACAGCCGCATAATCGTGGGTTTCGCACATACGCGGCAGGTCGAACAGGCCTGTTCGTTTGCCATAAGCCCATATTCCGTTGTGCGCGCCTACGATGCCAGCGTAAAAACCGAATGCAATCAGGCGGTCGCCGCGCTCATCGGTGAGGGTTTCATAATCGATCAGGCGAATATTTTTTTCCAATACAGCTTGGAGCAAATGCCTGTTATATGCCTGTTTTTTAATGGTATGTGAGAAAAACAGGTAGGTTTTATTGGGAATTAGTTTTTGATCCGGCACTTCCTTTACGCCCAATAAAATATCGCAATCAGACAGGTCATCCTGCATGACAATGCCAAGGCGTGTGTACTCTTCATCTTTAAAACTACGGATAGGCGACGGCTCAACGACGATGGAAACATTCCATTTTTGTTGAATTTCCACGCATTGTTCGGGCGTCAGGGGCGTTCTTGCATCGGGGGGAACTTTCCCCTCCCGGATGATACCGATTTTGATCATGCTAATTTGTATTTTATTGGTTGGATGATAAGGCGTTGCAAAGATAAGGAATTTCCGGCGGGCAAAAAGGCTAAAGGGGGAACCCTAAGTTGACATTCGTCATAGAGCGCGTAAGCGTTTTACCTTGCATAGAAGATTTGTAAGTCATTTAGCGCTTATCGGGAACAAAATGTTCAATTTTTTGGTTTACCTTTGCAGATTAAACTGAGTACACAATACATGGGGCTGTCTGGTATCGACGGGAAAGTGTAGTCGGATCGTAAGCATGTCAGAGCATGGGCGGTTACTCTGTAAAAAACAACGTTCGAACATTGACTGGCAACACTCAGTATGCCATGGCTGCCTAGTTCTAGAGAATTAGAAAGCCTTTGCGCCGTGTGAGGGCAACGCCAAGCGTCCCCCTCTTCGTCTTGATGCCTGCTACATAGGCCACCGCGCATCAAAAAAAAGCAGGATTGCCCAAAGAGATGCCTCGATCGGCGGGTGAAACACAGAGGATAAGGTGCGGATGTGTCTGTTTTTGAACCAACCCGTACTCGAAAAACTAATCAGAAACTAAACATGTAGAAGGCGTTTCGGCGCTTTGTCCGGACGCGGGTTCGAATCCCGCCAGCTCCACTTTT
>JBAXTB010000599.1:0-2387 GCA_037130425.1 Bacteroidota bacterium
CAAACGGATACCTAACCCCCGTCAACGCCAGCCCCTCCGCCGGCACACTCAAACTCTTGCCCAGCATCGTCTGTTCCCGCAGCGCCGTATCAATCGCCTCAAGGCTGATTTTCCCCATGCCCGCCTGCACGCTCGCGCCCACGATCAGGCGTACCATGCCGCGCAAAAAACGGTTGGCGGTGATTTTAAACACTAAGCGGTCTTCTTCCGGCCGCAGTTCCCACACCGCCTCTTTTATGTGGCAGATATAAGAATCCACGCCGCTATGGGTTTTGCAAAACGGGAAAAATGCTTCGTAGCGCGGAATCAAAGCGGCGGCCTGCTGCATCAAATCCAAATCTAAGCGTGCATTTTGCGGAAAAAACCAGGCCGTGTTGATGGCAAACGGATCTTTGTGCAAGGCAATATGGTATTCGTAACTGCGCTCGAAGGCATCGTAGCGCGCGTGCGCCTCCGCGTGTACGGGATGAGCGGCCCGCACCGCGATCGTGGATGGCAACAGACTATTTAAACCAATGATGAAGGTTGGCGGCAGGGCATCTTCTGTGTCAAAATGTGCGACATAGTACCGGGCATGTACGCCAGCATCCGTGCGGCCACAGCCAGTTATTTCGGTGGGCCGACGTAAAATAGTGGAAAGGGCGGTTTCCAGCGTTTCCTGTACCGAGGGGGCATTGGGCTGGCGTTGCCAACCGGAAAAAGCAGTACCGAGGTAGGAAAGCGACAAAAAATAACGCATACGGGCTTATGCGTTGCGTTCGATGAAACGATCACAGGCTTCATCGAGCATTTGAAAAACAGCCTCAAAACCATCGTCGTCATAATAAGGATCGGGTACGTTCCGATCCTGACCAGGGTAAGCCTCATTCATCATAAGGCTTACCTTGGTTCGGTGTTCGTCGGACGGCGCAAGGCGCAGCACATCGCGGAGGTTTTGCGCATCCATCACAAAAATCCGGTCAAAGCGCTCATAATCAGCGGCTTTGAACTGGCGCGCCCGCTGGTAAGTAATGTCAACCCCGTGTTGGCGGGCGGTTGCAATCGAGCGCGGATCGGGTAATTCTCCCACATGCCAGTGGCCGGTGCCGGCACTGTCCACCTCCCACGGCAGCCCGTGTTGCGTGATTTTGTGTTGCATAATACCTTCGGCCAAAGGGCTGCGACAGATATTACCAAGGCAAACCATGAGGATGCGCATAATTTTAAAACGTGCGGGTGTATTTCAACATAAACGAGCCGGTGATTGAGGCCGCAGGCGCGAATTCATTCAGGCCGGTAGCCGGGTTTTGTTCGCCGTAAATGCCGTTTTTATTGCGGTCAATTTGTACGCTCACATCGTTGTCATAAAACAACTCGCCCAGCAAGCCCAGCGATAATCCTTTGAAAATCTGAATATCTACGTTGTTGGTCCACAACACATCGATGTTTTCCGGATGGTTCAGGTAGTTGGAAAACAGGCTCAGGTTACTGTTCACTGCGATATGGTCTTTCAGGAATTTACCAACATATCCTGCGCGCAATTTGGCGCCAAGACCAAGGAAATAGTTGTCGCCCGTAAGCGCTTCTTTCGAAATATGCAGGTACTTATCGGCGATGCGCTGGTCGGCTACCACGATATAGCGGGTGGACGCAGGCGACGCAAAGAATGCCCAGTGCCCGTTCGGGTTGTAAGCGATACCCGGAGAAAGGTCAACGGTCAGCGGGTTCAGGAATTTGGCTAAGGTTTCATCGCCCGATTTCACCGGTTGAATGGTATTTCCCGGATACAGCGGCATCAGAAAGGTTTCAGCCACAGCATCAATGGCGGCAAACAATTTATCGCCCGCAATCAGGTATCCGAAACGAGAATTCAGACGCAACAGGTCAAGGTTTTTGACAAAATCTTTGCGTGAAGTGGCCGGGGTCGTTGTCAGATCCGTTATGGTTACTTTTTGTGCGCCAAGGCGAACCTCAAGCAAATTGCTCCAGAACGATTTACGCGCTTTATAATTGGCGCTCAGGTTGGTCACCATCCCGATGCCGAAACGATTGCCGCCCGCGCCTTGTTTCGGATTGAACAAACCCATGCCCGACAGGTCAAAACCGATGCTTCCGCCGTGCGCCCAACCAGTATCGGCTTTCATCGCTGCGTCTCTGATGGCTTTGGCTTTGGCCTCTTCTGTTTGGGCCTGAAGACTCATAGAAAAACAAACGAAGGCTAAAAAAATAGTAATTGCAGATTTCATGTAAAAAAGAAAAGGTTGAGTGATAAGTACTGAGAGATTAAAACTGTTTTGAGGCAGTATGTTTTTTGATCTTGGAAGTCTTGGCATTGGGCGTTGCTTGTACGGCCCCCTTCAGGGCAATGTCATTGACTTAAGGATTTGAGATTTAAGATTACATGATTT
>JBAXTB010000006.1:0-56759 GCA_037130425.1 Bacteroidota bacterium
AGGGCAATGTCATTGACTTAAGGGTTACCACAGCCCCAAAGGGGCGAAATCATTAGAATTGGGCAACGCCCAATTTAAAATAGCCAAGGTTTTTGAGAAGCCCTGAAAGGGCGGAATCATACGTAGCGCCGGATGATTTCGCCCTTTCAGGGCTTAGATCTCACACGGCTTCAAAGGCACAGGGTGTTACCCTGTGTTAATGATTTCGTCCTTTCAGGACTTTAAAATCCTTAAGTCAATGACATTGCCCCGGAGGGCTACGGTTTCTACATATCTTTACCAATGCAGGAATAATGGGGGGCAAATATTAATTGCGGTTTAGTTGTGTATGCGTAATCGGCCTTTGTGTCCTTTGTGAAATCTTTGTGCGCTTTGTGTTTACCCCTCTCAAGCAGGTCAAAGCCTTATAATTTCTGGTTTTGAGGTAAATATGTTTAGTACAGCATCTTGGCTTAGCCGAGTTAGAGGAGAAAACACAAAGATCACGAAGGTTACACAAAGGACACAAAGGCCGACTAAGTGTACTCCGCTTCATAAAGGACTTTACTACATTCAGAAAAACATTTGCCCCCGTAGACTCCCGCGCTCATTTTCAAATAATTCCGTAGTAAAAAATATCCACATCGAGTTATTAACATTGTGGATAAAAAACACAACGCTTAATACCCATTGAAAATCAGTATATTGTATTAACAGCTAACATTTTGTGGAAAACTTCATTTCAAGCAAATTTTTTATCCCTTAATTTAGCTGCTCAAACATCGTTGCGGCAGGCGTGAAACCCTGAGCATAATTTACAGCCGCTTCATCCCATTTATTCGCCTTGTTTATCTTTGTCCAGTTCGGTTTTACGGCACGAAATGTTGCCGAAACCGTTATTGAACATCGTAAGGATTTTACGGACGCCGTTTGACACGACAATAACCTTCTCTAAATAATAGTCACACACACCATTAAAATGTCACAAGAATCATTTGCACCAGATCCACTGCTGGCGGAAAACGCCGACCGCTTCGTACTTTTTCCAATCAAATACTCCACCATCTGGGAATGGTATAAAAAATCAGTGGCTTCGTTTTGGACCGTAGAAGAAGTTGATCTTACCCAGGATATGAACGACTGGGATCAAAAACTCAACGACGGGGAGCGCCACTTTATCAAACACGTGCTCGCCTTTTTTGCCGCGTCCGACGGGATTGTAAATGAAAATCTTGTGCTCAATTTCATGCGGGAAGTACAGATTCCGGAAGCCCGCTGTTTTTACGGATTTCAGGTGGCGATCGAGAACATTCACTCCGAAATGTATTCGCTGCTGATCGACACCTATATTAAGGAGCCTAAAGAAAAAGACTTCCTGTTTAATGCCCTGCGCAACCTTGATTGTGTGTCGAAAAAAGGCAACTGGGCTTTGCGTTGGATCGAAAACGCCCCCACCTTCGCACACCGCCTGATTGCTTTTGCTGCGGTAGAAGGCATTTTCTTTTCCGGTTCGTTCTGCGCCATTTACTGGCTCAAAAAACGCGGCCTCATGCCGGGCCTTACTTTTTCAAACGAACTGATTAGCCGCGATGAAGGTATGCACTGCGACTTTGCCTGCCTGCTGTTTTCCATGCTTCAGGACAAACCGGATGCAGCGGAAATTACAGCCATTATTACAGAAGCCGTTTCGTTTGAAAAAGAATTCGTGACCGACGCCTTACCGGTTTCACTCATCGGTATGAACGCCGACATGATGAGCCAGTACATTGAATTTGTGGCAGATCGCCTGCTGAATTCACTCGGCGCGGATAAATTTTACAACACCGCCAACCCATTCCCGTGGATGGACCTGATTTCAATGCAGGGCAAAACCAATTTCTTCGAAAAACGGGTGGGCGATTATCAAAAAGCCGGCGTGATGGGCAAACGCGAAGAACAAGCGTTCACCATGGAAGCCGACTTTTAGTTTTTAAAGATTGTTTCACAAACCAAATTATTACAAATGGGCAAATTTGTTATTTCCGCCAGAACAAACGGTGAATTTCAATTCAACCTCAAAGCCGACAACGGTCAGGTGATTCTCAGCAGCGAAGGCTACACAGCAAAAGCCGGCTGCACCAACGGCATCAACTCCGTCATCAATAATTCATTTGACGACAGCCGCTACGAACGCAAAACAGCATCGAACGGCAAATTCTACTTCGTGCTCAAAGCCGGTAACGGTCAGGTGATCGGCACCAGCCAAATGTACGAAAGCGAATCCGGTTGCGAAAACGGCATCGCCTCGGTGAAAATCAACGCAACCGACGCGGCAGCCATCGTCGACGAAACAGTGTAGGGAATATCGAACGGACGAACACCGAATATCGAACGGGGGCGTTGGGCTTGGTATTTGAAGATGCCGGGCGTAACGCCCCCATTCGATGTTCGATATTCCCCTGTTCGATGTTCGATATTCCCCTGTTTGTCAATGTCTTCCGAAAAAGCTAACACTAAGTTACTAACATTGTTAATAAGAAAACTCACAAAATATTCCTATTGATTATCAACAACTTACATTAGTTATTAACATCGTGTGGAAAAAAAAATTTGCCCACCCCTGCAAATCTCCCTAATTTCGCTTCCCTAAGTATGACAGAATAGATCTGTTGTATTCCCTCTGTTATTATCACAGTTATTTCACGGCACTCGATGCGCGCCTTACAGGTTTTCTCATGTAAGGCAATCCTTGTCTGAAACGGTTAACTTGCTTTAAGCATCTTTAACCGCCTTAAATTTTACGCTGCTTTTTAATCCTGCGACGAACTTGCTTCAGTTATAACACCATCAAGAACAAGAAAGAAAACCGACATCATTACAATTAAAACAACCATTATGCAAGTAATCAAACGTTCAGGCAGAAAGGAGGAAGTATCCTTTGACAAAATCACGGCCCGTATCCGTAAAATGTCTTACGGACTTGACACCAATTATGTCAACATTATTGAAGTGTCAAAAAAGGTCATTATGGGCCTTTACGACGGCGTAACCACGGTTTCGCTCGACAACCTGGCAGCAGAAACAGCGGCCACCATGGCCACCGTTCACCCCGATTATGCCTTGCTGGCGGCCCGCATCGCGGTAAGCAACCTGCACAAGGAAACGGATAAGTCATTCCACAAGGTAATTCAGGATTTGTACCACTATATCGACCCGAAAACGGGCGATCGGGCCGGACTGATTAGCGAGGAAGTATATAAAATCGTTCAAAAAAACAAGGAACGCCTCGACAGCGCCATCATTTTTGACCGGGACTTTGAATTTGATTATTTCGGGTTTAAAACCCTCGAACGTTCCTACCTCATGCGGATGAACGGCAAGGTGGTGGAACGCCCGCAACACTTGTTCATGCGCGTGTCCGTAGGCATACACATGAACGATATTGACGCCGCGATTGAAACCTACAACCTGATGTCGGAGCGCTGGTTTATCCACGCCACCCCTACCCTCTTCAACGCCGGCACACCAAAACCACAGTTGTCGTCCTGTTTCCTGCTGAGCATGACAGACGACAGCATCAAGGGCATTTTTGAAACCCTGTCGCGTTGCGCCCTCATCTCTCAAAGCGCCGGCGGCATCGGTTTAAGCATCCATAACATTCGCGCTACGGGTTCTTACATCAAAGGAACCGGCGGTACTTCAAACGGTATTATCCCGATGTTGCGCGTATTCAACGACGCTGCCCGTTATGTAGATCAGGGCGGCGGCAAACGCAAAGGCGCATTCGCCGTGTATCTTGAACCCTGGCACGCCGATATTTATGAGTTTTTGGAACTGAAAAAGAACCACGGCAAAGAAGAAATGCGCGCCCGCGATTTGTTCTATGCTATGTGGATCTCCGATTTGTTCATGGAACGCGTAAAAGACGACGCCGATTGGTCGCTCTTCGATCCGAATGAAGCGTCCGGTCTGTTTGATGTGTACGGCGGCGAATTTGAAGCCCTGTACCACAAATACGAACAGGAAGGTCGCCAGCGCAAAGTGGTGAAAGCCCGCGAGTTATGGAACGCCATCCTTGAAAGTCAGATTGAAACAGGTACGCCTTATATATTGTATAAAGACGCGGCCAACAAAAAGAGCAACCAGAAAAACCTCGGCACCATCCGTTCCAGCAACCTGTGTACCGAGATCATGGAATACACCTCGCCCGACGAAGTAGCAGTGTGTAACTTGGCATCATTGGCTTTGCCTAAATTTGTGGACAACGGTACCTTTAATTTCGAAAAACTCTACGAAATCAGCCGTGTCGTGACCCGCAACCTGAATAAAGTCATTGACATCAACTATTACCCGATTCCGGAAGCAGAGCGTTCCAACATGCGCCACCGCCCGATCGGTTTGGGTGTACAGGGTTTGGCCGACGTATTCATTTTGATGCGTTGTCCGTTCGACAGCCCGGAAGCGCGTCAACTGAACAAGGATATTTTTGAAACGATTTACTTTGCAGCGGTTACTGAAAGCTGTGCCCTGGCTGAAAAACACGGCGCTTACGAAACCTTCCAGGGTTCGCCGATCAGCAAAGGCCAATTCCAGTTTGACCTGTGGGATGTTCAACCCTCCGACCGTTGGGATTGGGACAGCCTGCGCAAACGCGTGATGAAAACCGGCGTGCGCAACTCCCTCTTGCTGGCTCCGATGCCGACCGCTTCAACCAGCCAGATCCTCGGCAACAACGAATGTTTCGAGCCTTACACTTCCAACCTCTACACGCGCCGCACCCTCGCAGGCGAACACATCGTGGTGAACAAACACCTCATGCGCGACCTCGTGCGCCTTGGTATGTGGAATGAAGACATGCGCGAAGCCATCATGGCGGCCAACGGCTCCATCCAGGGCATTGAAGATATTCCGGTTGAAATCCGCGATTTGTACAAAACCGCCTACGAAATCAGCCAAAAAGTCATCATTGACCTTTCGGCCGACCGTGGCGCCTTTATCTGCCAAAGCCAGTCGCTTAACCTGTTCATGGAAGCGCCTACATTCGGCAAATTGTCGTCCATGCATTTTTATGCCTGGCAAAAGGGCCTGAAAACGGGCATGTACTACCTGCGTTCCAAAGCGGCTACTGAACCGATCAAATTTACGCTAAGCCAAAAGCACCAGCAAAAATTTGCTGTAAATGCCGTGGTAAATGAAGCCTCGGTAACAACTGCAGCGCCGCAAACGGTTCCTGCCCCACTCCAAATGGCGGCCCTTGATGTAAACGAAATACAAGGCAAAATCTGCAGTATCGATAATCCGGACTGCGAGGCTTGCTCGGCGTAGGCATTACGGTGGACGGTGGACGGTAGACGGTAGACGGTGGACGGTGGACGGGGGGCTTCGGGTTTGAGTTTGTGATTGAATTTGATCTTGTGTTTGAATTTGATATTTAACTTTTTGAATATCAAACCTTAAAACTCAAATTCAAGATCAAATTCAATCACAAATTCAAGATCAAGTTCAACCACAAATTCAAGATCAAGTTCAACCACAAACTCAAACCCGAAGCCCCCCCGTCTACCGTCTACCCTCAACCGTGCCCCGTCAAAAAACATCCCCTGGCTTGTCAGATCAACCAAGTAGTCGGACCGGTAATAGCACATTTTCCCTTCGCTATAAACGCTTTTCCCACACTTTTTCCCACAAGACCGGTCTGTAACGAAAATGATTTGTCAGTCAGGGGTTTATACTAAATTTGCGGAGGCTGTCGCATAAGTATCAATTGATTTCACTAAGCCAAATTTTATTTTGAAATAAGTAAATACTCATTTGATGACTCTGAGTCATCTGATGAGTATTTACTTATTTCAAAATAAAATTTGATATTTCAGTTTTACTATTTGCTTATGAAACAGCCTCAACAAGTCTACTATGAAAAAAGTCATTTTTGCCAGCCTCCTGTGCGCGGGCGCGATCATAGCCTGTTTTATCTCTACCGTTCATCCTGAAATAGAAAGCCCGTCCGAGGCAGGTGAAGCCATGGACTGGTGGACAATGGCCCGCACGTTTCCTGAAGGCCGTTTTTATACCGAAAAATACACGGAAGCCCTTGCGTTTATGCGCCAAACCGCGCAGAAACGCGATGAGCGTTCCAACGAATGGGAATCCATTGGCCCGAAAAATTTTGGCGGACGCACCCTTTGCATCGCGGTAAATCCGCTTGATACTGCTGTTATTTGGGCAGGAAGCGCGGCTGGCGGTTTGTGGAAAAGCACCAGCGGGGGCCGCGGCGCCAATGCCTGGCAACGTGTCGAAACCGGTTTCCCGGTTCTCGGCGTCGCAGCCATCGCCATCGACCCGCAGCACCCGCAGGTGATGTATATTGGTACCGGCGAGGTGTATAATTGGGAAAACTCCATGCCCAATGTCGCCATCCGAACCACGCGCGGCACCTACGGCATCGGGATTCTCAAAAGTACGGATGGAGGCCAAACCTGGTTCAAAAGCCTCGACTGGTCTTACGGAAACCTGCGCGGCGTACAAGACATCAAAATAAACCCCAAACGCCCGGCAACCATCTTTGCTGCCACCACCGAAGGCCTCCTGCGCAGCCGCGATGCGGGCGCGAGCTGGCAAACCGTCAACAACCTCAAAATGGCGGTCGATATTGAAATCAATCCGATTGATACGAACAAGGTTTATGTAACCCACGGCTCGCTTGATGACCAATCCGTAAGCGGCATTTATCGCTCCATCAACGGCGGAAATACGTTTCAAAAACTGAGCAACGGACTCCCCGTCAGTTATTCCGGCAAAACCATGCTTGGCATGAATACCTCGAACCCGGAAGTCCTTTTTGCCTCCATGGCCGACGCATTTCAGCAAATTGGTCTGTACAAAACCGTCGACGGCGGCGAACATTGGGCGCTGATGAGTTCAAATAATACCTGCAGTTCTCAAGGTTGGTACTCCCACGATGTGACCGTTTATCCATTCGACACCACTACCATTCTTTGGGCTGGCATAGACGTGTGGAAATCCTACGACGGTGGCCAGTATATTTCACAAAAAACCTATTGGAATTACTGGTATTTCGGCGCTGTGCCCGCAGGCAACCCGGAAGGCCCGTTTAATTATGTGCACGCCGACGTACACCGTTTATATTGGTTGCCCAACAATCCGAATGTCGTGTATGCAGCCACCGATGGCGGTATTTTTATTTCTTATAATGGCGGCGAAACCTGGGCCGGGCGCAACGGCGGCTACCAAACCCAACAGTTTTACGCCAATTTGAGTAACTCCCCCACCAACCCGAACTGGTGTATCGGCGGTATGCAAGACAATGCAACGGCGATTTACAAGGGGAGCACCGATTGGATCCGCGTTTTAGGCGCAGATGGAGCCTGTACTGCTGTAAATCCCTTAAATGAGCAATTAGTTTTTGGTTCTGCCCAATATTTAAACATTTCCCGCTCTACCGATGGCGGAAGCAGCTGGACCGGCATCAACGGAAGTACCATGTCGAGCGAAAAAGCCTGCTTCAACGGCCCTTTTGAAATTGCGCCCAATCATCCCGAAGTCATGTACGCGGGCGCGCAACGCCTGTACCGATCCGTGAACAGCGGACAAGCCTGGACTAAATACACCAACAATTTTGTCGGCGGCGGCGACATTATCCTGAGCATTGCAGTCCACCCCAGCAATCCGGGCATTGTTTATTGCAGCACCGCTCCATATACCACAACCGAGGCACGGGTTTTCAAAGTCACGAACGGAGGAGCCACATCCACCCAACTCACAGGTTTGCCCAACCGAATTTGTATGGACATCGCCATAAACCCTGTAAATCCATCTATTATATATACCGTTTTTTCTGGTTTTAATACCCGTCATATCTGGAAATCCATCGACGACGGGCTGAGTTGGACCGCCATTGACCAAAGCATCCCGGATGTGCCGGCAAGTTCATTGCTCATTGATCTGCAGTTTCCCGACCATCTTTACCTCGGCAATGACCTCGGCGTTTGGTTTTCCCCGGACGCTGGTGCGAGCTGGCAATGGTATTCCGAAAATGCGCCCAACGCCATGCCCGTCATGCACCTGAGCGTTTCAGCCGACCGACATTTGCGGGTGGCCACGCACGGGTTGGGTGTTTGGCAAACTTACTTGGAAACACCGGTTGAAAATAAGGAAATTTGGACGCTCAACACAGGCGCTTTGTTCCCGAACCCGGTTTCAAACCAGTTGCAATGGGATTTTTATTTGCCAAATGAAACGACCATTTCATACCAGGTGCTTGATGTGACGGGTCGGAGGATGCTTGGCTCCAGCGCTAAAAACTTTACAGCGGGCAAACAGCAGGAAGTGATTTCTGTTTTGGGCTGGCCAAGCGGAACTTATGTGTTGGTTGCGGAGTACAAAACGGCAGTCGGGGCAACAAGACGGGTTAGTCAAAAATTCATTGTTCAATAGATTGTATAACGCCACGATCCACCGGATGCAGCACTAGGTTAAGATTTTTATGAAGCAGCGTACGCTTAGTCGGTCTTTGTGTCCTTTGTGAAACCTTCGTGATCTTTGTGTTTTATCCTCTAAATCGGCTAAGACAAGGTGCAGTACTAAACATATCTACTTCAAAACTAGAAATTACAAAGTATTGATTTTTAAGGCTTTGACCGCCTGAGAGGGGTAAACACAAAGCGCACAAAGATTTCACAAAGGACACAAAGACCGATTACGCGTACACAACAAACCTGCTTTTCCGGGTAGCGAGCAATCAAAGCCAATAATTCAATTTCACCACAAAGGCCCGGTTTTTCGGCCCCCAAACCTGCACCGCATAGTTATCCGTGTACACTAAAAATAAATCACTCATAGGACGGAAACGCCATTGCAAGCGGCTGTTTAAATTAAAATTATCCGCTTGCGTATTATATTGAATAAAAGTTGTCCAGTTCAGTTTTCGACTAAAAAACAACTCAATACGCGGGGTAATATTAAACAAAACTACATCACAATAAGGCGCCGGAAAATCGAGCAAATTGTATTGAAATTTCAAACCAAAATTGCCCCAGGGTTGCGCCCGATACCGAAACCCGATGGTTGCGCCGATCTGTCTGCCGTTGTAAAAACCGCCCGCAGTTGCCTCCGTTTCAAGCAACAAACGTTTGCGATTATCGGTGTTAAACGACAAACCCGCTACCGCAAAATGATAGGTACGATTCGGCAAAGGAGGACATTTTTCATTCGTTTCTTCATCAAACTTAAAATGCACCGGCACCCGCGCGGTCGTCGTCTCCACCCAGGTTTTGATTTCCGTAGTATTTTTAAAATTCCAGGTATAATTCAGGTTGTCAAATTGTTCATTCAAACTACCGTTCGGATTGAGGACGGTAAAATTAGAAAACCCAAGTTCCATTAAATTGAGTCGCGAATGATTTGGATTGGCGGGAAAAAAGCGCAGCGCACTTTCAGAAAAAATAAAATTATACCCGATGCGAATAGTCGTATCATAGAGCGCGTCATAGTTTTGAATCCGGGATTCAAAGCCCATATTAGCATTATAATTTACCCCAACATGAAGTACATCCAGCAAAATATTAAAACGATCGCTTACATATTGGCCGCCCGTGTTGCCCCACAGGTTTTTACCCGCAAAGCCCGGTTTAAACCCGCCGTGGGTGGTTGCCCAATAGGTCCATTTTCCGTCATTGGAAATATGCAGAAATTCAGCGCCTGCATTGCTCCCCTCCGTGTTTTTATGGCCTTCGTCTTTGCCGGTATTTTGGCGGTTTAGCACATAAGCGCTCATGGAAGTACGCCCAAACAAGCGCCGGTGCAGGGCCAGCGCGGAAAAATTCTGCGCAGGGTTGCCGTTTTTAGCTGCCGTTTGCATGTCCATAACGCCAATCCGGGTTTGTGCATTCAAATTTCCTGTTAGCCGAAGCCCGCCGAGAATGGGAATTTGACGCCCGTCTTCATCCAATCCAATCTTTCGGGAAAAGAATGGCCGAATGGGCGGAATTCCAAAATTGCTAAAAATATCGGCATTTTCAAGGAAAAATGTGCGTTTTTCGGGCAATTGAACATCAAAGCGTGTCAAATTCACCACTTGTTCGTCAATCTCAATTTGTGAAAAATCGGGATTCACCGTCACATCTAAGTTCATAGACGAGCCGATGCCGATTTTAGCATCCAAGCCCGCATTTGGTTTCACTTGATAGGCTTCGCCCGCTTCAAAATCGCGCGACAAACCCACCGTTCCATAAGGGGAAATATTGTAATTCCCTTTGGCTTTGGGCGGCGGCGCGTCCCAAATCAGTTTGCCCAAAAAGCCAAGATCTGTGCCTTCCACCTGAAGGGGCATTCGCGTCCAAGTGCTCCATTGACCGTTGGAAGCGTCATTTCGGATAAAGTTTATGCCCCATTCCTGCTTTCCTGCATCGAAACGAATAATTTGAAACGGAATGGCAAACTCCGCCGTCCAGCCATTGGCCTGATGCGTAACTTCGCCGAACCAGCGATTGTCCCAGGTAAAATTGTCGTTTTGCGGGTCATTACTCACCAGCCCTTCCGTTTGCGCGCCCGCTGGTGTGAGGCCGAAAAAGTAGCCATTTGTGGCCCGGTTAGCAGGGTCAAGTAGCACTGCGATGCCGTCTGAATCCCAATATCCGACATCGCGTTTCAGGTTCTGAACAATATAATCGGGTGTGGAATCCACACAAACCGCCCCGATATACAGGAAACGGTCATCGTAGCACAATTTAATTTCAGTGCGCGTTTTTGATTTTACACCGTTTGTCGGCCATTTAATCAAAAAATCGGTAGCCATTTCGGCCTTTTGCCAGGCTGCTTCGTCCAGTTTGCCATCAACGGTAAACTTTTCTTTAGTCCGCTGAATATGGATTTGAAATTGCGCCTGGTTTTCAATGCGGCTTTGAGCATGGACAAGCCGACTTATAAAAAGTAAAAGAAGAACAGGGTAGAAAAAACGCATGAGTAAAAAGTAGGTTTTCGTTTTCAAAAGCAAATAAATCCGCGTGCAACATGATCTAAAAAACCGTCTAAACGTGCAAATAATTCATTCAAAACCCTGTTTTTCGATCAATGCCCAATTTCCAGGATTTTTCGGCAACAAAGAAATTATTTGTTTTAAACTCACAAAAAAAACACAACAAACTGTATTTTGCCGTATGTTTGTATCTGTTATGGATCAAACGATACTCATTTTAGTTGGGGCCGTCCTGGTTATCCTCCTTGTGCTGATGCTGCTCCGGCAACAAGGCAATACCACTGCGCTTCCCGGGCAGCACGTGTCTAAAGACCTATATAACACCATTGTTGCCCAACACGAAATCCTGCGCACTGAATTGGTTGCTAAAGAACAGGAAATCAGGGACTTAGGCGCACAATTAGCAGGACGCGACCAAACAATCGCGCACTTGGAGGACACATTGATAAGCCAAAAAACGGATATGGAAACCTTGCAAAAACGCTTCCAAACCGAATTTGAAAACGTAGCCAACCGCTTACTGGAAGAAAAAGGCCAGCGTTTCGGGCAGCAAAACGCCCAACAAATGCAGGCAATTTTAAGCCCGCTGCGCGAAAAAATCAAGGAATTTGAAGAAAACATCGAACGCAAATTCTTGGAAGAAACCCGTGAAAAATCAAGTTTGAAACGGGAAATCGAACAACTGCACAGCCTGAACGTACAACTGAGCCGCGATGCGCACAACCTGACTTCTGCATTGAAAGGACAAAGCAAAACCCAGGGCGACTGGGGCGAATACCAACTGGAGGTGTTGCTTGAAAAATCAGGTCTGGTAAAAGGCGTTCATTTTGAAACCCAGGTTACGCTGCGCGACGAAGCGGGCGCGGCCAAACGCCCCGATTTTATTGTACAACTACCTGATAGCAAGCATCTTATCATCGATGCTAAGGTTTCGCTCACCGCATTTGAACGTTTCTTTAACGAAGCCGATCCAACGCAGCGCGACCGGCATTTGCGCGCGCACATCGACAGCATCCGCGCGCATGTGGACAACCTGAGCCGGAAAAATTATCAGTTGTTGTATCAAGTTAATACGCCCGATTATTTGTTGTTGTTTATCCCGCTTGAAAGCGCCCTGAGTACGGCCTCCCAGGCAGATCCCCGGCTTTTCACCGATGCCCTGGAACGCAACATTATTTTGGTGAGTACCGGCAGTTTGATGGCCACCATGCGCACCGTTTCGCATTTGTGGAAACAGGAAAAACAGACCCGTTCTGTGCTTGAAATTGCGCGCCAAAGCGGCTTTTTGTACGATAAATTCGTCGCGTTCGTAGAGGATTTGCGCAGCATCGGCCTACGCCTTGACAGCGCCCGCGATGCATACGATAGCGCCATGCACAAACTGACCAATGCCACCCGCCCCGGCGATACTTTGATCGGGAAAGCCGAAAAAATTAGGGAATTGGGCGCACGGGCTACCAAGGCATTGCCGCAGGATTTGATTGATGCCGCCGAATCGGAGCCAATTGTGTAGATGTAGATCGCTAAAACTTTAAAATTTGTAACTTGGCGGCTTAAATAAAAACAGTTCACAAAATGCTTTTTGAAGAGTACTCATATTTTAATTTTCTTTTTCCTGAGCCACAGTACCTAGGAGCAAAACACACTCATTTAGTATGGATAAAAAACTTTATACCCGTAAATGTAAAAACAGCCCTGGATGCATTTGCTGGTTCACAATCAGTGGCTTTTTTATTCAAACAGTTAGGTTTTAAAACAATATCAAATGACTTTTTAAACTTTAACAATCAAATTGGCTTATCCTTAATTCAAAATAAGGATATAAAACTCTCAACAGATGACGTAAATATGCTTTTTCAAGTATCGAAAAATAAAAAAGGTTTCGATCTCATAGAAAACACATTTACAAATATTTTTTTTGAAAAAGAAGAATCTATTTTTTTGGATAATTTTAGAGCAAATATCTCTTTATTAGAAGACCCTATAAAACAAGCACTTGCTTTTACTGTGATGAATAGGAGCATGACCAGAAAAATAACAATGGGGCATTTTGGTCATACACAAGCTTTAAACTATGCAAAGGATCCAGATAGAATAAAACGCAATAGAAGTTTAGTGAGACCTCTCAGCGATATCTTCACAGAGCTCCTTCCCAAATACAACAATGCTATTTTCAACAACAAACAAGAAAACAGAAGCTATAATAAAAACATATTGGAGCTATTACCAGAAACAAAAAACATCGATCTGGTCTATTTTGACCCCCCATATTGCGATAGCCATGCCGACTACCAGGGATTTTATCATTTACTCGAAACCTATACTGAGTACTGGAAGGATAAAAAATTCATTAATGGTATAAGAAGATACGATCCACAACGCATAAGTGGTTTCGATAAGAAAAAAGAGGTAAATACTTCTTTTAACAGACTATTTGAACTTGCCGATGAAATACCCAACTGGTTAATAAGTTACAATAATCGGAGCTACCCAGGAATTGAAGAATTTGAAAAACTAATCTCTAAATATCGGGATGTTGGTATTGAAGCAAAAACATACCAGAATGGTAGAGGGGGAAAGGGAAGTGTTGCCGGCAGTAAAGAAATTTTATTTGTTTGTAAGCCCAAAGAAAAACATTTCTTATCAACGACCTATCAAAAAAAAGCAGTAAATGAAGGACTTTAACTACTGGAAAAAACTGCATGATGGTGAAGATCTTGAAGAATTTAGCAAAGATGAAATTGGGCTTTTATGGTTAAAAACCAAATCAATCATTCGAAAAGAATTTTTACCTTCTTTTATAAATAAAAATTCAATTGCCTTAAAGGAAACATCCCTTGCAAAGCAGTTCATCGAACTATTTGATTTTTTATGTAAAAACCCTGTTGAATCGCATGATATTTTAGATGTATTTATAAAGGAAGAAAGTCTCAAGCAATCTGCCAACCTAAATTCAGATCAATTGGTTTCAGAATTGTATAAATTAAAAAACTTCGATTGGGGTGGCGACTATCAAAACTCTTTGGATAAATATTTGGTGAGCCATTATGTAAAAACGCATAAATCATATGATAATCTTATTTCTAAATTTGAAATAGAAATTAACGTTGCTGTCCAAGGTTACGTTTTAAACAGTTGGTATAACCATTGGAGTAGTATTTTAATTGAGCATATTTTCAAATCACACCCCAATGTTTTACCTACGGTTGGGCAGATAAAGGGTGTTGATTTTTTCATAAATAACATTCCATTCGATTTGAAGGTAACTTACCTGCCTTCTAAATATATTAAAACCAGAAGAAAAGAAAAAGGCTACCCGGTTGAGTTGACTTTTTTAAAATCTAAGGCCAAGGAGGCTAAAATAGCCTTTGATAAAAATGCTAAAGACTCAGATATTTTCTATGAGATCGTCGAGAAAATGAAGGATCGTAAGGACGACTATTGTAACAACGTTTTAAACGCCATAAAAAATGAGAACCTTGAAATCCTTAAAGAGGCCCAAAACAATCCAAAATTGCTTGCTACTTGGCTTTATGAAAACCAGGGGGGAATGAGGTTTGGCTCAGAGAATCGCCTTTACCTTGTACTTGTTGATACTGACAACTTTAACAACTCTTGGAAGTTAAAAAGAAACCTCGATCTGCTTTCCCCAAATATACTTTCATATTTGGATGATTTTCCAAATAAAAAAATCGAAGACCTTAAGGTAAGTTTTAATTTTAAAGGCAAACCTAAAACCTTTAATACACTTACTGACGTCATTTTTGTGCAAAAATAAATCATACTATAATTTTCCAATGTCTTCCCTGCTCCTACGCAACATCAAAACCCTTATCTTGGCCGAAACCGCCCCGCGTTCCCTTGTAAAAGGTACAGAAATGGCCGATTTACCTTTATTGAACGACGCTTGGCTGCTGATCGAACACGACCGCATCGCCCGCTTCGGCGCCATGCAGGATTGTCCCGAACGCGCCGATCAAGTCATAGACGCAACCGGCCGCATGGTATTTCCATCTTGGTGCGATTCCCACACGCATATTGTTTTTGCAGCATCCCGCGAAGAAGAATTTGTGGATCGAATCCGCGGATTGAGTTATGAAGAAATTGCGGAACGCGGCGGCGGCATCCTGAATTCCGCCCGGCGTTTGCAGGTTTGCCCGGAAGATACCTTGTTTGAAAGTGCGCTACAGCGCCTGCACGAGGTCATCAGCCACGGCACCGGGGCCATTGAAATCAAAAGCGGCTACGGCCTTAGCCCGGAAAGCGAGTTGAAAATGCTGCGGGTCATCCGACGCCTCAAAGTGGTTAGTCCCATCCCGATTAAATCAACGTTCCTCGGCGCGCACGCCATTCCAACCGAATACAAAACGCGACGAGACGATTATATACAACTCTTGATCGAAACCATGCTGCCCCAGGTTGCCGCCGAAGGTCTTGCCGACTATTGCGATGTGTTCTGCGACAAAGGGTTTTACACCGTGGCCGAAACGGATCGCATCCTGAAAGCCGCTGCAACTTACGGCCTGAAAGCCAAGATACACGCCAACGAACTTGATTACAGCGGCGGCGTACAAGTCGGCGTAGCCAACAACGCCGTCTCCGTCGACCATTTGGAATACACCAGCGATGCCGAAATAGCATCTTTAAAAAACAGCAACACCCTACCTACCCTGTTGCCGTCCTGCGCATTTTTCCTCGGCATTCCGTATGCGCCCGCACGCAAGATGATCGACGCAGGTTTACCCGTTGTGCTGGCCACCGATTACAACCCTGGTTCTTCGCCTTCGGGAAAAATGCCCTTTGTGGTAGCGCTTGCCTGTATCAAAATGAAAATGTTGCCGGAAGAAGCCATTCATGCTGCAACCCTGAATGGCGCAGCTGCCATGGAAATACAGCAAGACTATGGGAGCCTTGCAGTAGGGAAAAAAGCCAATCTGTTCTTGTCAAAACCAATGTCCTCCTTAGCCTATCTGCCTTATTCTTTTGGGGCCGATCTGGTAGAAACCGTCATTTTGAACGGTCTAATTCAAGCCTAAAGCGCTTTTTATCATTTTAAACGAGCGCCGCCCAAAGCCTTAACACCGCAATAAATACTGTTAAGGGGTCGTTCTTTGGCGGTTTTAACATATTTCTGGTAAAATTCTAAACATTTGTTTTGCCGTTGATATGTCAGATAGCGGCAGAATGTCTAATTTTGCGCCCACTGCAAGGAAAGCGGCCCGCTTTTCGCTGCATTTAATCCATAATCCCACGCCCAATAGTTAAAGCCGGCAGGATTAAACAGCGCCTTACATGTTGTTTGCATCTGACCGAAATAGAATCCCCGCTTTTTGAACATATCCATCAACCTTTGTAAATCTTACACACGTAATGCAAAGAATTCTAATCCAGCTGTTCGCGTGCCTGGTTTTCACCTCCACGCAGCTCTACGCCCAGGTTCCTGAGAAAATTTCTGTACCGTACCCAGTAAAGCCCGATTTCGGAAAGCACACTCCTTCCGAAATGCTTTGTAATTTTGCCGGTACGTTCCAGTTAGGCTCACCTGGTGTCAACACCCAAAGTAATGATCTCAGTCTCAATCAGATCATATTATGCTTTGGCGACTCCATTTTCATCAACCATAACCCGGATGCCGATTTAAGTGGCGACCCCACGCCGGCAACTGCTCCCGGTGTAGGTTGGGCCTTTTACAATTGTCCACCTACCATTCAGGGCGACAATTTGCAAACGGTTCTGTCTGATCCCTGTCTTACGCCCGGCGGCCCGAATGGCATGTGGATTTACACAGGCAACCAGGAAGGCGATGCATGGTTTTTCAACAATGGCGTGCTCCAAAACACATTTAACGCCGGTCAGCCGCTCCAACTTACGTTCGCACCGATCACACTTGACTATCTCGACAACTCCGTTTCGCCGTCCGCACAAGGTTGGGAATCTGCGCAGGTTGGGTTTCCTCCCGGCCCTTGCGTAAATGTCAATACCGCCGCTGCTTTTTCAGTAGTTTACCTGAATCCGATTCAGGCAAGCGGTATTTCAACCAATTTCGGAAATGATTGCCTCGGCAAGTTCCGAATTCAAGGCGGTTATCCTGAATTTGACGGCACGGCGCTTTACACAGTCGACATTACCAATGCCGCCAATCCGGCCATAAAAGGTTTGATTCAGGCGCCTTCCAGTGCGCAGTATTACCACGGCGTAGACATCATTTTCTCCGTACCCCAAGCCGGTACTTATAATGTGGTGATCGAAGACGGCAAAAGCTGCGGCTATACGTTCCAAATTACGATGGGTGTGTGCAACCCAACCGACAATGTGGTATTCACGTTGCCAAACGTAGTGTCTCCTCCGGGAACCAATGTTTGCGTGCCGATGACGGTACAAAACTTCAAAACGGTATCTACTTCGTTTTCTGTTTCCTGGGATCCAACGAAACTTGAATACACCGGATATACGAACGTAGATACCAGCATCTCCTTGTTTAGCCCGGCGAACCTGAACACCCAAAATGTCGCGCAAGGTCAGTTAGGCGCCATTTTCTACGATCAAATTCCGGTAGGCGGCCTTATCAATATTGCCAACAACGATACGCTTATTTACCTCTGTTTCAATGTAATCGGCGTATTAGGAGATTGCTCGCCGCTTACGTTTACGAATTCGCCTACACCTATTATTGTTGAAACGCAGACTGGTCAGTTGGCCGTAACATCGAATCCCGGTCAGGTGTGCGCCAACTTCTTGCCTCTTACAATGAAGGTGGATGTAGATACGCTGTGCTTTGGTTTTGCTAATATTCGCGTAACAGCATTGGGAGGAACCGCCCCTTACGAGGTAATAATAATGAAAACGGCAGGGGGCCCAACCTACAGCAATACAATCGTAAATGATGGAGGCACTTATACTGCCACAAATGTTACAAGTGGTACTTATAAAATTTCGCTCAAGGATAACAATGGTCAAGGCGATTCCATCAAACAAACCATTACGCTCGATCTTCCTGCGCTTGGCGCCTCGGTCGATGTTTTGAGCCACCAACCTTCTTGCAATGGTCTGAGTGACGGCTCCGTGAGCGCAACCGTTTTAGTAGGTACGAACATTATTACCAATCCCGGCCTAAATTACACCTTTACCTGGGCAGGACCTGCCGGACCTTATCCCAATTCGCCTACGGTGACGAATGCCAAGGCTGGGCTGTACACCGTACTCATTACCGACCAAAGCACCGGTTGTTTTGCTTCTGCCAGCGGAACCATGGGCGAACCATCGCTGATTAAGCGCGATTCGCTCGGAACCACCCCTGCGGCTTGTTCGGGCGTGTGCAACGGCGCCTTCACATACCGGGTAAAAGGCGGTACGCCATTTACCGGCAATGCTTACAATTATTCGTGGGCTTACTCGCCGGACGGCAACAAAGCCAATGCTATAACAGATGCAAACGGCCAAGGTAACCCGATTGTTTTGACCGGCAAATGCGCAGGAACCTATTTTGTAACGATTACCGATTCGCATAATTGCGAATTTTTGGACAGCCTTGTACTGACAAACGGCATCACGGTTAAAATAGACCTGCTGAGTAAAGAAAATATCAGTTGTACCGGATTGAGCAATGGTGAAATTTGTGTGAACATCAAAGAAACGCCTACTTCCGCTTCGCCAAACTATTCATTTTTTTGGAGCCCCCCTGGATTTGTCCAAGCAAACGGATCGGCTGTAAGTTCTTGTTACTCAAGCCTTTCTGCGGGAACCTATAATGTTTTGGCCATTGGCGCATCCGGCGTGACCGCAGGCTGTTCGGATACAGCATCCTTTACCATCTTTGAACCTACGCCCATCGTAGTCGTAAAAGACATTGCAACCAACCCGATTTGCGATCAACCGAACAGCGGTAAAATCGAAATTCGCGGTACAGGTGGTACAGCTACAGTAAATCCGAACAGCTATGGTTATATTTGGAACAACGGCGATACTACGCGGTCGATCCAAAATTTAGCAGCAGGTGTCTATACCGCAACTGTAACAGACTTTAATGGTTGTACGGCTACGATTAGTATCACACTAACCCTTCCACAGCCACCGGCAATTACGGCAGTTGATTCCAGCAAGGTAAAATGCGGTAATGACGGCTGCCTGACCGTAACGGCCACCAGTACAGGCGGCATGTTGCAATACACCTGGAAAAACATTGACGGTACTTTGATCCCTAATGGCGACTCCAGTACCGTATGCGGTCTAAATGGGGGCGGTTATATCGTTGAGGTAATCGACCAGGGCGGTTGCTTAACCATCGACACACTTTACCTCGCCCCTACGGTTCCGATGTCTTTATCTGATACGACGTTCCTTGAGCCCACCTGCTTTGGAAGCAAAGACGGTATTATTACGATTGGCGTAGTAGGCGGTAATGGTGGATACAAATACACTTGGACACCCAATACGACACCTCCATCCACAACTGCCATCTTAAATGGTATTCCAGGGGGATGTTATACGGTAAAAGTGACCGATTCGGAAGGTTGTACCCTGTCGCAACAACTTTGCCTCAGCGAACCACCGGCTATTACCAATACGTTCCCAACGGCAAGTATTAAAAATGTAACCTGCTTCGGCGCTTGTAACGGTGAGGCTGTTCCCGTCGTGAAATATGCTGACGGAACAAACGGCGCCTTTATTTTCCAATGGGGAGATGTGAGCTCTGATTCAGCGCGCACAAACCTTTGCGCAGGTACAACCAGCGTAACCATCAGTGACTCAAAAGGATGCTATATTGTTGATTCCGTTGCAATTAGCTCGCCAACCGCTATTACGGCAGCGATCGAAACGCTCGACTCCGTTAAATGCTTTGGCGGTCGCGACGGTCGTATCAGTATTTCCGGCCTGGGCGGAAACGGCTCACCATACACTTATAAATGGAGCCCGAACACCAATAACCCGAACAATACCCAGACCGTGAATAACCTTCTGGCAGGGGTATATGACGTAACCATCACAGATTCAAAAGGTTGTACAGGTATAGACACCTTTAACATATTTGAACCGGGCCAAATTGTGGTCACGGCCCAAACGGTACAACCAACCTGCTTTGGAAGCGCCGATGGCTCGATTACGGCAAGCGTAGCTGGCGGAAATACGGGAACGCTTAAATATGAATGGCATAAAGGAACACAAATCATCGGTTCAGTTAACCCGGAAAATGAGCTTGCCGCCGGAACATACGCGGTAACAGTTACAGATGCTTTGGGTTGCACCGGTTTGCTCGACAACATCGTATTGCTTGATCCGCCTGCTATTATTGGTCGCTACAACCCGCTTGATCCGATTGAATGTAACGGAGATCAGACAATTCTGACCATTGACACCATTTATGGCGGTTCCGGAGGCCCTTACCAATACAGTATTGACAACGGAGTGACCCTCAACCCTAACTTCCCTGTTTCAATTAGCGGCGGGGAACACTTTATCACTTACTTTGACAACAGTGGTACATGTTCGATTACCGATACATTCCCCGTTTTTGAACCGAATGCCATTGAAATTAAGTTTGACCCGATCAATATTGAACTGGAATTAGGCGACTCAATTAAGCTAAACCCAATCATTACAGGTCTTTATAATGGCAACCCTGAATCCTTTGTATGGACGCCGGTAGATCGACTGTTGCACTTGCCAACCCTGACGCCTACTGTTTATACGTTTGAATCTCAGGAGTTTACACTGACGGTCGTTGACTCCAATGGTTGCATCGGCAGCGGAACCGTTCTGATTAGCATCGATCCAAACCGCAATGTGTACATTCCAAATATCTTTATCCCCGGCAATCCAAGTGGTTTGAATGACCATTTTAGCCCATGGATCGGCAAAGGCGTTGATATTATCAACTATATGAAGGTGTATGACCGTTGGGGCGAATTGATGTATGAGCAGGAAAAGTTCCTGCCTGAAAACCAGCCTTCCCAGGGTTGGAATGGAAAATTCAAGGGAAGCTACGTAAACCCGGGCGTTTATGTGTATGCCATTGAAGTCAAATTCTTAGACGGACGTGTGCTGCTTTATCGCGGCGACGTGACCGTTTACCGGTAACGGATATACCTGTTTTAATTAAAAGAGTCACCTCGAATGTTCGGGGTGACTCTTTTTATTTGACGCAATATGGGATCTAAACGCTTTATTTATAATGTTTTACAGCAATCAAATACCCTTGCGGGGTTTCTGCGGCTTGCCCATAATGTCCTTCCCTTTACGGCTGTCTAAGACCGGTTCCGGGAAAGGCGCTTTATCCTGCACGTCATTGAAAACTTTATCAATAAACTTCCATTTGCCTTTCTCTAATTTCAACGCATCATAACTGCCGTCGGTGACAAATGCCGTTCCGCGTCCATAAGGACTTGGAATCGGAATTAAATGGTCGAGCAGGATCATGCCGTAAGCCTCATCCCAGTTCACCCGCACGCCGCTGTCGGCGGAATAGTCGAAATACAAACGCAATTCAACCGGGCCTTTGTAATCAGCCGCTCTTTTAAACACCGGTGCGCCAAATACCGGCTTACCGGTCGTTTTATCAAAACTCAACACGTCTATCACCTTGCGTTTGGTAAAAAATGAATATCCGTTGTAGCCGATGAGCAGGTATTTTCGTCCTTCTTTCGTATCAAATTGTCGCAAAGTGTAATACAAAGCGCCATACCATTTCTCCGGGTCAAGCGGCTCGCTAATGGGCGGCGGATCCATTTCAGCGCTCCGGTCCATAATCGGATAAAGTTTTAAGTCGGGTTGATTCATTTGAATCGCGCCATAGTATTTATAGGTGGAATCGTTTACAAAAAGCTGCCAGGTAAAAATGCGAAAACTGCTGTCGGGCGATGTAATAATCGAAATACTATTCAGCCGATCAAACTTATAACTAAAGGAGTTTTCAATCTTCAAAGTCTTTACCAATTTGGTAATCAACACTTTACAAGCGGCGAAACGCTCGCGTTCAATAGAGTCGTTTACGACGGCGTAGGCGAGCAAAGCCAGCGTATCTTCCGCTCCTTTTAATTGTGCCGCCGCTTCGGGCGTAAGCGGCCCGGCAATTTTTTGTTTGTGTTGAGCCGACAATAATCCGCAGGAAAGCAGAAGAATCGGAATCAGTGTTGACTTTAATGTAAACTTCATAGTGCGCAATTTTGCCTTGGATTTAATAGAATAAATGAACGCCAGTTCTTGTCAAAAATTGCCTACACCTTTTCCATACAACGCTGCGGGACCACTACAACTCATCCAGTTTTTCCAGCAGCCATTCATGGTTTACCGTGTATGCCTTTTCGCGCGTAATTTCCTCCTGCAAGGCTGCAATGGCTTTCTTATCGCCCGGCACCATTCGCATCAGTTTTCGGGTGTATTTGATCAGGTTTTGGTAAATCACGCGCGTTTGCTGCGGAATGTTTTTGTGGCGGTTCAGAAAAACACGAAAGGACTCAAGCATGGAGTCAAGCGCATCCAACTCTTCCAGCTCGTAATACGTAATCGTAAGCATGGCTTTAGAAATGAGGTTATACCCAATATCTTCGTATTCGATGTTCCTCAGCAAATCCAGCACTTTATGGTATTGTTTTTTATAGCGATAAACCCGCGCGAGGTTGAATGTATAGGTGTTTATGCGGGTGTCGGGCGATAAATACTGTTTATGAGATTCAATAAAATTTTCGGCCCAATCTAATTTACCAAGCCTTAAGGCAACCCCCACACTGTTGTTGAGGCGCCAGCTTGCAAGTTCGCCATTCACTATAAACACCTCTTTACGCACTGCATCTTCAAAAAGATCGAAATATTCCTGCAAAAACACCCGGTTGCCCTGATTTAATTTTCCGGTGCAATAATGCAACGCCGAATCAAACAATTCAACGGCTTCCTGTTGCGGCATTTCAGCGCCATAAACATCCAGCAAACTGCGGAGTTTGTAATAATGCTCAACATTTTCCGCATCGTACAAGGTAAGAAAAGAATAGTAATATAATGCCAGCTCCGGCGCATCATCCAAAGGAAAATTTTGCAAATGCAGCACAATTTCCGCCATAAAATCCAGCGTGTATTGATGCATGCCTGTTTTACGCTGACTCAGTACCGCGATGTATAATTTCAGTTTTTCAATCCAGTAAAAAAGATCCAGGTTTTTTGAAATTTCTTCAATATTCGCCCTGACATCCAATTTTACATCAAAATCCATCATCCTATAATACTGTCGTTCAGCAGCATACGCATAATAGAAATAATCAACAGTTCGATATTTCTTTTGTGCCAAACTACTTTTCGCTTGCCGAAATGCTGTTGAAAACAAAGGCTCTACTTTATGACGCACTACATATTCAAGTGTAGCCATTGCTTGTACTTCCACAGAATCTGCCTGCGATTCGGCAGCCATAAACGCCTCGATCGACTTCAATAAGTCTGAGCAGTATTTTCTGAAATTTGTATCATCGTAAGGCGTTTCGCCGAATAACTTACGCCAGATTATTTGTCGGTTAAAGCCCGGTTTCCCTTGTTCCACGCATTCAACAAGCAACTTGTACAGGCGTGGCAGGGTTCGTCCCTGATTGAAATAAGGCGACTGTAAAAAACGACTCAAGCGTTTGTGCGCTGCGCTGTCGAGCCGGCACAATACCAGGTAAACCTTATTGCTGTGTATTTCATCAACCTGGTCTTTAATTTTTTTTGGCATGACAAATTATTTTGAGTCCTGATCATATCAAAACTGCTTCTTGCGGAATCAAGTGCAAAGCAAGAATAAAAGAGGATGCCTGATAAATTTATTTTTAACATCATATAAACTTAATTTGATTTAATTTTCTTTAAATACTTAACAATCTTAATTTTACATATTTACTAAATTTAATTTACTAAATTATCCTTATGTTAAAATATTTTTTGCCGGTACGCCCTAACTTCGTTAGACTTAAATCTGCTATTTTTGATGGTCTTTTTAATACCGTAGCCATGAATGTACGTTTACCAAAGTCCTGTGTCAGTGCGCTGACCTTGGGAGTTCTGTTTTTACTGAGCTCAGCCACTCGATTGCCGGGCCAGTCCGGCAGTCCTTACAAGTCTTTGTTTACAGTTACCAATACAATCGTTTCCGATACGATCTCCGGTCTTAACCTCGACATCAACAAAATCAGCCCACTCGCCCAACACGGAGATGTTAATTTGCTCATTATCAATTCAGGCGGCGGCTCCAATCCTTACGTGTACGAAATTCGATATACGCCGGATCCGGGCTTTATCGGTGTGGATACCTTTACCCTTGAATTTCAATACATCGGCAACTTTCCATACCTGATTTACCGCGCTTATCAGGTAACCGTTTTACCATCGCTAATTCAGTCGGGAAATGATTATGCCGTTACGACAAACGGTATGCCAGTTACCATAAATGTACTTGCAAATGACAGTGGTACAAATGGTCCGTTTACCCTCAGTTCAATTCCGCTTGTTGATAATGGAACAGCCTCCATTGTAGGCCCGGGCCAAATCGAATTTACCCCTGAAAGCGGTTTTAGCGGCGTCGCACACCTCAACTACGTACTTTGCGACGCGATTGGGCACTGCCAGACAGAACAGGTTGAAATTGGCGTTCATGACAATAACCCTCCTGCCGGAGATACGCTGCAAGTAGCGACTACCAAAAATACTTTATTGCGTATCCCATTGACTTACAATGGATTTACTACATTCCAAGCACCCGCCAACGGTGTAATGCAAATCCCAAACGGTCAGACGTTTGAATACAAACCCAATCCGAATTTTACCGGAACAGATCAATTTGTATTAGTCAACAATCAATTCGACCAGCCTTTTTACAAAACAGTACGCGTTAGAGTGCTTGATGTGCAAGGTCAAAATTACATGGCCATTGATGATTATGTATATACGCCTGTCGGTAAACCTATTACCTTTAATGTTCGAAGCAATGACATCGGGAATTTAACAGTCAAAAACTGGAGTATTCCGGCCAATTTGCCCGGAACCGTTTCCGGCACCTCTTCTTCCGGCAATGTGACGTTCACGCCCAATCCAAACTACACGGGCGTTGCTACTTTTTATTACAAGATTGGCAACATGTTTGTGCCTGATTTAGAGATCGCTGCGGTGCGTGTAATAATCGGGAACCAAAACCCGCAACAGGCAACCTATAATTTTTCCACGCCGGCAGAAACGCCGTTTGTCATTAATTACAAGATTCCTTTTACCGGCTTCAGTTTCAACCTGCCTGATCCGCCCGATCACGGC
The DNA here is from genome assembly GCA_037130425.1 of Bacteroidota bacterium. GTDB lineage: Bacteria > Bacteroidota > Bacteroidia > Chitinophagales > Saprospiraceae > M3007. Next base: position 25,211 of record JBAXTB010000006.1, read on the forward strand.
GCCTGTGATTTTTATCCTGGATTTAGCACCCATTTGATAAACGGGCAAACCGTTTCGGGCAATAACCTGTTGATTTACACACCCGAAGCAGGTTTTACCGGCACAGATGAATTTGAAATCAATTACTGTGTTGCAGCCAACGGCCAATGCAAGGATGTAAAAATTAGCATGTCGGTCACAGATATATATACAACCACTGCGCCTTATTGTGTCGACGACTGTGTTTGGGCCGGTGATTTGAACAATGACGGTATTGTAAACAATAAAGACCTGTTGCCACTTGGATACGCTATGGGAGTTGATGGCATGGTGCGTGACAATGCGTCCCTCGAATGGTATGGGCAGTATTCCGATAATTGGAACAATCCTTTTAGTGGAATGCCTTTTGATCTGAAACATGCCGATACTGACGGCAATGGCCTGATTACGGCGGAAGACACCCTTGCGATCAGTCTTTTTTACAACCAAACGCATGCATTAACGCCCGTTTCACCAACTACGGGTAAAGGTTTGCCATTTTTCCTCCATGTACTGACTCAAAATCCGCATGTCGGCGACCTGGTGCAAGTGGAAGTTGATTTGGGCGATTCAAATTTCCCGGTCGCCAATCTTTATGGCTTTACATTCGATGTCAGCCTGAGTTCTAATTTGGTAGATTCCGGTCTTACGATGCGGTATTACGACAACATTTGGCCGAGTCGCAACAGTCCGTCGCTCTGGATGGCCAAAACGCCTACAAACAACAGACTTGAAACAGCATATACCCGCACCAACGGCGAGCCTGCTTCTGGTTTCGGTCCGGTAGGAGAATTCGAATTTATCATTATTGACATTGTCCATGGCGGCAAACCACAGGGCAAAGACCAAGAATCGGCATCGGTTTTATTACACGCCCCGCAAATCATGTGGGCCGACGGTCATACCACAACGGGAGCAGATTACACCCTTGAAATTCCGCTTGACCGGTCTCAAGATGCTGATTTACCTGCTACGGATCAGGATTTCATAGTTTATCCGTCTCCGGCCAGTGACCGGGTGCAAGTTCATTTAAACGGCAATGATTGGATGGAACGGATTTCGCTAACGGATATGACCGGGCGGGTCGTTTTTCAGACAGGCAATGGCCACTGGGATCATTTTGAAATACCGGTAGACAAGTTTCCGAGCGGCATTTATGGCGTCAGCGCCTACACAAGTTCGGGCGTACACACGCGCAAAATTCAGGTTTTACCTAAATAAAATACATTTCCGGCTTTTAAAAAACCGTTTTCCGGATACAGGAGCGTTTTTTTATCTTTGTTTCCTATTGGGAAAGCCGATAAGTTTGCATTGGATTATACAGTTCCCTTATCTTTGCGCCTGTTTCTACCGAATCTTGTCGGCGGAACATATTTTTCACCTCCTTGGGCGCCCGTTCCAATGCTTAACCATTACAAATGGCGCCTCCTTGGAAACAACTTACGAATACGAAAAGATGAAAGTAGCAGTCGTAGGAGCCACCGGCTTAGTGGGTACCAAAATGCTTCAAGTACTGGAAGAACGCAATTTTCCGATCACCAAATTAATACCAGTTGCTTCAGAACGTTCCGTCGGGAAAACCATCAAGTTCAAGGGCAAACGTTATAAAATCGTCAGCATGGCTGATGCTGTAGAGAAGAAGCCGGATGTAGCAATTTTTTCTGCGGGCGGTAGTGTTTCCAAAGAATGGGCGCCCCGGTTTGCAGAAGTTAATACTGTCGTGATCGACAACAGCAGCGCTTGGCGCATGGATCCTGAAAAAAAACTGGTGGTGCCGGAGGTAAATGCCAATGTGCTGACAAAATTAGATAAAATTATCGCCAACCCCAATTGCTCCACCATTCAAATGGTTGTGGCGCTCAAGCCCTTGCACGATAAATATAAAATAAAACGCATCGTCGTAAGCACTTACCAATCCGTAACCGGAACCGGCGTAAAAGCCGTTACGCAACTGATGAACGAACGCAAAGGGAAATCAGGCGAACGCGCCTACCCACATCAGATTGACCTGAACCTGATCCCACAAATCGACGTGTTTACAGAAAACGGTTACACCAAGGAAGAAATGAAAATGGTGCTGGAGACGAAAAAAATAATGGGCGACGAACAAATCCGGGTAACTGCCACCACGGTGCGCGTACCCGTGATGGGCGGACACTCGGAATCAGTAAATGTGGAGTTTGAACACGATTTTGACCTGGCAGAAGTTCGGAGCCTGCTTGAAAACGCACCCGGCGTTGTGGTCATTGACAACCCCGCCAACCTCGAATACCCGATGCCCTTGCTGGCCCACGACAAAGACGAAGTGTTTGTCGGGCGCCTGCGCCGCGACGAAAGTCAGCCGAATACACTGAATATGTGGGTCGTGTCTGACAATTTGCGCAAAGGAGCGGCTACAAATGCGATACAAATAGCAGAATATCTGCTTAAACAAGGAATTTTAAAAATGAAAGCCAAAAAAGCCACAGCAACAGTCTAACTTTGCAGTGGAAAAAACAGGCGCGCTTCGGCGTTTGCCTATTACCAAAGGCTAAATGACTACCGTCAACTGAAAAGAAGTTTCACATGAAGAACAAGTTAGTAATTTGGGGAACCAACGCACAGAATGAAAAGGTACTAATCGCACTGGAACTCCAGGCAGATACCAACAAGGTGCTGCTTTACACGTTTCCGGAAGCCATTGCAACCGAGGAATTCGCCAACAAAATGATGTCTGAATGGCGCAATGGCGCTTCAGTCGATTTTCCTGAAGGACACGGAACGCTTGAGCGCGAACTGAGCGTAACAGAAAGCCTGCTACCGGAGGAATTAAAGGTAGAACGCGGCGATTTGATCCAAAGAGCGCAAACAGAGTGGCATTTTGCAGTATTATCATCCAAACTGCACGCCGCTTACCAACAGGAACTTGCAGATTTTAAAGAAAAAATTCAGGCGCTCAGCAGCTATGACAATAATATGTGGGATTCGCTCCGCACGTTTTGGGATAAGGTGCAAGGGCAATCCCGCGAACGGAACCTGTTCCGTGAGCACGCGGATAACCTGCGTGACAATATTAATACCTTGTTCGATGACCTTAAGAAAATGCGGTCGCGCGTGCAGGACGAATTTGTATCGGCATCACAAAAAGTGTATGACGATTTTGGAAAAGCGCTGGATGATATCGAAGCGCGTATTACAGCCGGCGGCGCAAAACTCAACAGTGTTTTTGAAGACCTGAAGCAAATGCAACGCCGCTACCGCGATGCTAAAATGAGCAACGAACACCGCAATCAATTGTGGGAACGGCTTGACGGCGCTTTCAAAGCCGCCAAAGAACGCAAATTCGGCCCGGCGGCCAACGAAGGCTCCTTAGTTGAACGTCACGAGCGCCGCCTGAGCGGCCTGCTTGACGCAATCCGGAGAATGGAAGACAGCATTCGTCGCGACGAGGAGGAACTTACCTTCCAACGCAAAAAAGTAGGCGCAACCGAAGGTCAATTGGAAGCGCAAATCCGGATGGCTAAAATTAAAATGGTTGAAGAGCGCCTATCCTCTAAACACGAGAAACTGGCAGAAATGAACCAGACCCGCTCAGATGTGGAACGCCAATCGAATGTAGCGAAGGACAAAGAAACCAAGCGCGCTGAAAAGGAAGCAGAAAAGCAAAAAATCGAACACGCGAAAGAACAGGTAAAATCTGAAATCGCTGCCGGTATTAAATCCAAAGTCGAACCGGAAACGCCCAAAGCAGATAGCCTGTTCGAAGCCGCCACCACGGTGTTGGGCGATGTACTGATGGACGCACTTGATACGGCAAAAGCAGTAGCAAGCGTAGTTGCGGAAAAAGCAGACAATGCGCTTGACCAGGTGATTGACAAACTGGAAGACGTAGCAGCGACTTTGAATAAAAAAGAAGAGCCTGTTGTTACGGAATCGGAACCTGTTGCTGAACCAGCGCCTGCGGTTGTTGAAACTGAGCCTGTTGTAGAAACGCCTGTGGCTGCGGTTGTTGAACCAGAGCCTGTTGCCGAGCCTGCGGTAGAAACGCCTGTGGCAGAGCTTGCTGCGCATGAAGTCGAAAAGACTGAAGCGCATGACGAGGCCAAAACGGCAACGGAAGAAGCAGATGATAAAAAGGCTGACGCATAATATCCCTTGCGTTTTCGAAATAAAATACAAAAAGCCGTCACGCACCCGCGAGACGGCTTTTTGCTTTTATCAGATTTAGGCAATTGCGTTCCCTTCGCTCTATCCCTGCTGCTCTTCGGCCAAATGAAAATGGTGAAAAATGCGGTGTACAACCGGGGTTAACGCGAGTCCGATGGTTGATATAAACACCACCCCGCTAAATAATGCGTAAAATGAAGCAAACAATTTGCCGGACAAAGTTTCTATTGGATTCGTTGGTCCCATACCCGACAAAATCATGGAAGCATTGAGCAGGCTGTCAATCCAGGAGAAACTACAGGTTTCGTGATAGCCCAGAATACCAATGAGCAAACAAACGCTTAAGATTAATGAGCCTGCTGCGATGTTGCGAAACAAGCGCCCATAAAACAAGCGCCGCGGTAACAGCGGTTGGCTTTTGCGCTCAAAATGGATCAGTCGTTTCATCATTGTTTACACCTTTTTAGCAAATAAATAAAAAAAGCCCTTCTTTTCAGAGATTCTAAAAAGAAGGGCAATTTATATATTAAAAAGCAGAAATTACTTAACCGCTGCTTTCTTCGCTGCTTTAACCGCTGCATCTGCCGCAGAGGCTGGCGTAGCCGCTACTGTTTTGCCGGAAAGCACATCTTCTTTCGTAAAGTCTACCACAAGTGCCGATGCAACGAATACGGAAGAGTAGGTACCGAAGAAGATACCGACCAACATACCGAATGCAAAGCCTTTGATGGCGCTACCACCAAATAAGAACAACAACAATACCACCAAGAATACAGTACCTGAAGTAATCAAGGTACGACTTAAGGTCGTGTTGATGGCCATGTTAAACACGTCTTCTTTCTTACGACCAGAGAAAGTGGTGATAAATTCCCGGATACGGTCATATACAATTACCGTATCATTTACAGAGTAACCGATTACCGTCAGGATACAAGCAATGATTGCCTGGTCAATTTCCAAGGAGAATGGAACGATGCCGTGCAACAGTGTAAAGAACGTCAGGGTAATCAGTACGTCGTGGAACAAAGACAATACAGCGCCCAAGGAGAACTGCCAGCGACGGAAACGGATCAACAAGAACAGGAAGATAAGCAACAAGGCTGCAAATGCCGCATAGAACGAAGACGAACGAATGTCATCGGCCACCGTGGCGCCTACCTGGCTGGAAGACGTAATGTGGGTACCGGTACCATCGGTTTTCTTCAAATTATCAAGAGAAACATCTACCCCTGCGCCTTTCAGACCGTCGTGCAATTTCCCGATAACCTGATCCATTACATTCGGGCCTTGTTCGTTAATCAGATATGACGTCGTGATGTTATAGGTGTTTTCCGTATTTACCGCTTTGATAACCGGATTTCCTTCAAATGCTGTTGTAAGCGGACCACGCAAGCTTTCGATATCCACCGGACGTTCAAACTGTACGTTAAACGAGTAACCGCCCTTGAAATCTACGCCCAACTCAAAACCGCGCATAAAGAAAGATACAACGCCAATCAAGATGATTACCGACGAGAAAATATACGCAATTCTACGTTTTCCGATCCAGTCATAGTGGAAACCTACCAACCAATTTTCAGACCAAGGGAAACTGTAGTTGATTTCACGTCCTTTTTCAATCCACCATTCTGTAATCAAACGACCAACTAAAATAGCGGTGAACAAGGAACTCAGGATACCGACGAGCAGTACCGTACCGAAACCTTTAATCGGGCCTAAACCGAAGTACATCAACACCATAGCGGTAAGCAGGGTGGTAACGTTGGCGTCGATAATAGCCGTAAGCGCCTTGGTAAAGCCGGTTGAAATCGCCTTGGCCATTCCCAGGCCGTTCCGTAATTCCTCTCGAATACGTTCGTAGATAATAACGTTGGCGTCAACCGCCGTAGCCAGGGTAAGTACGATACCGGCGATACCGGGAAGCGTAAGCACCGAACCCATGGAAGCAAGCGTACCAATGATAAAGAACAAGTTGGCCATCAAAGCAACGACGCTGATGACACCGCCTTTATTATAGTAGGCAATCATAAAGGCGCACAACAGGGCAACCGCCAGAATCATCGTGATCAGAGAGCGATTGATGTTTTCAGCGCCTAAGGATGGCCCTACCTGACTTTCTTGTACAATGTGCGTACCGGCAGGCAGTTTACCTACCTGAAGGATGGAGGCAAGGTCTTTTGCTTCATCTAAGGAGAAGTTGCCTGTGATTTGCGAAGAGCCGCCTTCAATCGGGCCGTTTACGCTTGGCGCGCTTACTACCTCGTCATCAAGCAGGATCGCGATTTCGCGACGACCGCCATCAAACGCTTTGCGGGTCATGTCGGCCCAGGTTTTGGCGCCGTCATTGTTCATGCTCAGGCTAACCGTGATCTGGCCGCTGGTCGGATCAGGTTGTTCGCTGGCCGTTGTAACTACAGAACCGTCTAATGGCGCTTTCGCGTCAACACCTTTTTTCTTAATGGCGTACAACTGGTATTTGCCTACGGCCGTGTTTCCTTTTGAACCATCATCCGCAATCGCTTTTTGCGACCATTTGAAAGCAAGATCAGCCGGGAACATGGTAGCGATCTCCGGACGAGTTAAGAATTGCGAAATCAGTTCTACCTTATTTTTATCCGCATAACCGAGAATTGGTGTTTGAGCATTGCCGCTCAAGGCTAATGCAGTAAGCAATGGTCCAGTTCCTGAATTTTTTGCTTCAGCCGGTCTATCTTTCACAACCATTACCTTTTGTTTGGTCGTATCAGGATTGCCTTTTACGTCTTTTGGATACTCATACGTCGTATCCTTCACCATTTGGGTCAATTTGGTAGAATCACCCGATAAGAGCGCTTTCAACTTTTGGTCAGCAGCAATAATTTGCGTACCAATACCTTCGTCGCCGAGGCGATAAGAATCCCAAAATTCCAGTTTGGCCGATTGTTGCAGGATTTTACGCGCACGCTCCGGATTGTCAATACCTGGCAATTCAACCAGAATGAGATCCCGTTGCGCGTCAAGGCTTACGTTTGGCTGCACAACACCCAATTTGTCGATACGCTGTTTAATACGCTTGTACGTTTCGCCTACCGTTTGGTTGGCCAAATCGCGTACCGTGCGCAAAACATCGGCGTTCGGAGAATCAAAATTGATTTTACCTTTCAGCGACTCGTTGCGTGCAAATACCGAAGCGAGGGGCTTACCGCCACTTACTTCGCTCCATGCCTGAGAAAACAAGGAAATATAATCGCCTTGTTGCGTTTTCTGCATTTCGCTTGCTTTTGCTAAAGCCTGATCGATCGCAGGGTCGCTGTTGCCTAAAGACAAACTTTTGATAAAATCCTTCAAATCCACCTGAAGCAACACACTCATACCGCCTTTAAGGTCAAGACCCATTGCCAACTGACTTTTTTTCAAGTCGGCATACGTGAATTTTTTAATCAGCGGAATCGAAAATACCGTTTCACTGGAAAGTGAGTCCAAATATCTCGAATAATACGAGCGCCAGGCCGTTTTAGGGTTTCTGGCTGTCATATCATCGGCATAGCGGCGGGCTTTGCTCTCAACACTGTTCGTAGGAACGATGAGCAAATACTGGTACAAACACACTATGGTGAGCGCGATGAGGAAAAATCTTACAACGCCTTTACTTTGCATACCTCGTTACAAATTATTGATAAAGAAAGTTAACTATTTGAGTATCTGCCGTTTACGTTTACTCATATCGCATTCTCAAATTTGATAGGGCGACACGGATATGCGGATACGGCAGTACCCGACTGGTAAAAAGCGCGCAAATATAGAGACTCTGCGTAAATTTACCCTTGTTTTGAAAATAAAACATTCGTTTTAGTACAAAAACTATTGAATCAACCGAATCTCTCCATATTTATCAATCGGTTTGAAAACTTTCTTAACTTTGTCGAAAATTTGTTTTGTAACCCGACAGGATAAAAACAATTTGTTTATCTTTGTGCTCGGTTTATTTTTTCGACTATGCCTATTGACTTGATTCCAGAAGAAGTTCGTAACAATTATGAGGTTTATGAATGGAAACACGCTTGTGCTATCCTCCACACTGACTTTCCCGAAGAATGGAACGACTTAATAGCCCTTCTGACAGCGTTTAAACTGTGTAAATCATGGATTGAAACACCTGGTGGGCAAAAATCATTGGTTGCAGGCTTCATGGATACCTTCTTGTCTGAAAGAGGTTGGCAAGAAAAACAGTTTTCGACAAGCATCAAAGTCGACCTAAGCACCTATGAAAGTCCTACACACAAAGTCGATTGTTATAAAAACAAAATAGCCCTTGAAATTGAATGGAACAACAAGGATCCTTTTTTTGACCGAGATTTGAACAATTTTAGGCTTTTGTTCGATTTGCGAGCAATCAGCGTAGGAATCATTATAACTCGGTCTGATGAATTGCAAGAAATTTTCAATGACTTGGGACGAAAGGGGTCTTACGGCGCATCGACTACACACATATCAAAATTACTTCCGAGAATCGAAGGAGGAGGTGGAGCAGGCTGTCCAATCCTTGTAATTGGGATCAAAAAAAATTTGTATGACGAAAACTGTTAACGCTATGGGGCCGGCAAAGATTGACTTCATTAATCAAATACAAAATGTCGATTACGGTACGATACTGGCAGATCCTCCTTGGAGATTTGCTAATAGAACCGGAAAGGTGGCGCCTGAACATGCCAGACTTAATCGGTATGAAACCTTATCATTGGAAGAAATTATGGAAATTCCGGTAGATAAAGTTGCTGCCGCCAAATCACACCTATACCTATGGGTGCCGAATGCCCTTTTAGCAGAAGGATTACAGGTATTAAAAGCATGGGGGTTTGAATACAAAACCAACATAGTCTGGCATAAAGTTAGAAAAGACGGAGAACCTGATGGAAGGGGAGTGGGTTTTTACTTCAGGAATACTACCGAATTAATTTTATTTGGCGTCCGAGGGCAGTTAAGAACTTTAGCGCCTGGGCGAAGTCAGGTGAACATCATAAAAACAATAAAGCAAGAGCACTCTCGGAAGCCGGATAGCCTATACAACATTATTGAGTCCTGTAGCCCGGGGCCTTACTTAGAGATGTTTGCCAGAGGTAAGCGAAAAGGGTGGGACGTTTTTGGTAATCAATCTGAAGAATATGTAATTTCTTGGGATACATATACGAACAATAGTCAAAAAGAGTCGGCCCTGTCTCCTAATTTATTTGATTAAATCACAGATTTGGTAAGGGGCTTTATCCCAAATCGCTTTTTAACGAGATAAGGGATTATTCGCAAAATTATTTCGGATTATCGAGCATATTATCGGCGTGACTGCGAGTCACGCCGATAATTACGCTTGGTTTTAATTTTGTACTTGGCGAAAAAATCCTGTTTTAACTTAACGGCCCAGTTCTTTATCACACCTTAAAACTCAAAAATAAACCCAATCGTAGGCAAAAGGGAGGCGTCAGAAGGCGGCAACAAATAAGGTATTGCGTTCGATCCGTCGGCCTTGATTGGTTGCCCGTCTGTGGTTGCAAAGTCTGAATTGTCGGCAGTACGCTTAAAGGTGTAACTTGGAAAAGACGGGTTTGCCCGTGAAAGCACATTCGTCACATCTATATATACGTCTAAGGTGGTACGGCGGAAGTTCCATTTTTTATCGATCCGAATATCCAACTGGTTAAAGTTGTCGAGCCTTTTCGTGTTCAGGCGGCTGTAATCAAGAATCCCTTCCCCAACGGTGAGGTAGTTTCGGCGGCTGGCTTCTTCGTCAAACGGGGTGTAAGGCGCGCCACCCTGGTAACGCCATTTCACGCCAAGTTCCCAGTTGCGGCGGAATTTTTTACCCAGCGTAAGGGCGATCAGGTTTCGGTTGTCCCAGGAGGAAGCCACTAATTTTTGGTCATTCCCGCTAAAGCGCGAATAAAAATAGGTGTAAGAACCTACGAAAAAGAAGTTTTTCCATAGTTTTTGCTGCACAAAGAGTTCCAAACCGTATGTTTCGCCTTTCCCATTGCCCGTTACCTTTTCGTTGCCTAAAATACCGTACCCGCCGCCGAGGTTGGCTAAAGAAATGCCGGTAAAACTGCTGACCGGATAATTAGCATATTTTTTATAAAAACCTTCCAAGGTGATGCGCAAAGTAGGAGTAGGCACGTATTCTAAGCCCGCGACATAGTGATCCGCACGGAGATACGGCAAATCCTTGTTCACCAGCGTGTTGCGTTCGTCGCGGTATCCCAATATCGTGTAAGGCGCAATTTTGTAGTAGCGGCCGATGCTTGCGTTCAATTTCCATTTCGGGGCCAGGCCCAAGGATGCACTCAGGCGCGGACTCAAGGTGTTCAATAAATTAGCGCCATCGGATGCAAATGAGTTGCCATCCGCGCGTACACCGGCGGAAAGCGAGAGCCGTTCGTTGAAAAACGTGCGATTTACCTGCCCAAACAAGCCGAATTTAAAAAAGTCAATGGCGGTTTTAAATCGGAACTCAATTGCAGGTTGCACAACGACGCCGTTTGAATCAATAAGTTGCGGACGCAGTTGGGTATAGGAGTTGTTGTTATATTTTACATATTGAAGACCTGCGCCGAACGAGAATTTCCAATCCCCGGCGTATTTATTTACATCAAAACGCAGTTTGTTTTCAATTTCCTGGCTTTTAACGCCCAGCGTACGTTTGCTTTCATCCTTTTGTTGGCCGTCGATGTTGTCGCGGAATTTATCCAATTGGTTGTCAAACATATTCCGGCTAAAGGTCAGGTTCCAGAAGCCGTTGTTAATCAGGTGCTTAAGTGCAAAACCCTGCGTGTAGTTCCATTGCTTGATCCTTGGATTGGAACTAAAAATATATACGTTTTCAGCCGTTGCTTCCTTTGGAACGGCAAAATAGAAATCATCAATGGCGCCAACGCCCAGCATGGTAAAAGTTGTTTTGGCATTGATTTTATGTGTGATTTTGTATTGGAAATCCCAATAATCCGGACGAATGGGCAAGTTCAGCGCCTTGAACAGCAGTTGTAAGTAGGAACGACGGGCAGAAGCCAGAAAAGTCGTTTTTTTACCCAGCGGGCCTTCGCCGGTCAGGGCCACTTCAGTGCCGCTCAGGCGAAAATTGCCCTGAAATTTGTCCGGGTTTCCGTCGCGCTGCCGCAATTGCAATACAGCCGACAGCGGGTTGTCGTAACGGGCGTTAAAGGCACTGGTCGACAAGGTAGCGTCTTCAATAAACGACACGTTCAGGATACCGGTCGGGCCGCCGGCAGCGCCCTGGGTGGCAAAGTGATTGATGACCGGAATTTCCATACCATCCAAATAGTACACGTTTTCGCTCGGACCACCGCCGCGGATCACCAAATCGTTGCGGAATGCGCCCCCCGCAGCCGTTCCCCCTACCCCTGGCAAAGTAGTAATCACCTGCGAAATGTCAAAATTGCCGCCCGGATTGGCTTTTATCTCCTGGGCGCTCAGGTTCTGAATCGACAGCGGGGTTTCAACCGAGGCGATGCGCACCGATTTGTTTTCGGAAATGGTCACTTCACCGAGCGCCTTGCTGTCGGGTTCGATTTCAAAATTGAGGAAGTTGGCATTTCCGGTCGTAACCACCACATTGTAGCGCGTTTGGGGCGTATAGCCTAAGTAAGTGACCGTTATGTTGTAGGATTTTGGCAAAATGCCTTCAATTTTGAAGCGCCCGTCCACATCGGTTGCGGCGCCGCGATCAGCGCCTTCTACTTTTATGGTAGCGCCGATAATCGCCTCCTGGGTAATTTTATCTTTGACGGAACCGGCCAAAATACCCGTATTTTGGGCGTTCAAATGCAAGACTGTGCCCGGAAGCATCCAGACAAACAAGGTTAACAAGAGAGAAACATGGGTAAGGAAACGCATGACAATGTATGTTTTAATGCTGAAAATTTTTATTTAGTTTAGAAACATACTTTACAAAAAAGAGTTTAATTTTGTTTAAAAAATTTTTCAGATGAAATACGAACTGCTGCAATCGTTGCTTCCCTACTTAGAGGAATACGAAAAAACGAATCCTAAAACGCAGGATCCGCAGCATTTTGCCGTTTGGTTAGCAAGGCAGTCGGGCAAACAAGCGCCGGAAACATCCGACAAACAGGTGGAAGCGGGAGAAAGTACCGAGGTGCTTATTGGTAAACTGCTGTTTTTCCTCACCCGTTACGCGCGCGCTTATTCGCGCAAGGCGCTGGAAGGTAGCCTGCTCGGCAGTATGGATGAATTTGTGTACCTCGCCACTTTACAAGCCTACGGCGTAATGAGCAAAACGGACCTGATTTACCGGAACCGGCACGAAAAACCGACCGGCATGGACATTATTAAACGCCTGCTTGCCCTTGAACTGATCCAACAACGCGACGATGTGGCCGACCGACGCAGCAAACTCCTTGAAATTACGGAAAAAGGTCTGGCCACCTTGGGCGGTTTGTACGGCCGCATGGGCTTAGTTTCACACCTGATTACCGGCAACCTGAGCAAAACAGAACGGGTCGATTTGTTGCAAATGCTTGAAAAATTGGAGAATTTCCACCAAGTGGTGCTGGCCAAAACGAAAAATGAACCGTTTGAAGGATTGATGCGGGTGGTTGTGGGGATGTAGAATGTAGCATATCGAATATCGAACAGACGAATATCGAATAACGAACGGGGGCGCTGCGCCGGATATTTTCGGATACCAAGCGCAACGCCCCCGTTCGTTATTCGATATTCGTTATGCTTACCGCAGCGCTTTGGTCTTCGCGATCTGCGATGCTGGACAGGTATGACCAAGCGCAACTACGTGCGGTATTAAACCAGAAAACCTATGTATATCTTTGACCAAGGCAGCGTAATTTACTTGCAAAACCCAACAAACTCAAACACTTTTGCTTCATTTTAATCCAATACATTTTATTCGCTTCTGGAAATCTTGCGTATCTATAGATATGGAGGACGTATTCATTCCGATCAGAAGGCTCATAGCGTTCGGCTTAGTATCGAGCGTGGGTGTGCTTGGTCATAAGACCAAAGCACGGCGGAATTAAAATCGTCGTCATCCACTAAGTCCTTTTTTCTAAATGCCGGTCATTACAGTGGTATGTAATGACCGGCTTTAACCATTTAAAAATGTTTAAACTGTTTTTTATCGTCTTGATTTTTATATTTTTTACAATTCCATGTTATTGCCAATTATTTGACAATACTTGGTTTTTCGGATATGATAATAATCTTGATACTACTGATGAATATGGAATTAGTACCATTGCTTTTTACGATGGCATTCCAATTGTAAAGCAAAATAATAAATTTCCTTTAAACTTACAAGGCTCCAATAGCTCTATTTCGGATTCAATAGGCAATTTTATTTTTTGCACCAATGGGGTTAAAGTTTGTAATTCAAATTCAGAAATCATAAACAATAGTAACTTTTTTATGAATGATAATTATGAAGAATCTGGATTTATTTTTCCACAATGTGTAGTTTCAATTCCATATCCTGGGCATGAAAAGTCTTATTTAATTTTGTATCTAAATTACTCATATAGTAATGAATTAACGTTTTATGCTACAGGAATATATACTTCAACGATTAATTTTGAAAACAATAATTCTGGAGAATTAATGAACATAAATGAAACCGTCTTGAAGGATTCGCTTCGACTGGGGCATCTCGCAATGGTTAAGCATGCAAATGGCCGAGATTGGTGGATGATTGTGAATAAAATTAACACAAATATATTTTACCGGGTTCTTGTTTCTCCTCTTGGCGCCAAGATAATTGGTACGCAAGTTATTGGCATCCCCATTTATGATGGTGTAGGCCAATCATTGTTTTCTCCAGATGGAACACATTTTTGTTCTTTTAATGATATTTCGCAGACTGACGGCTCGTATCTTGATATTTATAATTTTGATCGATGTACCGGTTTGTTATCCAATCACCGGCAATTACATCAAAATGAAGGATTGGGCGGAGTGGCTGTATCGCCCAATTCTAGGTATTTGTATCACAATTTTGAGTTTGAAGTATATCAATACGATCTGGATGCGCCGGATGTACTGGCAAGTAAGGTAAAAGTTGCGGACTGGGATGGTTACCAATCTCCTTTCCCAGCTGCATTTTACCTTATGCAATTAGCCCCTGATGGAAAAATTTACGCTGCTTCGCCAACCGGTGTGGACGTATTACACGTTATCCATCAACCAGATGAGCCAGGAGTGCTGTGCCAATATGAACAGCATGGAATCCATTTACCAACGTACAATTCTTTTTCCATACCCATCTCCCCCAACTACCGCCTCGGCCCCCTCGACGGCTCTTCCTGCGACACCCTCGGCATTGACAACCGCCCCGTTGCCTGGTTTCGCTATCAGCGGGATACGCTGGATTCTTTAAGTGTGTTGTTTCACGATTTGTCCTATTACGAACCCACAAGCTGGTCCTGGGATTTTGGCGATGGTACCCCGCTCAGCGCGGAGCGGCATCCCGCGCATACGTACGCGCAAGCAGGCGCTTATGAAGTATGCCTCACGGTGAGCAATGCAAACGCTACCAATACCTTTTGCCGCAAACTTTTTCTGGGTGTAACCGCCGCAGAAGATCCTGATATACAGGCAAGTATATCTGTTTTCCCAAATCCTTTCAACACGCGCTTGGGGGTGGCAGAAAGTGGCGCGTTGCGCGTCGGGCTGTTTCGATTGTTTGATCTTTCGGGGCGGCTAAAAAGGGAAACCGCACTTGTACCGGGCATTCGGGAAATTGATACCGGGGATTTGGCAGCGGGTATGTATTTTTGGGAAGTACGGGTAAAGGGAGAACGGGTTGCTTCGGGGAAATTGGTCAAGAATATCGAATAATGAATAACGAACAGACGAATATCGAACGGGGGCGCTGGGCCGGGCATCTTCGGATACCAAGCGCAACGCCCCCGTTCGTTATTCGATATTCGATATTCGTCTGTTCGATATTCCCTTGTTCGATATTCGTTATTCCTTCAGCATTTTGCCTG
Source organism: Bacteroidota bacterium (assembly GCA_037130425.1). GTDB lineage: Bacteria > Bacteroidota > Bacteroidia > Chitinophagales > Saprospiraceae > M3007. The sequence continues at coordinate 40,375 of JBAXTB010000006.1, forward strand.
ATTTGCGCCAGTTTTTACCCCGCAACTCATAGAAATACACTCCTTTTGGCAAATCCGCAACATCCAATGTATTGGTCGTGCCGGTCCAGGCGGCCTGGCGGACTTGCTTGCCCTGTTGATCTATCAAACGAAGCGTTACCGCGCCAGGCTCTGACCAGGTAAACCGCGCCTGATCCTGCACCGGATTAGGGTACACTTTTATTTGAACCTCATTGGTCGGCTCTTTGCTGCCAACGGCCGGTAAAAAATTCGCCGCAAACATGCCAATGCCGTGCGTGGCCGCCACGACAAAACCGTCAATCGGGCGTACATCTACATAAGGCACCACCGTTGTACCAATCAAATCCGGGGATTCAAGCACCCAGTTGGTCCCAATGGTTACAGATTGGTGCAAAATCAAGGTATCTGCCGAATAAAGCCCCACGCTGGTGCCGCAGAAATACTTGCGTTTCCCGTCCGGCAAAGGCAAGATGCTTAACCAGCGCAAGGATGGGCCGCTTCCACCGCCGGTAACCGCTGATTCTAATTTTCCGGCTACTTTAATCCAGGTCTGGCCGCCGTCAAGGCTGCGGAACATGCTGTAAATGTTGTAGTTCGAAAATACAACGGTCACGTCGTTAGCATTGTCCGGATCAATTGCAATACAGGAAACAAACGCTGCTGTATCTGTCAAGGGGCTGGTAAGTTCCGTAAATCCGGGCGTCCCGACATTGGCATTGTCGATGCGGTACAGTTTGTTTTTAGATGAACCGAGATACACCCGATGCGCCGGGTTTGCCTTTGAAACAGCAATCGCCGTAAACTCATCCCGGTTACCCACTTGGGCATTCACAAGTAAATCCGGGAATTTATCCCAACCTTGCGATATAGAATCCCAGGCGCCGGTCATTTGAATGGCACTGAGGTCATTTTGACGGTATAAAGCCCGGCCGGCTGGCAGGTACATGATTTTTTGATCGCTTGGGTCAAGTACAAGTGGATTGATAAAACCGTAGTCGCTTTTTCCCGGGCCAATTGGGTCAATACGCCTGAAAGCGGTTACATTGCCTTGATTATCAATGGCACATTTCGCAATGCGACCTTGTTGGATAGACAAAATATAATAAGGTTTACCATCCGGAACCGCGCCGAATGAGCCGTCGCCATTCACCGTTTGTTTCCAAATGGCATTCGGATCGCCACTGGTAGTCATAAAGTTCCCGTTGTCCTGCAAACCACCGATCAGGGTTTGGTCGCCCGCTGCGGATTTATCAAAAATGGCGGTGTAAAATTGCGCCGTTTGATAACCGCGATTCAGTTTGGTCCAGCTTACCACCGGAGCGTTACAGTTTTCTGTGCGGTGCAGCCCGCCGTCGCTGGCGTTCAACATCACATTGGGATTGGACGGCAGGAACAGAATGTCGTGCTGATCGGGGTGGTGATTTGTGTACAATTCAAAGAACGGCAAATATGTACCAGGCTTGTAGCCACCGATATGCGTAGTATTATTAGGCGTTTTAAAACCATCTGTAGAGCGATAAATATTGGTGCCGCCTACAAATACGTTGTTTGTGCCGGGCTGCACTTTCACCACCAGGTCATAGCCGCCCTGGCAGGCAAAGCGGTCGAATTCCGTACCGTTGGAAGGAAGGTTGGCCGACAAGTTTTCCCAAACGCCATTTGCCCCTGCGCCGTTGCCACTTATATAGGTGTATTTCCACAAACTGCTCCAATCGTCGCTTGTGATATAGTGGTTATAATGGCCGTATCCGGGTGTAGACCCAAGGAAATAAACCTCATTTTCATTGTTCGGATTTACACCTATGACAAAACGATCAAAATTCTTTGGAAAACCAGCCGAAGTATCGGGGTTAATTTTCACCCAAGTCGTGCCGTTTATACTGCGCCAAATACCACCTTGTGGGCCTTCGTTGCTCATTGTCCCGTACAAAACGCCTTGGCTGGTGGTAGCCACATCGGTATAGTAGGAATAATTGGCGGAGGTATTCCCCCCGCGCACGGCCGTCCAGGAAGTGCCGCCGTTGGTGCTGCGGTAAATCGTGGCGATCGTGGCCATATACACCACATTGAGTGAATCTTTGGGGGCCGTCACCACCCGCCAGCCGGATTGATAGAGCGTGCTGAAACTGTTTGGACTGCCGCCTGCCGTTGAACTCAGCGGCGCCCAGGTATTGCCGCCATCGGTGCTTTTAAACATACCGTCGCCGAGGTAAAATGCGTGGCCACCGCTGGCGGAAGTGCCGGTTACTTCGCCTGAAAGATAGTACCAGGTATTGGTTTTACCGGGTCGCGTATCCTGCGCGATGCTGACACAGCCGGGATGCGCATTGAGCGGTGTTTTGCGCGCCCAGGTTTGGCCGCCGTCTTCGCTCAGCCACAAACCGCCCGAAACGCCACCGGCAAGAATTCGGTTTTCGTTGGTCACATCGACTGCGAGCGCGCGTGTGCGACCACCTACATTCCAAGGGCCGCGACTTGCCCAGGCGCCCAAACCGCGTTCAGCCACTGCTTTAGGCAAACCGGCGGCGAACCATTGCTCCCGGAATTGAATGCCTTCCGGAATTTCACCGGTAACAGGATCTGCTAACATGCGGCGTTCCCAGGCCGCCCGAAGTTCAGGATTTTCTTCATTTTCGCCCGATGGAATAGTCAAGCCGGGCTTATCGGCCGAATGTTGCTTGTGGTATTGTCGGGTCATAAAAATTCCGGTCACAAGTAAAAAACCGGTACAGATCATGGTAAATATCTTCATGCTTCAAAATTTTGGGTGCCAAGTTAGAAAAAGACCGGCGCTTATTAATTTCTTATTGTTAAAAGCTGCATCGAAATCATGTTTTGATGCACCTTTGCTATATGCCGGGTAAATACAAAACCTCCATTTTGCAATGAAACGGCATTTTGTACGTTAATTATATTTGTTTTTGACCTTCTGCCCATCCATTTGTATGAAACAATTGCTCCTGTTGACCATTTTTTGCTGCGTTTTGCCGGCCCTTCACGCCCAAAAAACAACACCGGCTCCTGCACAATCGACTGCCAAAGCAAAGCCCAAACCAAAAAATTTGGTACTAAACCCCAGTTTTGAAATTCGCAAGGACACTACTGTTAATTGGTTGGTTCAAAACCCGATTGAACGTGCGGCAGGCTGGGAAACGCCTAATAAAAGCAACGCGCAAGTATATACCAGCGTAAAAAAAGGAGATAAATATTTTGTGTTCGATCCTTATGGCGCAGATTGGAATTTTGCTGCGCGCACCGGAAAAAATGTGGCGGGGATAAACGTTTTATACGGAAATCCAAAATACGGCAAACGGAGTTATATTCAGGGAGAATTGAGAGAACCACTCACCGTAGGCCAGAAATACTATTTCGGATTCTGGGTGCATTACCATTGCCAGGGCGCCAACAACATCGGTATTGCCTTTTTACCCGAACGCGCAAAATTGGACAGCACGACCGAAATATTGCCTTTTGACCCTGCCTCTTACCAGAAAAAAATAACCAATTACGACAAAGACCGCACCTGGACTTTTGTGCGCGATTCATTTATCGCCTTTAAGCCTTTTCAGTATTTCGTGATCGGCAATTTTTTCCCCGACAGCCTTACCCAGGTGCAAACCGCTTCATTTAACCACCATTTCGCATTTATTGACGACATCGTAGTGGTAGAAGCCGAAAATCCTGCTTATAGTAAAGACGTAGACCCTAAAAAAGAAGAGGTAAAATGGGTGCGAAATACCGTGACAGCCAAATCCGTGAATTCCAGTATTATTTTGAAAAACATTTATTTTGATTACAATAAGGCCACCTTATTAGATGAATCCAACAAATCACTCAATGAATTATTGGAACAAATGAATGCGCAACCAAAGCTGAAAATCAAGATCAAAGGGCATACCAGCACAGAAGGAGACGCTGCTTACAACCTGAAACTATCACAAAACCGAGCAAAAGCCGTTCGGGATTATTTGCTGAAAAATGGCGTTAAAACTGAGCGTGTTCAATATGAGGGTTACGGCGAAACCGTGCCGATTGGGCCGAATGACACAGAGGAAGATCGCGCCAAAAACAGACGGGTTGAGTTTGAAATTTTGGAGAAGTAACAAATAACATGACAATCATAAAACGCTTAATAGCGCTCGTATTTGAGGGAGTCTGGTTTATCCTTGCCGGTTTGGTGATTGCGCTGCTTTTAGGGCATTTGTGGTTTGTAAATAATTCAGAAAAAGCCTTAGAAAACACCATAAAATGGGGTTCCAACGGCAAACTCAGTTGTTCGGTAAAGAAGTTTTCTATCAATTACTTTTCCAATGTGATCAACATTGAGGATATTGCTATTTTTAATACGGATTCAACGGCGCAGGAGACCTTTTACAAAGTTTCGGCGCATCAGTTTCATTTGCGGATAAAGTCTAAATGGGATTTGATCTTTCATAGCCAGTTGTTAATTGATTCTGTTATATTCAATAATCCTGAAATTGAAATTACAAGAACGGCTAATCGCAAAAAACACAGTGCCGGCAAAAAAATATTATTGGTACAGGAATTAGGTAAATTATACAAAACAATCAATAATTCGCTGGAAGTACTGAATTTGGATCTATTTGAGATCCGGGAAGGGACTTTAATTGTAAAAGAAGCGGGAAATACGAAAAAAAATCCTTTAAAAATAAATCATATTTATTTTACTGTAAATAAACTTTCTATAAACGCTGAAAACCTGAACGATAAATCAAGGTTTCACTTTTCGGAAAGTATTAAATTAAAGGTAGACGGGCAAAACATTATGCTGCCTGACAATCAAAGTTCCATTGCATTTAAAGAATTCCTAATTGATACCAAGGATAAAATGGTGCGGATCACGGATCCGAAACTGAACATTTTGCCAACGGAGACGCAAAAAAACAGCTTAGACTTTTCTGCAAAGAGGTTGAGTGTACTCGGCCTCGACTTCAACGCGCTGTATTTGAATGACTTACTCAAAGTTGATTCGTTTTTCTTAGAAAGTCCAAAGGTCGATTTAGATTTTTTTCGAACTGGCAAAAACAAAAGTGCTGCCGCCAAAAGAATCAAAATTGACAGTTTTATTGATCGCCTGCCCATTGGCGTCAATATCCGACATATTGTGATGCAACAGTGCGGCTTGACGATACGATTGCACAAAGCAGGCAAAACGACTGCTTTTTCTACAAAAAACGATGATATTTCAATATCAAACTTTCACTTACACGATCAGCCCAACCAGGAAATTGGAATCAGCGGGTTCAAATACACGATTCGGCACTATGTAGGGTTCTCGTCAGACAGCACCTATCGGTTTGATTTTGACAGTTTACAACTTATCAACAATAAAATTATATTGTACAATTTGCAAGTTGCTACGGCAAATAAAACCCGCGCAACCTTGTTCCGGAATTATGTAGTACCGCGTTTTGAAATTACCGATTTTGACTGGCTCTCTTTTATCCTTGATAATCACCTGATTGCAAATGAAGCAATGATGTACGACCCGGTTTTAAACCTTGAAAAAAACCTGGCTATAAAAGATCAAACGGAAGAAAAAAGAAAAAAGAAAAAATCAGTTTATGAAATTATTTCCCTGTTTGATAAGATTATTGCGCTTGATCGGCTTCAAATCATAAATGGCGCATTTAATTATAAACAATCCGACAATTTGAATGCGCATATTCAAAAACTGAACCTCAATATCTACATTAAAGATCTGGGAAAAGCCAAAACGCCGGAAGATCTGGTTCGGAGTTTCCAAAATTTGTCCTTTGACACGGCTACTGTTAATAATACCTCCAATTTTTTGAGTATAAGCAAATCTGTATTGGATATTAAAAAGCAAAAGCTGGCCATTCAAAACCTGCATTTTGATTCCGAAAACAGCAATATTTCCATGTCCTTAAAAGGCGTGGAAATTCAGGATTTTTTGATTGATTCTAATATTTTAGACTTAAACACCATTTATTGGAAATCAGGCGTAATCCATATTAACGGCTTAGTCGTAACGGGTGCGGAAAAACCTAAAACAGGTAAAGTTAAATCTTCTGAAATTTCAATCAACAATATAACCGGAAACAATACCGCGCTTTATATAGACAATGAAAAATTTCGCGCATCGGTTTATCTAAAGGTCATTTCTGCCGATCATCTTCATAAAGAATTCGGCAAACCTGTCCGATTAGATAGTTTGTGGGTGGCTGGCAATCATTTACGGCTTCATTTGCCCAATGGCAACCTATGGGGCGGCGATTTTTTAATTCGGGATAAAGAACTTTCCGCCGTTCAAAACCTGGTTTATATCCGACGGAACAATGGCGACAGTTTGAATATCAATATTCCAATGCTGCGCTTTATTCCAGACATTACCCAAATTGCTCAGAAAGAGGCGATTATATTAGATCAGGTCAAATTAGAACAGCCAAAATTTTACCTGCATACGACGTCGGCCCCGCAACAGAACAAACAGCCCTTGTTTTTACCGCCAATTGAGTTTAAGCATTTTTTAATGAAAGATGCAAATATAAACTTACAACAAAATCGAATCTTTACAATATGCGACCAATGCACCCTAAAGGCTGAAAATATAGTATCCTCAAATGATAGTCTATTGTATTTCAAGTTGTTACAAACCAATATAAATGATTTTTCCTTCCATAAAAACGATAGTTTGGAATTTGAGGCGCCTGGCAAAACAATTATTAGCGCCGACTATTTTTCATACGCGATCAATACCCGACAGTGGGAAATTCAACATGGAAAATTTGAATCTGACAGTTTATCTTTTATTACTAAACAGACAAAAACACCTCAATCTTTTGTACTAAAAAACCTGCAATTCGAACTTGGAAACAAACTTCAAACAGCCGACATGGGCGCTCCCCTACCCTGGCTGATGAATCAGTCTGACGCAACAATCAGGTTAAGTCAATTGCACTGGCAGAAAGAATTTACTAATTTGACAATCAATAACTTAGCATATAAGCAATACGATCAAACAGTACGTTTTGATACTTTTTCTTTTGATCCGGGATATAGCAGGATCGATTTTTTAAACGCGGTGGAATTTAAAAAAGATTTTATCCGGGTTTCCGCCGGCCAAACAGCCATACGAGGTTTAAGCCTTACAAATAAAACTTGGAGCGTTACGGCTTTGGAAGCGGACAATATCTTGCTACAAATTTATTCAGACAAGATAAAAAAGCCAAGGCTCAATATTGTAAAGCCCATGCCTGCCTCATTTTTCAGGAAAATAGCGCTGCCTTTCCGGATTGACAGCGTGTACCTGCACAATGCAAGCATCCATTCTACCGAACTCAATCGGTTTACAAAAGACACGGGAACTGTTTATTTTACCGCGATCAATGGCCTGCTTAATAACGTCAGGACGATAAGCGCCGATTCTGAAGATAGCCTGAAATTTGATCTTCATGCAAGATTTTTAGATACCTATCCCCTTGATTTTGTGATGCATGAGTCATTAACAGACAGCCTCGGCGGTCTTTCACTGCAACTGCGGGCCGGACCTGGCGCAATGAATGGATTCAACTCCTTTTTCCCGCATCTCTCGCCGTTTTACATCAAATCAGGCGTACTCGACTCTTTTTGTTTAACGGCAGTAGCCAATGACTATACGACCATTGGTAATACGATGTTTTATTACCACGACTTAAAAGTGGTTATGAAGCCCGAAACCCAGGGAAGGCGCCCGAAATTTAAAAACAGCTTGCTCAACTTTTTCGGCAATAGCCTGATTGTTCGAGACAAAAATTCTAAACGCAGCGTTCCGATTGGATTTTCCAGAAGGCGAAATAAATCTGCGGTGAGTTTTTTGGTGAAAATGATTACAGACGGTATTAATGGAACAGTCTCGCCTTTGGGTAATAAGGTGTACAAACGGTATCGGTTGAAGCATCCGTTGACGTAGTGACGGGAGACGGTGGACGGTGGACGGGAGACGGTGGACGGGAGACGGGATTTGGGTTGAGGGTTTTGGAAAGATTTCAAAGGTTTTTTCAACTAAAAAAGATATGGCATGCGTTATATTTGGCGGAATGTGGGTATATTTACCCACATTCCGCCAAATATAACGCATAAGTATGGAAAATATACTGATTGGGCGCTTAAAAGAGCAAGAAGTGTTGCTCAAGGCACTTCATTCGCGCAGTCCGGAAATGGTGGCAGTAATCGGGCGCAGGCGCGTAGGAAAAACGTTTTTAATCCGAACCGTTTATGCCGCCCAGATGGCATTTGAAATCTCCGGGATTCAGGATGCCACATTAAAGGAACAACTCAAAAACTTTAAGTATCAGCTCCAAAATACATTTGGGGCAGCAACGCCGACAGAGAAACCGGCAAGTTGGCTGGATGCCTTTCAACAACTGATTACCTGTTTGGAACCCAAACTTGGACAGGAAAAATTAGTCGTATTTTTTGATGAATTGCCCTGGTTGGCCACCCGTCGTTCTGATTTTTTGAAGGGACTTAGTTTTTTTTGGAACAGTTGGGCCTCCCAAAAAAATATTGTTGTTGTAATCTGCGGATCATCTGCGTCGTGGATGATTCAAAAAGTTGTTGAACACAAAGGCGGTTTACACAATAGGTTAACCAAACGCATCCATTTATTCCCGTTCAATTTATTTGAAACGGCTTGAAACCGAACGAGCATAGTATCGGATTGATTGACAAGGCGCTGACGATGGATGTGTTGTTTGGGGAGGAGTAGTGAGGGTAATGATTTCATACAAAAATATTGATCATGAGATTTCGCGCTTTACTACTTTTTATAACATTTATTTGTTCTGCCCATATTTCCCTGGCCCAGAACAGTATTCGCGTAAACTCCCCGGATCAAAGGATCCAATTTGAACTAAGTTTGGTGCGACAATCACCGGAATATTCCGTTCATTTTCAAGGCCAAGCATTAATCGAACATTCCCCTTTAAGCCTGGAATTTGCAGACGGATTATTCCGCGATCACATAAAGTTCGGGAAAGCCGGCGCTCAAACATTAGACGAAACATACCAATTGGTTGTAGGAAAAACCAAAACCGTAACAAGCCGATGCAATGAAACCGTGATACCGCTGGAAGAAAAGGTTGCTCCTTTTCGTAAAATAAACCTTTCTATACGGGTTTTTAACGACGGCGTAGCCTTTCGCTATGAAATTCCCCGACAAAAGGAGGAGAAGTCCTACACTTTGTACGAGGAGTGCACGACTTTTAATATTGTCGGCAACCCGAAGGTATTGACGCTTTATTTACCCTCTTATCAAAGTTCCCATGAAGGCCGGCATACGCATATTGATTATCAGCAATTGGCTGAAAAACAACTGATGGATATGCCGCTTTTGTTTGAATACCCGAATCATATTTTTATGGCCGTCACAGAAGCGGAAGTGCGTGATTATGCCGGCATGTATTTGTGGAAGGAAGGAGGAATGCTGCACAGCAAATTGTCGCCCAAAATAGGACAAGAGCAAATAAAGGTATTTGCGCCCACACCGCACCATTCCCCCTGGCGGGTTCTGATGATAAGCGACCGGGTTGGGGCTCTGATCGAATCTAATATCCTGACCAACCTCAACGAACCTTGCCGAATAACCGACTGTTCCTGGATCAAGCCGGGAAAAACCACCTTTACCTGGTGGAACGGCAATATGGTACCTGACACTACATTTGCTCCGGGCAATAATTTTTTGACCAATAAATATTACATCGACTTTGCCGCAGCTAATCACTTGCAGTATCATGCCATTTACGGCTATGCTGAACAGCCCTGGTATGTGGACGATGGTTTTGATTTTGGTACGCCGGGCCTGAATGCGGATGTAACCCGACCGATCAAGCCTTTAGATATAGCGTATATTTGTAATTACGCTAAAAGCAAAGGAGTTGGTATTCTTCTATGGGTTAACTGGAAAGCGTTGTATGCGAAGCTCGATGATGCTTTGGCTAAGTTCGAAACCTGGGGTGTTTCGGGCATCATGGTTGATTTTATGGATCGCGATGACCAGGAAATGATCAACATACAGGAAGAAATCTTAGCCAAAGCAGCCCGTCATCATTTGTTTGTTCAATTTCACGGCGCCTGCAAACCATCGGGACTGCATCGTACTTACCCTAATGAGTTTACGCGCGAAGGCACGCTCAATTACGAAGTGTACAAGTGGGATACCATCATCAATGCCGATCACGATATTACGATGCCTTTTAGCCGTTTATTAGCCGGGCCTACGGATTATCATTTAGGCGGATTTCGCGCGGTATCACGGGCTGAGTTTAAGGTACAATATACCCGCCCGTTGGTGACCAGTACCCGATGTCACATGCTGGCCATGTATGTGGTATTGGAAAGTTACCTCCACATGGTAGCGGATACGCCAGCCTCTTACGAGGGGCAAGCTGGTTTTGATTTTCTGCAAAAGGTGCCCACCGTATGGGATGAAACGAAAGTACTTAATGCTTCGGTGAATGAATATGTTACAATCGCCCGGAAAAAAGACGGCGCTTGGTTTATAGGTGCGCTTAATAACAGTACGGCCCGTACCTTGGAATTACACCTCGATTTTTTAAACAAAGCATCGAAATATACTGCCTCCATTTACCGGGATGCGAAAGATGCAGATCAGCACCCAAATCACCTGGTTAAAGAAGATATAATTGTGACAAACGAGAATACGGTTGTGTTGCCATTGACGGCGGATGGCGGTGCGGTGATTTGGATCAGGCGGTTATAAAAATCACCACTTCACTATTTTTCCTCCGAATACCATTTTATCCAAATATTTCACGCTACAAAAATAAACGCCCGGCTTATCAAACGCCCGACCGGGTACTACAAACGTACTTTGCTCTGAAACGCGCAACTGCTCCGTATAACACCTAAGCTCTTGTCCGTCAAATAATTCCAGCGACACTTCTTTGCCGGCTGGTAAATTTATACGTGAATAATAGTCAAATAGTCAGGTGATAAATGATCAAAATCGCGATCCGTAGTAAGTACAGTTAGGCCCAATGCTGATGCGCTTGCCGCAATCCAAAGGTCATTCTTGCCCATATTCCTAGAAGTATTACCCAACGGTTTTACTTTTAATTTATTCTGGCTAAATGCATCTATTTCAGCATACCGCTGAATTATAATTTCTGAATGCGGATACTCAATAAGATGATATTTGTATCAAGCAAAAATGTGTTCATGCGCTCAACTGCGATAAAAGTTCTTCTGTGGTTTGGGGAATATCCATCGCAAGGCCGATCTCTATTATTTTATTCCAATCTGTACGCACATAACCACTTTCGCGAATGAGGTCTTCGGCTGTAATGTTACCTTTTCGCGTCGGTTTTACGGCTAATCGTAAGGGACTGCCTTCCGGCAAACCGGCAAGAAATGTTTCAGTTGCATTAAGCGGTACGCCATCGCTTTTTTGCTTGGAAACCTTTTCAACTTGCACATAATTCAGCGTCTCCAGAAACGCTAAAAAAGCTTGTAGATATTTATCATCTACGTTGATTTTTATTTCAGACATACTTTGTTTAACCTATTTTTTTACAAAATTAGGGTAATTTTTCCTTTTTTCAAACCGGAAACTATTTGCCGGTGAAAACAATCTGTGTGAAAAATCACCACTTCACTATTTTTCCTCCGAATACCATTTTATCCAAACATCTCACACTACAAAAATAAACACCCGGCCTATCAAACGCCCGACCAGGTACCACAACTGTGCCTTGGTCTGAAACGCGCAACTGCTCTGCGTAACACCTAAGCCCTTGTCCGTCAAACAGTTCCAACACCACTTCTTTACCGGCTGGCAATTCCAAACGAATGCTCACCGCTTCACTGATCCGCGAGGGATTCGGGTACAACAGAGTTCCGGCATCCTGGTTCGTACCCGAAGCCAGCACGGGTTTTAAGGCGCCGCCGTCTGCGCGATATGCGATGGATTTAGTCGGGTTTTGAGCCAATTGGATCAAGTCGCTCAGGCGCCCGCTCTTATGCGCGTGGAACCGCAGTTGGAACAAGGGTGAAACGCCCGTTTGTGGCGTATTCATTTGTTCGCAGGCAAAACTGAGTAGCCCGTTTTGCGCGCGATTCGTCGCAAAATGATCTAAAGAAATGCTTTGCAACAAGGGTTTTACCGACAAAAACTCCAGTGCGCCGGGATCAAATTGCAGGCTCATCTGCAGGGCCGCCAATTGGGCTGCTGCGCCTGAAAAAGTCAGATCAATCGCTTCGCCGGGTTTCACGTTTCGGTCGGTAAAAGCAAGCGGCCAGGAGTCGATGAAACGTTCGTCGCCGTCGGTGTTGGAAAACGGGATCACCGTGTTGTTTACATCGCCTATTTTAATACCGATCATGTTAAGGTCGCCCACGGAAGTCGTTTTCAAATCAACGGCGATGGTATCCGGGAAAGCCGTTTGGAACGGATTGAGCGGGTTGGGAAACACAAAATCGGCGGGTACGAATCGCCAGGACGTGTTGTTGCTGAAGGCTGTGTCAATGCCAAGGATGAGTTTACGCAACACCACAATATCAAAGGTGGTGAGCGAACCGGAGCGGTTGGCATCGGCGGCAATGAGTTTGTAGGGCGAGCCGAGCGCTTCGATGCCAAGGATATGTTTGGACATTAGTACGAGGTCGTAGGTGCTCAGGCCGTTGAGCGGGTTGTCGTTGCGCTTGGGTTGGAGGGTAAATTGCTGGCAACCCGGCACCGCAGGGATGGAAAACAGGCCGTCGCTTGTGGTTTTGGCCAAAGGTTGTTCCCGCAGCTGCACATCACTTACCCCCGCGCCAGTTTCGGTTTGAATGGAACCGCTCAAAGTCACGGCAGGCCCTTGCTGCTTAAACACCGAATCAAGCGGAAAAGTCCAAAGTCCGCGGGCAAAAGTAGCCGCCAGAAGTTCCTTGCGCACGGGATTGTGTTCCAGGTCAAAGACCGCGATGTAGGGCATGTTTGCGCCCAAACGCGCCCAGTGCTGACCGCCGTTTAAAGTGAAATAAACACCCGCATCGTTGCCTACAAACAACACATTATCCGACTGGCCAGGCATGATAAACAAATCATTTACAGGCAGTTGCGGTAAATCGCCGGAAATATCTGTCCAACTTTGACCATTATTATCCGAACGATGCACGTGCGGGATCACCTCATTATCACGAAAACCGGATTGGGTCACAAAAATTCGATCCGCCAAAACCGTGGAACCATGCACGGAAGTCACATAACGGTCTGGTAATCCGTTGTTTATCTTAACCCAGGCGCCAGCTGGTTCGCGGCGCCAAACATTGCCATCGGAAGTGCCTGCCAGCAGTTTTTCAGCCAGCACCGGCGATTCATTCAAGGCGGAAATATTGTGAAAGCGGGCGCCGTAAATATTCCCATCGGTCAGTTCGCCGGAAATAAGATCCCAAAAATCGTTTGTAGTGGAATATACCCGGTTAGTGCCAGCAAAACGCTTGGGCGGATTGTGGGCGCTCATAAAAAAAGGCGCATCCCAGTTGGTGCGGTCGCCGGTGTCAAAGGTTTCATTGCCTTGAATCCAGTTTGCGCCGCCGTCGGTAGTTTTGTGTACGGCTCCGTTCTGGGTTTCTACCCAAAAGGTGCTTGAATCGCCGGGCGTAAACACGCAATTGAAACCGTCGGCAAAAAACAGCGCCGACCAGTTGTTGATGGCTGCGCCGGAGCCTTGTTGGATGCCGTTGTCTTGCGCACCTATATAATATGTGTTCGGTTTATTCGGGTTAAAATCGGTGTGGTAAAGTTGGGTAGTCGGCAGATTCACACATTTTGTAAAATTAGACACACCCGGCGCGCTTCGGTACACACCACCATCGTTGGCCCAATAACGCCTTCCGGAAGGCAACAACACAAAATCGTGGCTATCGGAATGTCCGCCGGCTGCATTTTGCCATATCCCACTTACCGGCACGCGTTTCCAGAGCAGTACGCCAGGCAGGTAAATTTCTTCGTCGTTGGTCGGACTGATGCGGAGTTTCCCAAAATACCAGCCGAAATCGGAATAGGCATTTGACAAGGAGGAGATATTAACAGCTGTCCAGGAGGCGCCGCCGTTGGTGGTTTTGTAGATACCGCCCGGTTTTGAAAGCGTATCGACGTACACGGCGTAGATTTTATCAGGATTTTGGAGCGACATTACCAGTCCGGTGCGTCCCATAATGCCGGTTGGTAAACCGCCGCCGAGTTGGGTCCAATTGGCTCCACCGTCCGTGGTTTTGTAAATGCGGGCGTTGGGGCCGTAAATCACCGATTCGGTGTTGCTGCGGATACGATCCCAAAACGAAGCGTATAATATTTGCGGATTGCTTGGATTGATAAGCAAATCGCTGGCGCCCGCCTGGTTGCTCACGAGCAAAACCTGTTGCCAATGCTGGCCGCCATCCGTGCTTTTGTAGATACCGCGTTGATTATCACGAATATACGGGTTGCCCATCGCGCCTGCGTACAGGATCTGCGGGTTCAGCGGATCTACCTGGATTTTGGAAATAATGCCCGCTTCCGACAGGCCGGAATACTGCCAGTGCTCGCCGCCATCGATGCTTTTAAACACGCCATTGCCATTAAACACAATGGATGGAATATTCACATCGCCCGTTCCCGCATATACAATATTCGGATTTACAGGGTCGTATGTGATGTCGCCGATGGCTAATTCTGGCTGATCGTCGAAAACCGGATACCAGTTTACGCCACCGTCGATGGTTTTAAAAATACCGCCGCCTGCGAAGCCCGCCAGCACGGTGAGTTCATCGTTGGGGTGAACAGCCAACGCATTTACCCTGCCGGCTACATTGGCCGGGCCTTGGAGCGCCCAGTTGGTGGCATTGTTGTCGCAGCCGGTGCTGCCGCGTTCCTGCACGCCCCTTTTCTCTTTGAGTCGCAGCGTTTCCATAGCATTCCGCCAGCCTTTCCAGTCGAAATTGGGATCGGGATAGGAGCGCTGGAATGCAAAAAGATCGTAGGGGCCGCATTTTTCAGTAAGCGTGTCTTTTCTTTCAGACAAAGAACGCTGGCAGGCGCTGGCAAATATCAACAAAAACAGGAAAAAAAATAGTCTGTGGAATGTTTGCATGGGTGCGGATTATGCGCTTTTGAAAAAATTTCTTCAAAGGTAAATATACCAAGATTAAAATGGATTTGAAGATTTTCGGGATTGATTAAATTGATTTTCAAAGGATTATCAGACTTCTATTTTCAGACCACTTTACCTTGGCTATATATACCGAAAATTTTTGGATCGATTGGTTTTCAAACAGGCCAGAACAGGGTTTTGCAAATATCGGGCTGCAATTCAATTGTAAATTTTTCCAGACAAGACCTATATGCGTTTACTTTTGCCCCTTAAAATATACAAAGCATGATTTATGTAGCCCTGTCGGTTGTCTGTTCGGTAATGCTTGGTTTTTTGTTTAAACTGTTTCCGCGTTATGGCGTCGATAGTTTCCAAGCCATTGTGGTTAATTATTTTACTTGTGTGACCTGCGGTTGGCTGTTGATGGGAAAATTTCCGATTGCCACACAGGGTATCGATGCGCCTTGGGTTCCGTACGCATTTGCCTTGAGCATCGTTTTTATCAGCGGTTTTAATTTAGCGGCGCTGACCGTTCGGTATTTCGGGGTTACGATAGGCCAGATTATGCAAAAGATGTCGATCCTGATTACAGTGCCTTTTGCCATTTTGGCTTACCATGAGACATCCGGAGTTTTAAAAATATTGGGATTTTTAGCGGCGCTCGCTTCCATTATTCTGGTAAACCTGCCGACAAGAACCGTTTCCGGCATCAACCCGACAGAAGCCCCGCGCGGCGCGCGTTTGTTGTGGATTCCGATCCTGACCTGGGTTTTATCCGGAATCCTCGAAGTATTGTTCGTACGGGTACAAAAAGAAGGCATTATTGATCCGAACGATCCGTCATTTATCACAACAGTGTTCGGTTTTGCGGGTGTTATCGGACTTTTAATTGCAACCATTGGTTTGGCGCAAGGGAAAATGCGTTTTTCCTGGCGCAATATCTTAGGCGGTATTCTTTTAGGAATTCCCAATTTCGGCAGCATGTTGTTTATGCTTCGGGCGCTTGGCAGCGGATTGGAAGGTTCCTTTGTTTTTCCGACCGTAAATGTGAGTATTATTTTAGTCACAACCATTGGGGCGGTTGCGTTGTTTCAGGAACGGCTTTCGAAAATTAATTGGGTAGGGATCGGTTTAGCCGTTGCCGCGATTGCCCTTATTTCAGGATAACTGCATAAAATTAGTCATTCCATGCAAGGAACACAACAAGAAGCACAACAAGACGAATTTGCTTTCCATCCCAACATTGTGATGTTGTTTTTACTGTTGTTCGGGTTGAGCGCGCTGTTT
>JBAXTB010000060.1:0-20442 GCA_037130425.1 Bacteroidota bacterium
CGGGAGACGGTGGACGGGAGACGGTGGACGGGAGACGGTGGACGGGAGACGGGAGGCTTCGGGTTTGTTTTTAAGGTTGAATTTGATTTTGGTTTTGAATTTGAATTTGAGTTTTAGTTTTATATTTATACATTTAAATATGAAGTAGTTAAAGATAAGTACATAATCTTAACCCTCTAAAACAAAAATCAAACCCAACCGCAAAGCCCAACACAAACTCAACCGCAAAACCAAACCCGAAGCCTCCCGTCCACCGTCCACCGTCTCCCGTCTCCCCCCTAAAACTCCAGCACAAACCGCGCGCCCCGTCCGACCGCCGTGCTCACCCGAATATCGCCACCGTGCATTTGCATAATTTGTTTGGAAATGCTCAGCCCAACGCCGGTTCCGGTCACTTTGGTGGTAAAAAACGGGATAAAAATCTCTTCCAACATGCTGGCGTCAATGCCGGGACCATTGTCTTCCACCTCAATGAAGGCCCGGCCCTTGGTATCGGCGCCGGCGCGGAGTAAAATCCGGTTTTCAGCCGGTCGATCTTTGGTCATGGCCGAATATGCCTCGCGGGCGTTTTTGACCAAATTGAGCAGTACCATTTCCAATTGCCCCGCGTCGGCTTGCAAGCGCAGGGTTTCGGGAACTACGAACACCTCAATTTTAACCGGATTGCTTTTTTGGTCGGCCATCACGAGCGCCGAAACGTTATCAAGCAGTTTTTGGGCAGAAATATCAGCCAATTTGGGTACAGGAATAGCGCTAAAGGATCGATACGCATCCACAAAATCCATCAAATTTCGGCTGCGGGCGGCGACCACGCCAAGGGCTTCTTCCAAATCGGAAGTAGCGTCGGGCGGCGCGACCGGCTTGAGGTCGAGGCGCACAATGTCCTGCATGGTTTCGATTAGCGACACGATAGGCGTCACGGAATTCATAATTTCATGGCGCAGTACGCGTGAGAGGTCGCGCCAGGCGTCAAGTTCCTTGCGCTGAAGTTCGATGTGGATGTTCTGAAATGTAAGCAAACGCACCGCGCGGCCTTGCAAATTGAGCGAAACGCCTTGAACCGAAATTTGGCGGCCGGCTTCCGGCTGGTACAACAATTTCCCTTTTGATGTCAGGTTTTGAATAAACTGAATCAGCGCTACATGTTGCGGCGGCAGGTCGTGCAGGTGGTGTAAGCGGTACAAACCCAGCAATTGAAACGCCGCATTATTGGACAACAACACACCATTTTGGGCATCAAAAGCCAGGACGCCGGTGCCCAAATGTTGCACGATGGTGTTCATAAACAACAAGTTAGCCTCTTTTTCAGCGCGTGTTTGCCGAAAAGCTTCCAGCACTTCATTGAATTGCCGGTTTACGACCTCAAAGGAATCGCCGCGCTCTTTTCCGGAGGCAAAACGAATGGCAAAATCGGAATACCGCACGCTTTCAAAAAAACGGGCAAGGCGGCGGTTCGTGTCATTTACATAATGAAACAGGTTGTACCCGACCACGATCGTGCCGCCTACCAAAATAGCGGCGAGAATGGCCGGGCCGCCCTTCCACAACAGCCAGCCGGCGGCAAGTGGCAGCAAGGTCAACAGGCCGACACGCCAGGCGAGGGAAAATGTAAAGGACCGGGTGTTCATTTTAGGGATCGATTAAATAATTTCGTGAATATGCTCTGAATGCTTCGGATGATGCGACCTAACATCAGATCCGATTCCCGAAGGGAATGTATGTTTATAGCTCTGTTCATGGTACCGATTTTCCAATCCTGAAAGGATTGTATGTGTTGTGTAATAATTTGTTTTTCAGTGTTTTACATACAATCCTTTCAGGATTGGGGCGCCCGGAAAACCTTAGCTATAAACATATAATCCCTTCGGGATTTTTGGGGCTGGGCGGCATTGGGCGGTTGCTCATAGGTTGTATTTCTCAAGGCGTCTGTACAAGGACGCACGGGTCAATCCCAACTCCTGGGCCGCCTCTGTAATATTGCCGTAATGTTTACTTAATGCCCTGATAATCAATTGTTTCTCCATTTCATCAAGGTTCATGGACGCCAGTTCGCCTGCCTGGCCACCAGACGCATCCATGTCGCGAAAAAAGAAATCTTCGGGTTGCAGGGTTTCATTTTGCCCCATGATGACGGCGCGTTCCACGGCGTGTTGCAGTTCGCGGATATTGCCCGGCCAGGGGTAGCGGTGCATTTCCTTTAGCAAAGCCGCGCTCAAGGTGCGCACGGGGCGGTTGTATTTTTGGGCAAATTGCTTCAAAAAATGCGTTGCTAATATGTCAATGTCTTCCGTGCGCTCGCGCAGGGGCGGGAGTTGAATTTCAATGGTATTAATGCGGTATAGTAAATCCTGACGGAAGGCGCGCTGTTTCACCGATTCGTACAGGTTTTGATTGGTGGCAGCAATGACGCGCACATTTACGGGCCGCACTTTATTGGATCCCACCCGCACCAAGGTACGATTTTGCAACACGGTCAGCAGTTTGGCCTGCAAACCAAGGGGCAGGTTGCCGATTTCATCCAAAAAAATGGTCCCGCCGTCGGCTGCTTCAAACCGGCCGGGCCGGTCGTCGCGGGCATCGGTAAAGGCGCCTTTTACGTGGCCGAACAGTTCGCTTTCAAACAGCGATTCGGTTAAGGCGCCCAAATCAACTTTTACAAAATTCTCCGAAGATCGCATTGAGTGCGCGTGAATCGCTTGCGCCACTAAGTCTTTACCCGTTCCGTTTTCGCCCAGCAGCAGCACATTGGCGTCTGTTTCGGCCACGCGGTGAATGGTATCAAGTACGTGCTGCATGGCTTTACTGCGGAAAATCATTTCCGGCAGGTCGCGCGCCTGCGCGAGGTTTCGGCCTAACTGCTTGGATTTCAACTGATTGGTTTCATCCTGGCTTGATTTCAGGCGCAGGGCGGAGTTCAGCGTTGCAAGCAGTTTTTCATTGTCCCAAGGCTTAAGCACAAAATCGGTCGCGCCTTTTTTGATGGCCCGCACCGCCAGTTCAACGTCGCCATAAGCCGTAATAAGCACCACCACGGCCGTCGGATCAAGGTCGAGGATGCGTTCGAGCCATTGAAAACCTTCCTGCCCGGTGTTTTTGGTGCGGTTGAAATTCATGTCGAGCAGGATAACATCATAACGCCGGTCCTTAAACAGCGCGGGAATTTCCTCCGGGTCGCGGGCAGTGTCAACATCCGAGAAATGGCGTTTCAGGTACAGTTTTCCGGCGCTCAGTACCCCGGGGTTGTCGTCTACGATTAATATATTGGCTTGTGTCATGGTTCTTGTTTTTGGTTGGTGTTGGCTACTGGCTTCGTTCCGAGGTGTCATCTTCGAGGCACGAGAAGGTGACATCTCGGAACGAAAGTTACCACGTTACCTTCGTTCAGAGGTGTCGGAACGGAAGCTCCCACGTTACCTTCGTTCAGAGATGTCACCTCCTCCTTTGGTCGGAGATGACACCTCTGAACGGAGGCTTGATTACGTACTGCAAAGACAATGCCCGCTGCTAACTATATGCAAATCAAGCATTTTTTTTCAATCCGGTGTTCATTTTCGGACACGCTTGTACGCATTTGGACAAGGGGGGCGGGCGCTTATTTTCATAATCGATTGATTTTCAGGCGTAAGAAATTTTGGCACGACCTTCCATATATACTTTATAAGATTGCGGACTTTTGAGCGTACAAATTAAAACGCAAAGAACCCGCCGCAGATTCACCTTTTTAAAACCAGGCAATTTTATTAAATCGGCAATCGATGGACAGACAAATTCAAAAGAAAAAATGGACCCTTCAACGCGTTAGCATCGGCGTGGGAATTATTGCATTTATAGCGTTTACAGTGTACAGTATCGCGTTTGCAAACCGGCAAAGCGCCCTGAATGTAAACCGAGACAAAGTGACTATTTCGGAAGTACAACGCGGCGTTTTTGACGAATTTATCGTTGTGACCGGCGTAGTACAACCACTCAAGACCTACCAACTCGATGCCATTGAAGGTGGTTATGTGGTGCAAAAATACATTGACGGCGGTGCAACCGTAAAACAGGGCGATTTGATTTTAAAACTTGAAAATCAGCGACTTACCCTCGATTACGTGAACCGCGAAACCGAAATGTACGACCTGATTAACAACTTAGAAAACACTCGATTGAACATTAAACGCGACAAATTTACCCTGAAACGCACGCTGACCGATTTGGAATACCAAATTAAACAGGCCAAAGACGAAAACGACCGCAATGTGAAGTTGTTTGCCGACAAAGTGATTTCGGAACAGGAATATACCAAGACCAAAAACACATACGATCGCTTGGTTCAACAGCGCGAGATTGAGGTTGAAAACCAAAAATTCCAGGAGGAAAACAGCGTCACCCAGATCAAACAATTAGAAGGCACACTCGAACGCACCAAATTGAATTTGACCATGATGAAGGAAAATCTGGCGAACTTGTATGTAAAAGCACAGGTTTCAGGTCTGTTGTCCCGCGTAGATGTAGAGGTGGGCAAGAGTATCGCCACCGGCCAAAACATCGGGCAAATTGATGATTTAAACGGTTTTAAAATGCGGGTAGAAGTAGATGAACACTATATTTCACGTATTTTTCCTGGTTTGGAAGGTTCATTTGAGTTTAACGGAAAAAGCATAAACTTAGTTGTCGGTAAAGTGTACCCGGAAGTGCGCAACGGCCGCTTTGAGGTGGACATGACTTTTTCGGGGGCTATTCCGGAAGGTATTCGTCGCGGCCAATCAGTGCCGGTGCGGATGCAATTGGGCAAACCCGCTGATGCAACCTTACTGCCGACCGGTGGTTTTTTCAGTGATACGGGCGGCAACTGGGTATATGTGCTGGAGGAATCGGGCAACCGGGCCGTGAAACGCAAGATTTCCCTGGGCCGCAAAAATCCGCAATTTTTTGAAGTCCTCGACGGCTTAAAACCCGGTGAAAAGGTCATCACGTCATCGTATGAAAATTTTGGCGATAAAGACGTCCTGATATTTTAAAACCGCATGTCCCCAATACCCGATTATACTTTAACTTTTTTACACTAAACGCTTGCGATTCAATATGATACGCACCACGAATTTGCATAAAATTTTCACCACCGACGAAGTAGAAACGACGGCATTAAACGGCATCAACCTTGAAATTCAGGGCGGCGAATTCGTTGCCATCATGGGGCCTTCAGGTTGCGGCAAATCGACTTTGTTGAATATCCTGGGCCTGCTCGACAACCCTTCGGAAGGTGAATATAACTTTTTCGGCACCGAGGTTTCTAACATGAGCGAACGCCACCGCGCCAACCACCGCAAGGGAAACATCGGTTTTGTGTTCCAGTCGTTTAACCTCATCGACGAACTGACGGTGTACGAAAACGTGGAATTGCCCCTGCTTTACTTGAAAACGCCTGTTGCCGAACGTAAAAAACGCGTGGAAGCGGCCCTGGAACGCATGAACATCATGCACCGCCGCAACCACTTTCCGCAACAATTGTCGGGTGGTCAGCAGCAGCGCGTGGCCATCGCGCGGGCCGTGGTCGCCAACCCCAAGGTGATCTTAGCCGACGAACCGACCGGTAACCTTGACTCTGCGAATGGCCTGGAAGTGATGAACCTGCTTACCCAACTCAATCAGGCGGGTACCACGATTATCATGGTGACGCACTCGCCCCACGACGCAGGTTTTGCCCACCGGATCATCAATTTGTTCGACGGCCGCGTGGTAACGGAGAATTTTCATGTGTAAATGACATTGCGCGCTGTGAAGATTTTGGTAATAAATCATTGATAATCAGCGCACAATATGATAATTTGTAACAAGGCCGCCTGGCTCCTTTGCCATATTTTCCAACATGCTGATTTCCAGCCGTTTTTCCACCCGGCAATCGAGTTTTGGCGGCTGTTTTTAACCCAACCATGATACAACTCAAAGAAGTAGAACGATATTATCAGAATGGCGCGCTGAAATCCTACGTGCTGCGCTACGTCACGACGCATATTGCCGAGGGCGAATTTGTCAGCATCATGGGGCCTTCAGGTTCGGGAAAAAGCACGCTGCTGCATATCCTCGGTATGCTCGACGAGCCGACTTCGGGCGAGTACTGGTTTTTAGACGAAGCGGTACATAAGTTCAATGAGCGTCGCCGCACCGAACTGTACCAACAGTACATCGGATTTGTGTTTCAGGCGTACCACCTGATCGACGATTTGACGGTGTATGAAAACCTTGAAACGCCGCTTCTGTACAAGAAAGTCCCCTCCGGCGAACGCAAAAGCCGCATTGCTGATGTACTGGATCGCTTCAATATTGTGGCCAAAAAAGACCTGTATCCCAGTCAGTTATCCGGCGGGCAACAGCAACTTGTGGGCATCGCACGGGCGCTGATCGGCAACCCGAAACTGATTCTGGCCGACGAACCGACAGGTAATTTGCAAAGTCCGCAGGCCAAGGAAATTATGGAGATATTTAAAAAACTGAACCAGGAAGACGGTGTGACGATCATACAAGTGACGCACTCGGAGGAGAACGCAAAATACGGGAATCGGATATTGAATTTGCTGGATGGGCGGGTAGCCCCTAACCCCTATCGGGGGATGTCATTGACTTAGGTTTTCCAAAGCCCTGAAAGGGCAAAGTCAATAACACGGGGTAACACCCTGTGATTCAATGCATCACGAGATCTAAGCCCTGAAAGGGCGAAATCATCTTGCGCTACGTCTGATTGGGGATTTTGGCCATTTTAAATTGGGCGTTGCCCAATTCTAATGATTTCGTCCTGTCAGGACTTCGAAAACCCTTAAGTCAATGATATTGCCCTAAAAGGGGAATTCTACTTCTAAAATATTAAGCTATGATTCGCAATTATATCAAGATTTCCTTTCGAAATCTGCGCAAAAACAAACTGTACACAACCTTGAACATCGTCGGATTGGCCGTCGGGCTGGCTGGTAGCATTTTGGTGCTGCTGTATATCGCGGATGAAACGAGTTACGATAAGTTTCACCCCAATTTGGCCAACATTTACCTGATGCTGCAACATCAGAAACAAGGCGGCGTCACCTACACGTTTGAAAGCACACCCGGCCCTTTGGCGGCAGCGCTTCGTACGGAAATACCGGAAATCAAAACAGTGTTTCGGTACAGTTGGCGCGAACAACATTTGATGACGGTGGGTGAAAAAAGCACGTATGAAAAGGGCTACTACGCGGAGCCTGACCTGTTCAAAGTGCTTCATTTTCAAGTAATTGAAGGCGATCCTGTGGCTGCATTAGCAGATGCCGGTTCCGTTGTTATCACCGAACGGGCGGCTAAAAAACTGTTCGGCAATGAAAATCCGATGGGCAAAATCCTGCGCCACAACAACAAAGAAAACCTGAAAGTGGCGGCTGTCGTGGCCGATGTGCCGGAGAACAGTACCATGAAATTTGACGTCATGCTGCCTTTCCGCTTGTATGAACTGGAAAACAAAAACTGGATCAACAGCAGTTGGGGCAGCAACTCATTGCCGACCTGGATGGAATTGCAACCCGGAACAGACGTTGCGGCGCTAAACCGCAAACTCGAGCAGTTTATTCAGGCAAAAGAACCCGAAGCGTCGGCGCATGTTTTCGCATATTCGCTCGCGGACTGGCACTTGCACAACAAGTTTTCCGAAGGTAAACCCAGCGGCGGCCGCATTGATATTTTATTGCTACTCAGCATCATAGGCGGTTTTATCCTGCTGATCGCCTGCATCAATTTTATGAATTTGGCTACGGCCCGTTCCGAACGTCGCGCACGGGAGGTAGGCGTGCGCAAGGTCGTGGGCGCGCAAAGGAGCCTGATTATAGGCCAATTCCTAAGTGAAGCCTTGGTGATGACCTTTTTTGCCATGATTTTGGGCATTTTATTGGTCAAATTAGCCCTACCCGGCTTTAATTTACTGACCGAAAAAACGCTTGTATTCAATTTTTCAAACTGGCAAATTTGGGCAGCCTTACCCCTGCTTGGGCTGTTAACCGGTTTAATTGCCGGCAGTTACCCCGCCTTTTATTTGAGTTCTTTCCAGCCGATTCGGGTTTTGAAGGGCGTCATTAATTCGGGAAAAAGTGGCGGGCGCTTGCGAAAAGGCTTGGTTGTTTTTCAATTCGTCATTTCTATTGTATTGATTTTCAGCACTATCGTAATTTTTAGTCAACTCAAATACGTGCAGGCGCGCCCGCTCGGTTACGACCAGGAAAACCTGATTGAAATACCAGCGCGGGGCAGTATGCAGGAAAGTTATGAGGTATTGAAAAATGATTTAACCCAAATACCGGGCGTAAAAGCCGTTTCCGCCAGCAACGACGACCTGATTAGTTACGGCAGCAATACTGCGGGAATTGAGTGGCCGGGCAAAACCAAAGACCAGGATTTTTTGGTCACGGTAAGCCGGGTGAAATATGATTTTACCAAAACCGCCGGACTAAAATTGGTGGAAGGCCGCGATTTTAGTCCGGAATACGGCGCCGATACGATGGCTTGTTTGATTAACGAAACCGCTGTGCGCCAAATGGGTTTGAAACAACCGGTGGTGGGCACGCAACTGACCTGGGATACGACCCGAACCATTGTCGGCGTCGTGCAGGATTATGTGTTCAACGACCCGTTTTTCAAGCCGGCGCCGATGCTTTTTGCGCTTACGTCCGATCCGCTGGGGCATTTTTTTGTGCGTTTTCAGGACGATCACAACTGGCAACAAACGCTGTCGCAAATAGAAGCGGCAGTCAAAAAAAGCAACCCGAACCACCCCTTTGAGTTTCATTTTACCAAGGACGAGTACCAGAAAAACTTTGACGGCATTCGTACCACCGGACGCATGGTGAATACCTTCGGCGGGCTGGCGATTTTCATTTCCTGCCTGGGCTTATTCGGACTATCGGCCTTCGTGGCTGAGCGGCGCAAAAAAGAAATCGGCATCCGGAAAGTGCTGGGTGCAACCATTGGCAGCTTGTGGTTTTTCCTGTCGCAGGATTTTTTGCGGCCCGTGTTTTATGCCTTCATCATCGCCGCGCCGCTTGCCGCTTATGCAATGGAAAAACTGTTGTCCCGCTTTGAATACCGGATTTCCTTGTCGTGGTGGATGTTTCTGTTGGCAGGTGTGGCGGCCATTGTAATTGCTACATTAACCGTGAGTTATCAAGGCGTAAAGGCGGCCTTGGCGGATCCAGTGAAGAGTTTAAGGACGGAGTAGGCGAGTCGGATCAAACACCTTTCAATATAGCCAACAGAATAAATGTTGTTAAATCCATCTAAATTGCCTACATTTATGGCAAATTTAGTGTAGCATAAATTACAACATGAGTATTCAAGTAAATCTTCCCGAAGGTCTGAAAATCAGTCCTTTTGAACTAAATATGCTTGTCGCGGCCAAACTTTTCGATGAAGGTTTAATATCTTCAGGGCAAGGGGCATTAATGGTCGGTCTATCAAAACAGGCCTTTATTGAACTGTTAGGCAAAAACAAAGTATCTGTTTTTCAATACAATATCAACGAAATAGAAGAGGATATTGCCAATGCGTGAAGTACTCGTTATCGCGGATGCGAGTCCTCTAATTGCATTTGTAGCCATTGGGGAACTTGAATTGCTGCAAAAACTCTATCATAAAGTCACTATTACAGATATTGTAAGAAGTGAAATTCATGCTGATTTGCCCGCCTGGATCGAAATATCTTCGGAATACGATCCAAAGCAGTTTCAAATTCTTCAATTGGAACTAGATCAAGGAGAAGCAAGTGCGATTGCATTAGCACTTGATAATCCCGGAAGTAGAGTTATAATTGACGAAAACAAGGGACGTTCAGTAGCCAAAAGGCTTGGGCTGAGTGTAACAGGTACTGTCGGCGTTTTAATTAAAGCAAAAGAACTGGGTTTGATTCAGTCTGGAACGGAGATTTTAGCTAAGTTAGAAGCGCACGGGTTTTGGCTATCAGAGCAGTTAAAAAATAAGATCATAGATCGAATGCAAGAGTAAAATTGTTTCCGTTGCGCAATATTTTGTCTAGATTTTATCGCTTTTTACACGGGCAAAACCACCGTCAACAAACTCACCACCATCAAAATCAGCATGATCCCAAGCATATACGCCGTGCCGATGCCCGGCCCTTGTACGCTATGCGCTTGCAGTCCCTTTTGCAACACATAATGCCCACCTACAAGGCTCGCAATAAAAAATCGGGCGATAAACCAAGGTTTTACCACAAAGGGCAAAAAAATGGGCAAACTGCTCAGCGGTACCAACACAAAAGGCACGATATAAGTCATTCGAATCGACCATTTGTCGCACGTCGCCGTATCCCAAACGCCCGAATGGGCATAATGACGCACGGTTTGAAAAAAAAGCAGCCACAGGATTTCGGGACCGAGCAGGAGGCGAAGGTAGAACATGGTGGACGGGAGACGGTGGACGGTGGACGGGGTGGTTCGGTTTTGAATTTGGTTTTGAGTTTGATCTTGGATTTGAGATCTATGGCATGATTAGAGATGGTCTGGTGGCGCGGCGGCGCGGCGTAAACGATCATTGATGGCGCGACCAAGGCCAATTTCGGGCATGGGTTCAGCCAAGATAAGGTCTACATCGGAGCTGTCGAGCAGGCGAAGTGCGGCAAATAGGCGTTGGGCCGCTTCTGCAAGGTCGCCTTGTTCGGATAAGGCCAGTTGCGTGCCGTTCTCAAGGGCCAATTTCAGAGGTTTTAAGGACAATATGCCTGTTTTTTTGCCTTTATGTGTTTTGAGTAATTGGGAAAGTTCGCCCAGAAACATGGGTTTTCGGGGGGCATAGTGTGTTTTTAACATACCCGGCGCAGCAGGATTGCTGCTCTGATTGAGCTGAACGGAAACCGGGCCGGCCACCGATTCAAGGGCTTCGAGCGACAAGCCGCCCAAGCGGTACACGATCATTTGCTCCGCTTCAAAGCCCACAATGGTTGATTCCATGCCGATTTTACAAGGGCCGCCATCCAAAATATAGGGTATTTCACCTTGTAGTTGGTCCCAAACATGCTGCGCGGTCGTAGGACTAATGTACCCAAAAGGATTGGCACTGGGCGCTGCGAGCGGAAAAGGCAAGGCATTCAGGAGTGCGCGCATGAGTGGGTGCGCAGGTACGCGCAGGGCCACACGCGACAACCCGGATGTAACCAAATCGGGAATGCGCTCGTTTTTTGGCAAAAGCAGCGTCAATGGGCCAGGCCAAAATGCCTCCGATAACCGTTTCGCCATCGGTGGAAAATCTTGTACATACGACGTAACGAATGCTGCATCAGAAAGATGTACAATAAGTGGGTCGAATGCCGGGCGCTTTTTCACTTCAAATATTTTCACCACCGCCGCCGGATCCAGGGCATTTGCGGCCAAACCGTACACCGTTTCGGTAGGCACAGCAACCGGCTCGCCTTGTTGCAACCACAAGGCGGCTTGTTGTAAATCTGAACCGATTTGAGTGCTGAATTTGTTCAATTTTGCAATTATTTGACCCCTAAAAAATGCAAATTTCCGTAAAAACAAGCAGTTAAAAGAGATTTAGT
The DNA here is from genome assembly GCA_037130425.1 of Bacteroidota bacterium. Classification (GTDB taxonomy): domain Bacteria; phylum Bacteroidota; class Bacteroidia; order Chitinophagales; family Saprospiraceae; genus M3007. Next base: position 11,546 of record JBAXTB010000060.1, read on the forward strand.
AACAATTTAATATCAAAACCTGAAGCGCCAAATGCATTTTACCCATACCTTTGCGTAAAATTCACACGATGGCACAAAATGACCAATCTGACGCCGCATTACAAGAAGCGTTTAACGAAAAAGGCGAACGCGTCAGCCCGCTACTCCCCAAACATGTAAAGAATTTTCTGATCGATATTGACGGTACGATTTGCGATGACGTGCCAAATGAAGAACCAGAACGTATGGGTACCGTACTACCCTATCCCGACGCCCTTGCCATGCTAAACAAATGGTACGACGAAGGCCATATTATCGTATTTTTTACCAGCCGCACCGAAGCGCACCGGGAAATCACAGAAGAATGGCTTGCTCAACACGGTTTTAAATATCAGGGTATCTTATTCGGTAAACCAAGGGGCGGAAATTACCATTGGATTGACAATCATATCGTAAAAGCAACCCGTTTTAAAGGGAAATTTACGGATCTGGTTGTTAAAAATCACGAAATCGAAGTTTTTTCCGAGTAAACGGTAACTTTAACCGTCAAAACATGCGTTCTTTGCACACTGCAAAACCCTTTCGCGCATGGCGTCATCAAGTTTTATGAACATAACTACCCAAATCTTGTCACGCCTGCCGGTATTGATTGCCTGCGCAGTGCTTCTTCAGGGTTCTAATTGCCGCCAACCTTCAGGAGCCGGTCGTGTCCCGGCAACGAGTATGGAAAGACTCCCTTATAATTTGGAGGAACCTGCATTGACCATCAACTTTGCCAACGCCGAGTTAAAAGAAATTTCGGGCCTTAGTCCGACCGATACCCCCGGTGTGTATTGCGCCATTGCCGACGAACGCGGAGAAATATTTTTTATCAATTCCGAAAAAGCCGGAGAGATCACCAGACGGGTACTTTTCAGAGACAAGGGTGATTTTGAAAGCCTCGAAATGGTTGGAAAAGTGCTGTATGCCCTCAAAAGCAACGGAGCCTTGTTTGAAATAGAGCATTGGCAAGAGGGCGGAGATAAAATGGAGGTGCATGAGTATAAAACGCCATTACAGTACGACGACCTTGAAGGCTTGTGTTATGACCCCAAACGCAATGCCTTGCTACTTGCCACAAAGGAAGATCCTTTGAGCGATGTAAGTCGCAAAATCTATGCGTTCAGCCTCAAAACCAAAACCCTGGAACCAAATCCGGTGTACACCATTGATCCACAAGAGGTGAATCGGATTTTGCCTTATGATTTAGGAGAAAAACAACACTATTTTAGCCCTTCCGGCATTGCCATTCATCCCATAACCAAAGAAGTGTATGTCATTTCTACCGCGCTTAAGCGCTTGGTTGTACTCAATCCGGAAACAGGCGCCATCAAATCGGTTGTCAGACTTGACAAAGGTTTGCTGCCTCAACCGGAAGGAATTGCCTTCGATGCACAAGGCAATTTATTCCTAAGCAGCGAAGGCAAAAAACAAGAAGGATTGTTACTGAAATTTAATTACATACATTAATCGTTTATAATTTAAAATACGCTCATTTTCGAAGGCTGCCCCTATTTTTACCGACGCGCTTGATTTGATAATCCGTACCAAACAAATCGACAAACACTCACGGTATTTAACACTATGCGCATCGAAGACGAGCTTAAAACCTCCAATTTCCACAGTGAAATTCAAAAAGCCCATTTAAATGTAATTTTTAGCGCCGGTTGGGTGCGCGCAAAAATTACGCTGGCACTCAAACCTTTTGGCGTAACATTTGAACAATTTAATGTTTTACGCATTGTACATGGGCAACATCCGGAAGGCATTCGGGTAAAAGACATTACCAACCGGATGCTCGACCGAAGTTCAAACACCACAAGAATTATCGATCGGTTGATTGAAAAAAACATGCTGGTACGTCAAAGTTCTGAACGAGACGGACGGGAAAGAACCATTATTCTTACCCCTAAAGGACTCAATTTGATAAACGACATTGATCACGAATGGCAGTCAAGATCACCCCACAACAGTTCAATCGACCATACGGACGCTTCTTTGCTCAACAACTTGCTTGACCAGCTTAGAGAGTAAACATATAGTTTTCTACATACAAAATTATTCTTTGGAAAAGCCTACTTTTGCGGATCGTTTGACTATTCAACGGTTTGACATTCAATCACTCAACATATTAGCACTCTACAATGCCGGTTATTGAACTAAAAATCCCGAATTTAGGCGAATCCATCTCGAGCGTGACCTTTTCAAAATGGTTAAAACCTGACGGCGCAACCGTGGGCATGGATGAACCGCTTTGTGAAATTGAAACTGAAAAAGCCAATCAGGAACTCTCCGCCGACTCGGCCGGGAAACTGAGCTGGGTCGCAAAAGAAGGCGATGATTTGCCTGTCGGTGCTTTATTTGCCCGCATTGACACAGATGCGGCAGGCGACAGCAAAGCAGCGCCGGCGCCCGAAACGCCTGCCACACAGGCTCCGGTTTCCGCGCCCGCAGCATCAGGTAATACGACTTACGCTACCGGACATCCGTCGCCGGCCGCCGCCAAGATTCTGGCAGAAGGCGGCGTGAACCCGGCAGATGTAACTGGTTCTGGCAAAGATGGCCGCCTGACCAAGGAAGATGCGCAAAAAGCCGTGGAACAAAAACCCGCAGCGCCCGCACCTGCGCCCCCTGTAACAACGCCGCCACCGCCTGCAGCGCCCACTCCAATCCCAAGCACCGCGCCTGCAACCGCCTTTTCCCGCAACGAACGCCGGGAAAAAATGACCCGTATGCGCCGCACCATTGCCAAACGCTTGGTCAGTGCTAAGAACAACACGGCCATGCTCACCACCTTCAATGAAGTGGACATGACCGGCGTGATGGAACTGCGGGAAAAATACCAGGACGCTTTTGTTAAAAAATACGGCATTAAACTCGGTTTTATGTCCATTTTCGCAAAAGCCTGCGCAAAAGTGCTGCTCGAAATGCCTGACGTAAACGCCTCTGTTGACGGCGACGATGTGATTTACCACGATTTTGCCGACATCAGCTTCGCCATCAGCACCCCGACCGGTTTGGTGGTTCCCCCAATTCGCAACGTGGAAAGCCTGCGTTACAGCGATATTGAATTCAAACTGAAGGAATTAGCCGCAAAAGCCCGCGACGGAAAACTTTCACTCGAAGAAATGAGCGGCGGTACCTTTACCATCACCAACGGCGGCGTATTCGGCAGCCTGATGAGTACCCCGATCATTAATGAACCGCAAAGTGCGATTCTGGGGATGCACGCCATTAAGGATCGGCCAATTGCGCTCAATGGAGAGGTTAAAATTCGTCCGATGATGTACCTGGCGCTCAGTTATGACCACCGCATCATTGACGGTTCCACGTCCGTGACCTTCTTAGTGAAATTGAAAAACCTGATTGAAGATCCAATCTCGCTCTTGCTGGATATTTAAAAAAAGTCCGGCAAGCTGCCGTTTCAGCAGATCGCCGGAGCAACTAAGCTACAGCAAAAATAGTTCTATAGTACGTGCGTCATTTCAAAACTCAGGAATGACGCACGTTTTTTTATGCCATTCCGGTATCTACAAGCAGGATTTGCTTCGGATTTGCTACCATGTTTCAATTATTATCCAAGTCATTAAACTGATGTACCACCAACACGGGCGAATGCGTGTGTAACAGCATATTGCGCGTTTGGCTGCGGTGCAACAGATTATTCCAGAAGCCTCGACGCGGCGTTACAAACACGAACAGGTTGGTTTTATGGTAAAACGCGTATTCGTGCAGTTTTTCCGGCACGTCCTCGCCTACCATTTTTTGGAAGATAAACGGTTTGTTCGGGTTGCTGTATTTGTAATTGACTTCAAACAGGGCGCGTTGCAATTTTTCTCCCGGTTCATTTACTTTACCGACATGTACAAAGTGAATCTGGGCGTCAAATTTCTTTGAAAACGCCACGACCTGTTTTACTTTTTCTGCATCGTTGCTTTCAAAATTGCTGGCATACAGTATATTATCAAATCCGGTATATATGAAGCCGGGAGGTACAAGAAGCACCGGACAATGCGCCTTTTGGCTTATTTCCACGCTTACGGAGCCAATCAATTGGGTGGCAATAGCGCTTTTTCCGGTTGTCCCCATGACAAGCAGGTCGTAGCGTTGAGATGCTTCTTCCAATACGACCTCCGGGAATCCGTATTCAATTTTCATGCGCACCTTAAACATACTGCTGCGGGCGTCCTGTTCTCCAGGGCCTGCGGCCACTGCATTTACCGGCGCATCTTCGGGAAAATGCTTTTTGAAGGCAGCCTGTACAAAACTTTGCAATTCGGCACTGGTGGTACGCACATAATTGTCTAATATACCGGAAGGAGACGGAATACCGCCATCAAAAACGCCTTCCACAGCGTGGATCACATCAAGCGAAGCCTCAAAGTGCTTGGCGAGTTCCCAGCCGAAGCAAATGGCGGTTTCGGAGGCCTCACTAAAATCGACGGGAACAAGAATACGTCTCAAGCGGTATAGTTTAGATTTGTATAAGAAGCGGTTACGCAAGAGCGCCGACAGTTCCTCCACGGTAGGAACCCTGCCTTCGGAGATGATATGGTTATCGAACAACAACGCCGGCGTTTCTGTAACGCCTGATAACGCGATCCGATTTACTTCCGACACTTCGACTACCCTACCTTTTACCGGATATAGGCTAAGGGCGGCATCAAGGTTGTCCTTTAATGCCCGGGTCTTGGTATCACCCATGCCTAAAATTTTGATCGTCATAGGATACGTGCTGTAGCGCCGGCTAAAATCGTTAACAGTTGTTTGGCTCATACTGCTTATACTTTATCGTACACTTCCTCAGGGTGCTCAGGCCGTTCCGCTTGCAACGTTTTTAAAATATCAAACGTCGTTACAATTCCTACAAGTTCGTCCTTTTCTACCACCGGGAGCGCGTGAAACAGGTTTTTACAAAAGACTTCAATGGCAACGTTGATACGATCATCCGGCTCAAGTTTTGCTAAGCGCTTGACCATCAGTTCTTCCGCTTTCATGTGTTCCAAACGGTGCTGGTTTACAAACTGATCGTTTTGGTATTGACTCATACCGCCCATAAAATGTTCAAAATCAGTGCGGCTTATCATACCGACCAAATGGCGAACATGCACAACCGGAATATGATGTATGTGGTGTTCGTCGAATATCTCCTTAACCGTTGCAAGGGTGTCTTCCGTACTAACCGTGTACAGGCTTTTGGTCATAATAGTTGATACTGGAGCAAATAGATTCATGATGATGACAGGTTTTGTTAATGATAACGATGCAAAGTTGGCATCATGCGCTCAAAGCCCGTATGACGGGCATCAGTGCTAAAAATGACTTTCCTTAGTAGGCGGTGCCAAAGCTTATTTTTATTTTTCCGGCATGGAAGCACTTTCACAGGAAGAACTGGAACTTAGATTAGAAGCGGTGTTCGGTAATGCCGTTGACGGCATTATCCTGATTAATCAATTTGGTATCATTGAGTCAGCGAATGATTCAGCCTGCCGATTGTTCGGATATGATCGGGATGAATTGTTAAATAATACCATTAACCGATTGATGCCGATGCCGCAACGCGTAGAACACGATCAATATCTCCAGAACTATTTAACGACTGGTTTTAAAAAAATCATTGGTATCGGGCGCGAGGTAACTGGGTTGCGCAAAAATGGCAGCAGTTTTCCTTTTTGGCTCAGTGTCAATGAGTTTCGAATCGGAGAACGGATTATTTTTACCGGATTTGTACATGATATAAGCCAGTTAAAACAAGCCGAACATGAAATCAGGCAACTCAATGGAGAGTTGGAAGCCAAGGTGAGCGAACGCACCGAGCAACTCGCCGATGTGGTAAACCGTTTGCTGGCGGCCAATAAAAAATTAGAACGAGAGGTACACGACCGACAAACGGCGGAAAGCGCCTTGCAGCGCAAACAGGAAGAACTCGTACATGCACTTGCGCGCGAAAAAGAATTAAGCGAGTTAAAGAGCCGCTTTGTAAGTATGGCCAGCCACGAATTTCGTACGCCCCTTGCAACCATCCTTTCTTCTGCCGCCCTGATTCGGCGTTATACGGAACAGACCAATGTAGAACGCCAACTTTTTCACTTGGAAAAAATCAGGCTGACGATCAATAACCTGACCAGTATCCTGAACGATTTTCTGTCGCTCACCAAACTCGAAGAAGGCCGTATTATAAATAACCCGGAATGGTTTGACCTGTCGAGTTTTTGTTTTGAAACCATTGAGGAAATCAGGGGGCTGGCTAAAACAGGTCAAAACATTGTTTCCCAAATATCCGGAGACAGGCAAACTGTTTATTTAGACCGGCGGCTGCTTAAAAATATATTATACAACCTGCTATCCAACGCTATAAAATACTCAAGTAAAGACATTTACTGCGAAGCAACCAGCACCAATGAGCAATTGACCATAAAGATTATCGATCAGGGTATCGGTATTCCGGATGCCGATAAAATCCACATGTTTGATCGCTTTTTCAGAGCGCGTAATGTTACAAATATCCAAGGCGTTGGTTTGGGTATGAACATCGTAAAACGGTACTTGGAAGTAATGTCGGGCGATATAAGTTTCGAAAGCGAAGAAGGAAAAGGAACTACCTTTACTATACAGTTTTCAATGTAATACTTTATACCTTGCACCCGAACCGTCACTTAGCAATAACAGAGCATGAAAAAAATTCTCATTATTGAGGACAATGCCGATGTTCGGGAGAACCTCGCAGAAATCCTGGAACTGAGTAACTACCAAGCAATTACAGCCGAAAACGGCAAAATAGGCGTAGACAAGGCCTTGCATGACCATCCGGATTTGATTCTGTGTGATGTTATGATGCCCGAACTTGACGGGTTCGGCGTATTGCATATTTTAGGCAGAAACCCGAAAACATCCGACATCCCGTTTGTCTTCCTTACCGCCAAAAGCGAAAAGGATGATTTCCGCCGCGGCATGTCGCTCGGCGCAGATGACTACATTGTCAAACCTTTTGACGACGAGCAATTGCTTCAAACAATTGATGCGCGCCTGCGTAAAAGCGAGCGCCTGCGCGCAGCGAGCGCGCAATCCGGCGGTTCGCTCGAATCGTTCATCAACGAAGCAAAGGCCAATGAAATGCTGCAATCCTTGTCAAATGACCGTGAGAGCAGGCATTTCCGCAAAAAAGATGTCATTTTTAGAGAAGGTGAAACACCGCGCTGGCTGTATTTTGTAGAAAGCGGCCAGGTGAAAGTGTATAAAACAAGCGATGACGGTCGTGAATTGATCGTGAAAATTGCCAAAAGCGGTGATTTTTTAGGTTTTTTAGCATTGCTTAAAAACGATTCCTACCCGGAAGGCGCTGCGGCGATTGAAGAAACCGTGATTCGCCTGATTCCAAAAGAGGATTTTAACACCTTAGTTTCCGGCAACCGCGATGTAGCGGCTTCATTTCTAAAGATGTTGGCGAATAATATTGCAGAGCGGGAACAACAACTGCTTGATTTGGCCTATAACTCCGTGCGACGCCGTGCCGCAACCGCGCTCATTTATCTGCACGATCGTGGAAATCATGAAATTCACCTCTTGCGCGAAGACCTTGCCGCGTTGGCCGGCACCGCAAAAGAAACGCTGATTCGCACCCTTACGGACTTCAAAAACGAGGGCCTCATCGAAATCAAGGATGGAGTAATTGCAATTTTGAAAGCGGAAAAGTTGCGTACTATGCCGAATTAGGAATTGTTTACTTCTTCGGCAAACGAATTAGGTATGTTTTGTGTGCTTTATTCGTCAATTTACTGTCTACCAGCCAAGGATTGTACAATTTCAGCATCCGATAACTCGTGTTGTGTTCCACCGCAAAATCGCCCCAACTTGGGACAGCGCTGTTTACTTCCACGGTTGCATAGTTGTTGAGCGGCGGGTACAAATGTTCTTTTTCAACGGCATATTCGTACACTTCCGGGTTTTCCATCACTTCTTTAATGGCTACGATGCGGAACGGATAACGCATGGTTTCATCGGCTGCAAGGTTGAGGTCGAAAAAGTTTTTGGCGCGTTGTTTGGTCATTTCCTGCGCAATACGATCAGGGCCGCCGTTGTAGGCCGCCGCCGCGAGGGTCCAACTGCCGAGGCGCTCTTTTTGGCCTTTCAGGTATTTGCAAGCCGCGCGGGTGGCTTTTTCCAATTCGTAACGTTCGTCTACCTCATCGTTTACTTCCAGGCCAAAATCAGCGGCGGCGCCCTTCATAAATTGCCAAACCCCACGCGCGCCCGCAGGCGACACAGCATTCGACAAGGCGCTTTCCGCCACGGCTAAGTATTTCAAATCTTCCGGCACGCCAGCGTCTTTCATAATCGGAACGATGATTGGAAAAATGGCGTTTGCCCGCTCAATGGCGAGGATCGTTTGCGAATGAAAATAGATGTTCCGCAGCAATTCCGCATCCAAGCGTTGGCGTACATCAAAATTATCCATCGGGAATTTTTCCCCGCAGAAGGTAAAGTCCTTGTCTAAGCTAATCGACCGCACATGTTGTTCCGGCGTGGTTCCGTCGTCGTGGCCTTTAAAAGAGCTCACAAAAAAGAAAGCCAACCCGGAGGCCAATAAAATGTTGATAATCAACAGGGCACGGTTATTTTGCATCCAGTTCATATACTTGCTGTTTAAAATTCAATACAAATATCCAACATTCAGGAACTATTTACCGCCAAAAAATCCCGAAGGGATTATATGTTTATAGCAACGTTGAAGGTTCTTTTTTCCCAATCCCGAAGGGATTATATGTATTTTATAGCGTTTTTACATACAATCCTTTCAGGATTGGGACTTTTTACCCGGCTTTATCTATAAACATATAATCCCTTCGGGCTACGGTTTACGGAGAAGTTGCATGGTAAAA
>JBAXTB010000600.1:0-2380 GCA_037130425.1 Bacteroidota bacterium
ATAAACCACATTGCGGCTGCCCCTATATGCATTTCTTTTACTTGCTCCGTTATTGGGCCCGATTGCTCGCCTCCATTTTTTTGCTGACCTGATTTCGTCCTTTTTCTTACTAAGTATCTTGCTGATTTAGAATGTCTTGTGTGTACGCACGGGGCTTAATGCTAGTTATTAACCTTTGATAAAACATAGCCTATGAAACCGATCATGACACGCGAAGAAATGGCGGAATTACTGACCGTTGATGTTAGGACACTCTACGCATATCTCCGATCAGATGACCTCTCCATTCCGCCCCGCGCCCCGCTCACCCCAAAGTACCAAATCATGATCTTCGACAAATACGGCTGGCCGGAGCAATTTATTCACCAGCTCGGCTTTGCCAAGATTGCCGCCCTTCGTTCACTTTATAAATTGTAACACGCTTATGAAACACCAAAAAAATACTTTTCTATGCATACTCCTGGCATTTATGCTCGCGGACTGTTACACGGCAAGCGCCCAAGTTCTGTATGCCACCGCTTTCGACCCGGCCACGGGCCAGGTGCGCTTGTTTAAAATTGATGTAGCCACTTGTGAGATGTGCCCAATCTCCAATTTAAGCGCGCCTGCGCCATTCAGCATCACGGGCACTGACATCGTGGTGCTTCCAAACGGAAATGTTTTAAGCATTAATACGAACGATGGTACCTTTCTGTTTGATCCACCCAATAATACCCCGATCGCTTCTTTTCCTACACAGTGGTTTGAAGGGGCTGTGCTGGCACCTAATGGTATTGTTTACCTGAGTGGGGTGGGTAATTTGGGGCTTTACACCTTCGACCCTGCCAACAATACCTTCACTTTCATTGGCCCGTGGCCACCCAATATCAACGTAGGTGAAATGTTCTATTGGAACGGTGTGTTGTATGGCGCAGGCATTGATTTTTCAACAGGACAAGGTGTATTAATACAAATTGATGTTGCCAACCCTGCTCAATCCACGATTGTACAAAACACGATCTTAAACACAGGATCAGGAACAGCGTCAATCGTAAGCGGTACTGGACAGGGAATATACCATATAACGTCGGTTTCTCCTTTCCAACAGTTGTCGTTGTATGACATCCCAAGCAACAGTTTCAGCCTTGTCTGTGACTTATCGGTCTTCCCTTACAATAATATTAACGGTCTTACATCTTTACCATCCGGCACCACTGCTGAGCCTTGCCTGTGCATCACCAACGCAGGAACTGTTACAGGAGGCGCGGAAACACTTTGTATTCCAGATCCCGCTTTAGTGCCTTACAATAATAACGCTACCTTAGACAACAACGACCTGCTGCGCTACATCCTGTCTTCCGACCCAAACAACTTGCCCGGGAGCATCGTAGCAACCAGCAATACGCCAAACATCGCCTACAATCCTGCCACCATGCAGCCGAACGTTGTGTATTACCTTGGCACCATGGCGGGTAATAACCTGAATGGTAGTGTGGATTTGACTGATCCTTGCCTTGACTTTTCCAACGCCAATGCTACGGTGATTTGGCGGCCGAGACCAACGGTCGCTTTTTCGGTGTCGAATACAAACGTGTGCGTGGGGACTTGCAAAACACTCAATGTAACTTTCACTGGTACTGCTCCATTCACGCTGACCTATACCAATCCTGCCACGGGTGACATAACCCAAACGTTTGCGGGCAACAACGGTACAGTGGAAATTTGCCCTCCACCCGGTACGCCACCTGGAAACTTGGTGGTAAGTGCAACTGGCTTATTGGATGCTTGGTGTAGTTGTCAATGAGAACTGATTTCCGGTTATTTCCGGTTATTTCCGATTCTTTCCGATGGTTTCCGAAAACACCCGATTGAACACATTTCATAACCCGGACCTTTGTATTGTGATGCATCACGTTATTTTTCATCAAACAAAGTATCTCAATTATGAAACAAATTGCTTTTTCTTTTGCGCTTATCATTGGGCTGTCCGTGTCAATGTATGGTCAGGAGTTTGAATTGCTTACTGGTGGATCAGTGACTGGGACTACCTTACCAATGATTCGTTCTAACCAAGTAGGCATCGGCTTTACAGCTCCAACATCAGGTACCTACCCAAGTCCTTCCGTTGCCAGGTTAATTGTACAAAGTGGCAACATCGGTCATTTTGTAAACGGCCAATATGGCAGCTTTGGCTCCACCGATCAATGGCTGGGCCTCGGCACAGCAGGCGTCGGTACCGCATACGGCCTTGCCATCACCAAAAATACCAGTACGGGGGTATTCAACCTGTTGGATGAAGGCACGCAAACCAATTTGATTGCCGGGTTTGGCGGTACGGCTTCTACTAACACCAACCGCTTCAAAATCAGGGGCTTTTCGGGTACTTCCCTTACGCCTAAGG
>JBAXTB010000601.1:0-2367 GCA_037130425.1 Bacteroidota bacterium
CGCAAACGCAACGCGAGATGCCAAGAGGAACTCAAACATTCGTTCGTACATTCGGAAGAGATGACACCTCCTCCTTTGGTCGGAGATGTCACCTCTTCCGAGCGAATATGCACTCACGATGTTTTTATTTTGCAATAAAATAATGGAATAAACAGATTTTTTGAAATGCCAAATCCATCAAAACCAGAACATCTGGCCAAATTCAAGCCCGAAGCAAATTACCATATTTATAACCGTACAAATTCTCGCGAACTGCTTTTTCGTGATGATGCGGATCGAAAGTATTTTCTGGAACAGTATAAAAGGTTTTTGTCAGATAGCATTGATACTTATGCATTTTGCCTGTTACCCAATCATTTTCATTTTGCAATTCATATCAAACCAGCAGCAGATTTATTACGCTTGGCCTTTTATACTCCTCAGTTGGAGCGTACGATACCTCAACAAGAATTACTAGTTTTTGACCCTCTTGAAGATTTTGATTACCATCAAGTGATCGAACGGCAGTTTACCCGGTTGTTCACAGCCTATGCAATGTATTTTAACCGTCGTTATCAGCGTAATGGCAATCTTTTTTACCGCCCTTTTAAACGGGTGGCAGTAGACGACGATAATTATTTGCCCTGGTTGATCTATTATATTCATCAAAATCCACGAAAACATAAGATTACAAAGCAATTCCTTCAATATAAGTGGAGTTCATATTCAGTATTGGTTTCAGATAGGCCAACAGCACTACTCCGGGCAACTGTCTACGAAATCTTTGGAAGCAGGCCCCATTTCATTGCTTTCCATGAAGGAACAGAACCAGACAAGCCTAAAAATTCAAATTTAGAAATCGAAGATTAAGTCGAATTAGCCGGAATATCAGGTCCTTTTTATCGATATTTTGTCGTCAATATAGCCGCTTCATAGCGAAGATGTGACATCTCCGACCAAAGGAGGGGGTGTCATCTCTGCGCTATGTGCAACGCGGGATGCCATTATCGAACAGAGCACGGCATTAAATCATCCCAAAAACCGGACGCAGCGCCCCCGTTCGATATTCGTTATTCGTTGTTCATCTGTTCGATATTCACAAGCAACCCAAACACCCCTCCGCGCGTCACTCCCCTAAATATTTTATACGATGCGTTATATAACAGTTTATCTTCTATTCATCTCATTTACTGCACTTTACGGACAAACCATCCCGGTTCCTTGCAACAATACGCCGTTTTTAATCTCATCTGACACAACCGGAACAAGCACTTTATACACCATTAAAATAGATTCCGCAACCGGAGCAGCTTACTCCGTGCCTTTCCCTAACACAAGTGGCAGAAAGATTAACGGAATCGGTTATCGGTTACAAGACAAATCAATTTACGGTTGTACCGGCGCTGGGAAATTAGTTCGGATCGACGGCACAGGGAAAGGAGAAATCCTGGCCCAATTAACCATCAGCGCATTAGCCGGCGATGTGTCACCCGATGGGAAATATTTGGTCCTTGCCAGTTTAAATGAACTGGTTTTAATTGATTTAGAATCAGGCTTTTATGAGGAAACTAAAATTCCATACACCTATCGAAACTATAAGGTAACGTTAGCCTCATTGGACGTAGCCTTTAACCCGAGTACCGGAATCCTGTATGGTTTTGATGCGGGTAAAAAGAAAATGGTAATCATTGATCCCAAAACCGGGGCCGTCGATTTTGACCGATACCCGACAGTTGATATCAAAGCCGGCTTTGCAGCGCTTTATTTTGATAGTTACGGCAATTTGTGGGGTTCCGCATTACCGGACTTATACCGATTAAACACTTTTACCGGTCAAATTGAATCAAAAATCCCGGTTTTAATCCATGCTGATGGCGGGCGGCTTGATGGTTGCAGTTGCCCCGGCGCCTTCAATTTTCAAAAAACAGCCTGGCCCGACACCATTTCACATTGCAGTGCATTGGATTACATTTTCTCCATTTCAAACCGAACAGGGGAAACACAAACCGGCATCGACCTCGAAGATTGGATCCCCGATGGCGTGCTCATTGAAAAGGTTGTTAAAAATCCATTTGGCGGTCAATTGACAAGTGGCCCCGGTACAAACCACTTGCTGTTAAATGATTTGAGCATCCCGGAAGGCATTGATTCTGTTATTATTCGAGTGAAATTCGACTATTTACCAACCGGCGAGTATAAAAATCAAGCTGTTATTAAAAATGTAAAAATCAACTCGGCGCAGCCGACCAACCTGGTATCTGACAATCCGGTAACGCATTTTATTTTCGATTCTACTTCGTTTTTTGTAAAAGATTTGGTAAAAACACTCAAGCCGATCGACCTGTACCTTTGTAATGACACCACATTCGTTGTTGACGCCACGGTTGC
>JBAXTB010000602.1:0-2346 GCA_037130425.1 Bacteroidota bacterium
GCATACTACCCTGAAATAACGTTATTGAACTAGCTGAATATCGGGGTAAAGCGATGATGTTTTACGTATCATGTTCTCCCTAAACCGAAAATCTTTCCCGTGCGCGCACACAACTTCTTCCCGTCTCATTTTGGCCAAAAAACTGTTTTGAGGCGCCTTGTACCGCATTTTTACCCAAGCGTTCAAAAAAAAAGTAAAAATTTTTGCCTAAATTTCACAAAATAGCTGAAAAAAGTTCCCTTTTAGGGGTGTTTTGAAAAATAGTTGGCACGACCCCTTGCGGCGCATCTTAACAAAATCTTAAATTTGTGCCATAATTGTAGAACAGCAGGACGTTCTATGTGTACATGCTGCCATTTAATCCAAGTCGGTTGCATAATCCTTCGGCCAAACTTTTTATGGTTTATAGTTTGACTACCGTGCGTGTTCGAGTGTAATCCAAAACCGATCCAATTGCTTGAATCTGCACTACTAACGGTCAAACCTCTAACAGTGATCTGCGCATGAGCGATTTACACACAAATCTTACCCTCCCTTCTGACCCCTGTAATGTATCACAAGTCGAACCATTTGTACACGAGGTAGCCGAGCGCTACAATTTGAATCCCGATCTCCACGGGAATATTCTGATCAGTCTGACGGAAGCCGTTACCAATGCCATTTTACACGGCAACAGCGCTGATTGCAGCAAACATGTTTCCATTTCGCTTCGCCGCCAAAAAGACGCCCTTTCCATCCGGGTTTCTGACGAAGGGCCGGGTTTCGACCCAAATTATGTGCCCGACCCGACTTGCGCCGAACTGATTGAAAAATGCGGCGGTCGCGGTTTGTTCCTCATGCGTCACCTGAGCGATGAATGCAATTTTACGCGCGGCGGAAGCACGGTTGAAATGCGGTTCAAACTTTAAGATGCACTTTCCCGATTTCTTTGAACAGGCTCCCCCGGAAGCGCCGGTGTCTTTTCACGTAGAAGACCTCGCCGACTTTCATACGCCCGATGAAAAACGCATCACCGATTGGTTACTGGCAGTCGCTTCGGCTGAAAACGTACCATTCCGGGAAGTTCAATATATTTTTTGCTCCGACGAATACCTGCGTGAAGTAAACGTAGAGTATCTCAACCACGATTATTACACCGATATTATCACGTTCCCTTATGCGGACGATGCCATTCACGGCGATTTGTTTATCAGCGTGGATCGGGTGCAAGACAATGCGCAAACCCTTCAGGTGTCTTTTGAGCAGGAATTGCACCGCGTCATGGTACACGGGGTGCTGCATTTGGCCGGTTACGGCGATAAAACGGAAGCCGATGCCGCGCTGATGCGTTCGAAAGAAAATCAGTATATAGAAATGCTGTAATAACCGCATCTTTGCAATACGATGGCATTACAATTTTCGCTTCCGACTGTAATGGAGCCTTTCCGCGACCGGCTCCTGCAAACCAAACAGACATTTGTTCGGATTAAATCCCGCGCCGCACGCAACACAACATTGTGGGAAAGTAAAGTTGGCGGTGCGCCCTACCTGCCCAAAGGCACGGCCTATCCGACGACACCCGAAGGTGCGCCCCTGTTTTTTTTGGCCCAACTCAATTTTGCCGACATGCCGGCCCTCGCACCGTTCCCCACCAAGGGCATCGTGCAGTTTTACATCCACGACGATGACCTGTACGGCATGGATTTCGACGATGGCGAAAACCCCGATACCTTTCGGGTTTTGTATTTTCCCGATGTGGTAAAAGATGAAAAGGCGCTGCAAACAACCTTCCCGATGCTGCAAAACTACGAATTGTTGCCGCACCACCCGGATGAGTCGTACCCGCTCGAATTCAGCCTGGAAGAAGAGGTGGCCGCTTCTACCGATTACCGGTTTTGGCAACAATTCGGCGCTTCGTTTTTTCAGCAGTTCGGCGAAAAGGAATGGGAAGTGATGGATGAATTTGGCAAAGCCGTGCGCCCGCAAGGACATAAAGTGGGCGGTTATGCCTATTTCACCCAGGATGATCCGCGCCGCACGGAAGACCCGATGCTGCTGCTGTTCCAACTCGACTCCGACGAAGGCATGGACCTGATGTGGGGCGATATGGGCGTGGGACACTTTTTTATCCGGGAAAAGGATTTGATTGCCGGGGATTTTTCAAGGGTTTTGTACGATTGGGACTGTTTGTAGAATATCGAACAGAAGAACACCGAATATCGAATATCGAACGGGGGCGTTGGGCTGGGCATTTTAGGTGGCCGGGCGCAAGGTCTCAGTTTGTTTTTAAGCGTTTGAGTGGAGGGCGGAATTTTCTGCCTGCTTTAAAAGCAATCTAAGCAAAAGAATATTCCGAATATGCTCGAA
>JBAXTB010000603.1:0-2339 GCA_037130425.1 Bacteroidota bacterium
ATCCTGAAAATCCTAAAATCCCTATAATCGTGGTTCAGACAATGTACACGCGCGACAACTGTCTGAACCGCGATTATTAGGATTATGAGATTTTTGGATGCGTGATAGTCCATCATCCAATTTATTGCGATCAAAAATCCTGAAAATCCTAAAATCCCTATAATCGTGGTTCAGACAATGTACACGCGCGACAACTGTCTGAACCGCGATTATTAGGATTATGAGATTTTTGGATGCGTGATAGTCCATCATCCAATTTATTGCGATCAAAAATCCTGAAAATCCTAAAATCCCTATAATCGTGGTTCAGACAATATACGCACAAATACTCAATCCAAAACCATGCACCACCTCAAATTTATCCCCATTCTGGCGGCCCTCTTGCTCAGTTCTACCCTCATGAGCCAAACAAGCGATTCCCTCGATCTGGTTTTAAAACGCGCGGCCGAGGCCGGATTGATTCAGGAAAAGGATATTGAAGACATACGCAGGACCGAAAGCATACGAAGTTCGGTTTCAGAAGGCCCATTCCCGATAAAATTCCCGGAGGACGCGCTGTTGTTGTGGCTAATGGATAACATTCCTTTGGATCAAAAAGACGAATTTACCAACGCTCAAACGGAAATCTATATCGCGCAGTTAAAAAAGGCCGGATTGATGAGCGCTTTGGTTGAACATAAATGGCAGAATGCTATTTTGAAAGACAGCGTTGCATTGGGGCGCAGGACCATTCTTTCGCGCATTTTTACGTTTAGAGGGATTGAAAATCTGTTTTATGGCCCTCCTTTTCAAACATTTTTGAATGATTTTGCGCAAAAATATCCAATAAACCAAGCCGGTTTCGACCGTTTACAATCCAAAATAAAACAACACGAAGACCTGACGGGCGACGATTTGCTGGATTTTCTGCCCATGCCGGCCGTGCGGCTTCCAACAGATGAAACAGATGAAGCAATTGAAGGCTATTACCGGCAACTGGCAGCACTCATTCCCGAAATTAAAAATGCCGACATTAGCGTCGTTAAGCGTACAGAAAGCCTGGTATTTGGTTTCAAAATACTTGATAAACAATACGAACAAACGATAAGTCTACATAAAAGTGAGATTGTCCGTTATCCGGGGCAACAATTTTTGCAATCGATTTATGTAAACCTCCCTTTTGCGGCGTTCAACGATGCGCTTGCCGCACTCGGTAGCGACAAAAGATTAGTGTACGTATCTTCGGCAGCCGCGTTATTTTGGACGAAGCAGCAGCCTTGCCATGCCTTGCTAATATCGGCGCCAGCGTTTAATGCCTTACAACAAACACCTGAACATATCGAGAAAAAGCCCGGCTTTTTGTTTTTTTTCCCGCAGCAATTTCCCCAAACACCCACTCCCTACAATGACTGGATCAAAAAATGGCAACAAAACAACCTGATTACTTCGGAAGAAGCACAGGAAGCGGACATAATATTGGCTGAATTTGAAGCAACATCGCTGCAAACCTCCATGAGCGTTCCCAAGGAATTAGCCGCTTTGGCCTATGTAAAGTCCGTCGATTTCTATTTGCAGGAACCAGATAAATCGATGCCAATAGAGTCATTTAAACAAGCCGCCACCGAGTACTTTCAGAAACTGGTAACATCGGGTATTGTAAGCGAAACACTCAGGGAAGCCTTCGTCACCCAGACTTCTAAAGGTATTTCGAACAATGAGCAATTCCCACCTGATTTATGGACGCTTTCCTGGATATTAAGCTACACTGTAAACAAACAGGCCGTACAATCCACTGATATTCAAACGCTTGTAGAAACGGCTAAACAACGCCGCATCTTTAGTCCCCAATGCACGCCGCCGGATCTGATGTCACTTACCTCGTTTCTTCAAAACGGCTTAAATCCGTCGTTGCGGCAATATCAAGCACCATTTCTAAAGTCTGTTTCCGATGCTTCGGTCATTCGGCAGGCCGTAACCCAGTTTTTTGATACCATAAGGGTTTGGTTCCCGGTTGCGCAAATAAGTAATTTGCAATTCGCATCCAAAAAAGAGGAGACACAAGCGGGCATAATCCATCAAACGATCTTTTGGTTGCAAAGCGGCGAACTACAAAAAATGGAGTACGAGGAGTCAGCGGATTGGGACCTCGCTACATCTTTTATTTTTGAAGAGCTTTGGCATATCATTTCAATCCACGCCAAACCGGGAAGCCTCAAAACCCCAGGCGCCGCCGGACAACCGCTCGTACCCATTGAACTATTGGAAGAGTACACGTCTAATGCTGTTCCAGCAGCAGGTTTTACCATGGTCTTAGTACCGGAACAAGATGCGATTTGGTTAGAGACACAGCGTGAGGTGCT
>JBAXTB010000604.1:0-2332 GCA_037130425.1 Bacteroidota bacterium
ATTCGATATTCGTTATTCGATATTCGATATTCCTACCCGGTCGTACTCGCCTTTCCAGGCGTACCAGCCGAACAGACAGAGTCCAAGCATAATCGGTGTGAAAATTGGAATGATGATGTACCAGAACATTTGCGTGTCGATTACTGCTTTGTTGTCTTTTACGGCTTTGGCAATTTCTACGCCTGCCTGACTAAACATCAGGTAAATGACAACTAATCCGAGGGCGATCCAAAGAAAGCCCGAAATTCTTTTCAAAGAATCCATATTGATAAGGAATTGATTGCGTGATTGTTAAGATGTTTGGGTGCTTACTCTTGTCGGTTTTCTTCTTTTTTGGAAGGCAGGTACAGCAATCCGAGTACGAAGCAAACAGCCGCAATAATGATCGGATACCAAAGGCCGACAAATGGATCGCCGGTCGGATTTTCGGTCGTTTTACTGGCGTCAAACAAGCGGGTAGCGATAAACGGCGTCAAACCACCGAAGATACCGTTACCAATGTGGTACGGCAGCGACATGGAGGTGTATCGAATTCGGGTCGGGAACAATTCAACTAAGAAGGCCGCAATTGGGCCGTACACCATCGTTACATACAGGATTTGAACAAACACCAGGAGCATCATCATCCAGAAAAAGCCTGAGGGCAGCCAAAGGGTTTTGGCAGTTTCGGGTTTCAACACGGGTTTGGTTTTGTCGGCCAAAACCGTGCGTTTTTCAACCGTTTTGAAGGTAGAGCCATCTGTAAAGGCTTTTACGGTGGTGGTGGTATAAAGCGAATCGCCGGTAGCGGTGAGGCTTGCAACCAAACCAGAAGAGGTTTTTTCCTTAATTTCGGTTTTGGTTTTTACATTGGCCATATCGTACATCGCACCGTAAATCGGTCGATACGTCAAGACCGCCAGTAGCATACCGCCCAACATGATGGTTTTGCGACCGATTTTATCGGACCAGGCGCCAAATACTAAGAAGAATGGGGTTGCCATCATAATAGCGATGCAAAGCAAGTAACGCGTTTGCTCAAATTCAACAGAGCATGTGCGCTCAATAAAAGTTTGGGCATAAAATTGTCCCGTGTACCAAACCACGCCCTGACCCATCACGGCGCCAAACAGCGCAAGCAACACCATTTTAAGGTTTCCTTTATTGGCAAACGATTCTTTCAGCGGGTTGCTGGAAACCTTGCCTTCGCGTTTGATTTTTGCAAACAAGGGCGATTCGGCCATGCGTAAACGGATATACACGGAAATAGCGATCAGGAAAGCAGATACGATAAACGGTACGCGCCAGCCCCAGTCATTGAATGCATCAACGCCAACTGATTTACGTGTCGTGAGGATAACGCCCAGCGACAGGAAGAAACCCAGCGTTGCCGTTGTTTGAATATAAGCGGTGTAATAGCCCCGGCGTTTTACCGGCGCATGTTCGGCCACATAAGTAGCGGCGCCACCGTATTCCCCGCCGAGCGCAAGCCCCTGGATTAATCGCAAGGATAGGATAATGGCGGGCGCCCACATACCGATACTTTTATAGCCGGGCACTAAACCGATACCAAATGTAGACAGCCCCATTAACACTAAAGTAAGCAAAAACGTGTACTTGCGACCGATCAAATCGCCCAAACGACCAAATACCAACGCGCCAAAAGGACGGATCACAAAACCGGCAGCAAAAGTAGCCAATGCGGCCAAAAACGCCGCCGTCGGGTTCCCACTCGGAAAAAACTGGGTGGCAATGATCGGGGCCATGGCGCCGTAGATATAAAAGTCGTACCATTCAATCAGGGTGCCGACCGATGAAGCCGTAATGACTTTCATTAGCCCTTGGGTGCTCATGCCTTCATGATCTGTTGTAGCTGTCTGCATAAAGTCGCTTCGTTTTAATTTTGAGTTGTTGGTTCTGACGAAAAATGATTTGGTCATTTATGATGACGACAAAAGTATATACACATCTATATATGTTGTTTGTTTTGTGTAAAAATTTTTCAAAAAAACATGAAATGATGTTTTCTTAAGTGCGCTTTAGGCCGAATATTTAGTATAAATTTTGTTAAATGCCCAAAGTAAGTTCAGTTTCAGAATTTTATTCCGGGAATTGATGGCGTTTGTTTGCTCTAAGGCCAAGCGCTTTTAGGGATGTCTGGATTGCGTTTTTGAGCAAAATAAAAAAAGCCGAAGCGCCATTTAGACACCCGGCTGCCAATTTTTATTCTGTTTTCTGATCTTTTTTTTGATATGCAGATCCCTTGTGGGCAATGTCGTTGAGTTAAGGATTTAAGATTACATGATTTAAGATGTAGTCGCGTATTTCTGGCTATTGTGGTTGCTTTATTCGT
>JBAXTB010000605.1:0-2312 GCA_037130425.1 Bacteroidota bacterium
AGAGTGTTTTAAATTTGCTCCATGCAGAAATTACCATTACTCCTGCTTCACGGCGCGCTGGGTGATAAAACCCTGTTTAATCCTTTGATCCCGCACTTGTCCGGCGATCGAACCATTATTGCGTTTAATTTTCCAGGGCATGGCGGGTTACCCATTTCGGCGCCGTTTACCATTGAAACGTTTGCCAATGCAATATTAGCGCAACTCGATCAACATCAAATCGAAACAGCCGACCTATTTGGTTTCAGCATGGGCGGTTACGCGGCTTTGCATTGCGCCATGCGCCATCCTGACCGCATCCGTTGCATGATGACGTTAGGCACCAAATTCGACTGGACGCCCGAAATTGCCACCAAAGAGGCCGCGATGATGAACCCTGAAAAAATGGAGGAGAAAATCCCAAAATTTGTCCAACTGCTTGCCGAACGCCATCACCCGCAGGAATGGAAAGAAGTGGTGCGCCAAACAGCCGTGATGATGAACAGCTTGGGCAACGGACAGGCCCTGACAATGAAGGAGTTAGGTGGTATAAAATGCCCGGTGACCATTGCGCGGGGCGCCCTGGATCAAATGGTTGGGCAGGATGAATCAGAGTCTGCGGCGGCGCATATTCCGAATGGTACGTTTTTGTTGCTGGAAAACACCAAGCACCCCTTTGAGCAAATTGATATGGAGATGCTGGCGACAAAAATTGAACATATCCTGTAACCTGAGTTGTCCATGCCGTGTCTGATCCGGAAACTCCCCGAAGCCCTAACGATAAATGGCTGCATTAATTTCCGATGAATCCCTGATTCAGCAAGCGCTGAGCGGGCGACAAAGTGCCCTGAGTATGTTGGTAAAACGATATGAACAATACGTTTTTACCTTGGCGTTGCGTTTTGTAAAGAACCGGGAGGATGCGCATGAAGTGGCACAGGACAGTTTTATGCGGGCATTCCGGTACTTGCAGGATTTCAGGGGCGATGCCAAATTTTCGACCTGGCTGTACAAAATCGTGTTTACCACCTCTCTGAATCACCTGCGCAAATTCAATCCGGATATCCGCTCGCTTGATGACGACGCGCATCCGATAAAATTGCCCGAAGGTTACGCTTCCGACGCATCGGCCGGGATGGAACAAAATGACCGGAATAAAGCGTTACACCAGGCCATTGCCTTGCTTTCTTCGGATGATGCGGGCATTATTACCTTATTTTACCTGTACGAACAAAGTTTGGAAGAAATTTGCGAGATCATGGATTTGAGCATGAGCAACGCCAAAACGAAACTTTGTCGTGCGCGCCAACGTTTAAAGTCAATCATTGACGATAAATTTGCAGAGGCGTTGAAAGACTGGATTTAAAAGTTAACCTTTGAACGATGGATAATCATTTTTTGCTCACCGATGATTTGCTTTGGGATTACGCCGACGGCTTCCTAAGTGCGGATGAAAAGCAGCAGGTAGAAGCCTATTTGCAGCAGCATCCCGAATGGCAGCCTAAAATGGAGGCGGTTTTGGCTGAAAAGAAGTCATTTTCTCAGTTGCCGTTGTCAAAGCCGAATGCCGGTTTTGCCGACCGCGTGATGGCAGCCTGGGCAATGGAACATGCGGGCAAAAAAGCGACATCTGCGGGGCAAGACTGGGTAATTCGCTCCATTGCGGTCGTTTTCGGTTTGTTTGTGCTAACACCCTTGATTGCAATGGTAGTGATTGGTGTGCAAACCGCGCTTCCGGCCGTATCTTTGCCGGTAGAATTACCTGCGGCGCCGGATATTAATTGGAGTAAAATTTTGGGTCATCCGGCCTTGTATTACTCCGTTTTGCTGGGCATGACGTATTTGGTACTGCGTTTGCTGGAGAAATACCTGCAACAAAAAGGCGTACTCGGAAGAGTCATATAATCAGTAGTGTTGAATGGAAAAAGATAAAAAAAAGACCATGTTCATCCGCCAGCCGGAATATCCGGGCGGACCAAAAGAACTGAGCAAGTTTATATACGGCAATTTGCGCTACCCGCAGGCCGCATTTGATGCCAATATTGAAGGCACTGTTTACATTGAATATGAGATTGATTATCAAGGAAATGTGATTGATACCCGCGTGTTGCAGGGCATCGGCCACGGCTGCGATGAAGAGGCTTGCCGGGTAGTGAAAATGTTGAAATTTGAGGTTGGGAAAAACCGGGGCGTAAAAGTGGCGTTTCACCGAAAAGTCAATATTCAGTTTAAAAAACCGGTGCAACAACCTGCCGTTCCTTTGCCGGTGGTACAGGTGCAGTATAATTATGCGGTGACGAGCGCGCCTGCGCCAATAGATAAGAAAGAGGAGA
>JBAXTB010000606.1:0-2294 GCA_037130425.1 Bacteroidota bacterium
GAGGATTATTTCAATACTGTAAACGACACTTTACAACCTGAAGGCGCCGGCCAAAACGGCTGGACTATGCTCAGTTACCTGTTCCGCACCAACGCCACCTTGTTCGACCGTTACCTGCTGACGGTTTCTATGCGCGCCGACGGTTCTTCGCGCTTTTCATCGGCCAATCGCTGGGGCTATTTCCCATCGGTGGCGCTCGGCTGGAACGTGATGCAGGAACCCATTTTCAGACATCAAAAGGTAATTGACCGACTTAAACTTCGGGCGTCCTGGGGGATTGTGGGCAATGACAAAACGCAACTTTACCCTTCAAAAGGACTGATTACCAAGGAATTATACGCCGTTTTCGGAACCGGTCAAACCATCCAGCCCGGCGCTACCCTGATTCGTTATGCTAATCCGGACGTGCGTTGGGAAAGCGCCAGTCAAACAGATTTCGGTGTGGAAACCGCTGTTTTAAACGGCCGCCTGAGCGCAGAAGTGGACTGGTTCAACCGTTTTACCTATAATATTTTGTCGGAACTGCCAATCCCGGACTATGTCGGTTCGCAAAGCGCGCCGGTTGTCAATTCAGCCGAAGTACGCAACCGCGGCTGGGACGTTACCCTTGGCTGGCGCGAAACACGCGGCAAAATCACCTACAACATCGGCACGATCGTTTCCACCATCGACAATAAAGTAACCAAAATTAACCAGGGCAAATCGGAAATCTTTGCCGCACAAAACGGCCAGGGCGACTTTGCGACCCGCACCGTGGTGGGTTTGCCGATTGGCGCATTTTACGGTTATCAGGTCGCGGGCGTGTTCCAAAACCAGGCAGAAGTCAATAAATACCCGAAAATCGGTCCGGAGAAACCAGGCGACCTGCGTTTTGCCGACCTCAATGGCGATTCCGTCATCAACAACAAAGACCGGACTTATTTGGGCAGCCCGATTCCGACCCTGACCTACGGCTTCAACGTTGGCATGGAAGCCTACGGTTTCGATATTTCCTGCGACTTTTTCGGCGTAAAAGGCAATAAAGTGGTCAATTCAAAAGCCGCTTCCCGCTACGGTGTGTACAACTGGGAACGCCAATATTATACAAACCGCTGGACGGGCGATACCAGCGTAATTGCCACAGCGCCAAGGGTTACGAACGGCGGACAGAACTACCGTATGTCGAGTTTTTTAGTGCAAGACGGCAGCTTTTTCCGTTTGCGCAGCATTTTGGTAGGTTATTCCCTGCCGCGTTCGGTGTTAACAAAACTGCACCTCACGCGCCTGCGTATATATGCGAGCGGAACCAACCTTTGGACTAAACAAAGATATACCGGGTATTCGCCTGAGTTCCCAAACAGCAGCGTGTTTGAAGCCGGCATTGACAACGGCAGTTACCCGATAACCAAAACCATGCTTTTCGGCTTAAATGTTACGTTCTAAATCAAAAAAAACCTTATAACCATTGTAAATTGGGGTTGAAAAAGAAGTTTGAAAATCAATCTTGAAAATCTTTCAAATCCATTTCATCCCGGTTTTCTTTTTACCATTGCAAATGACTAAAACATGAAATATAAACTAAGTTTTACCATTTTACTTTTCCTCGCTGTCGGCACCGGTTGTCAAAAAGACTTCCTGAACCAACAGCCGAAAAACAACCTCACTTTTGACCAGTTTTTTAAAACGGAAGAACAGGCGGTGCAGGCGACCAATGCCGTGTACAACCAATTCCGTACTTTTGATTGCGTCGGATTGGGTTATATCGGTTGCACGGACATTATCAGCGACGACTCGGACAAAGGCTCCACGACGAATGACCAGCCGCTGCTTGCTGATATTGACAACTTTACGTTTGACCCAAGCAACAGCAATTTCGGCGCCGTCTATCGCGGTTACTACCAAGCCATCGCCCGCGCCAATGTGGCTATTGAAAACATTCCCGGCATCAACATGGATGCGGCCTTGCGCAGTCGGCTGGTAGGCGAGTGCAAATTCTTGCGCGCCTATTCGTATTTCCTGCTGGTACAATGGTTTGGCGATCTTCCACTGATCCTCAAAACCTTATCGGCCGATGAGTATTATGCCCAGTCGCGCCAGCCGAAAGACGCGGTGTATGCCCAAATCGAGCAGGATTTGAAAGACGCCATCGCCGTGTTGCCCGAAAAAGGCGAATATGGCCCGGATGACGTAGGTCGCATTACCAGCAGCGCCGCCAAAGGCATCTTGGCCAAACTGTACATGGTTAAAAAAGACTATGTAAATGCTGAAAAATACTGCCTTGAGATCATCAATTCAGGCAAATATGCGCTGTTACC
>JBAXTB010000607.1:0-2294 GCA_037130425.1 Bacteroidota bacterium
GCCACGGCAATCGGCGGCGTCATCGGACTGATTCATGCGGCCGGTGTTTCTCCTTCGCAGGCATCGCCGGCCACGATACTTAAAGTGGATTTATACGGCACCGCGCTCGTACTGGAGGAGTTTGGAAATGTCATGGAGCGCAGCGGTTCGGGCGTCGTAATCGCTTCTCAATCGGGACATCGCCTGCCCACGCTCACGCAAGAACAAAATAAAGCGCTGGCCACCACCCCGACCGAAGCACTTTTATCGCTCCCTATGCTTCAACCCGATCAAGTGACAGACTCGCTTCATGCTTACCAATTATCCAAAAGAGGAAATTCCCTGCGCGTGATGGCCGAAGCAGTACGCTGGGGCAAACGGGGCGCGCGGATCAATACCATTAGTCCGGGCATCATCATTACGCCGCTTGCAAAAGATGAATTGGCCGGGCCGCGCGGGGATGGATACCGCCGTATGATTGATATTTCTGCGGTGGGACGAGCCGGTACACCCGATGAAGTCGGCACAGTTGGCGCCTTGCTGATGGGCCAGGATGGCGCATTTATTACCGGAAGCGACTTTTTGATGGACGGCGGCGTTACGGCTGCGTATTGGTACGGAGAACTGGCGCCGCAATCGAAATAATTAATAAAACAACAAACATGAAAGCAGTAGTAATTGGAGAACCGTCCGGAGTTTCAATGGACATCATCATGACCGTTTACCCCAGGCATAAAATCATTGTAGAAAAATATATTAACAGGGGTGATGTAATCGGCATCGGGCCTTTTACCGACCTGGGAAATATGGCGATATTCAAAACGCGCGCCGCCGCCGAAGAATTTGTACAGGAAGACCCGTTTATTACGGAAGGAATTGTGCAATCGGTGGTTATACGAGATTGGAATGATACCATGCTAAATACATAAAGTCATTTCGCCTTGCTTGATGGGAAGACCAGGTGGTGGGAATTTAATATGCTCCCGCTCCCCGAACATTGAACTCGATTATTTGTTTGAACGATATATTTCCATTACGAAACAACTAATTTTAAAAACAACAAATGAGCACAACTAACGTAAAAGCGTTTGGTACCGAAGCAAAAGATGCTGATTTGCAGCAAATGAACATCGCGCGCAGAAACGTAACCCCAAACGATGTAGAAATAGACATTTTGTATTGCGGCGTTTGCCATTCGGACTTACACACTGCCCGGAACGATTGGGGCGGCACGGTTTATCCTGCTGTTCCCGGCCACGAAATTGTGGGCAGGGTAACGAATGTCGGCCACGATGTTACCAAATTTAAAGTAGGCGATTTGGTTGGCGTAGGCTGCTTAGTCGATTCTTGCCAAACCTGTAGCAGTTGCAAGCAGGATTTGGAACAATATTGTTTGAATGGCTCCACGGGCACTTATAACGGTGTAGACAAACATTTGGGCGGACGTACGTTTGGCGGTTATTCCGAAAAAGTAGTCGTGCGTCAGGAGTTTGTTTTGAACATTCCTGAAAATTTAGACGCAGCCGCCGCCGCGCCTTTGTTATGTGCAGGCATTACGACCTGGTCGCCGTTAAGACATTGGAACGTGAAAGCCGGAACCAAGGTTGCCGTTGTAGGTCTGGGCGGTTTGGGTCACATGGCGATCAAACTTGCCAAAGGTTTGGGCGCATCCGTTACCTTGTTTTCAAGGACGCCTGGAAAAACGCAAGACGCTAAAGCGCTCGGCGCCGATGAGGTTGTGATTTCCACAGATGCCGACCAAATGAAAGCGGTACAAGGGAAATTTGATTTGATTATTGATACCGTTCCTAATATACATGATGTTAATCCATACATAGGGACCTTGAATATCAACGGCACCTTGGTTATTGTTGGTTATTTGGGTGGTTTAGATCCGTTTTTAAACAGCGTGCCTTTGATTTTAGGCAGAAAATCGGTCGCGGGTTCGCTGATTGGCGGCATCGCCGAAACGCAGGAAATGCTTGATTTTTGTGGAGAGCACAACATCGTTTCTGACATCGAAGTAATCAAGATTCAGGATATTAATACTGCTTACGAACGTATGTTGAAAAGCGATGTGAAATACCGTTTTGTGATTGATATGACGAGTTTGAAGGCTTGATAGCGTGTTTTCGCCGGCCGGGCGACCACACGCAACGTCGGAAGGGCTGTCAGCCCTTCCGACGTTTGGATCGGCGTAATTCGTGTTTTCGCCGGGCGATCACACGGGAGTTTCACGCGGGACATCGCACGCAACGAGGCCGTATGGTAAGTATCAATTGATTTCGCCAAGACAAATATTATTTTGAAAAAAG
>JBAXTB010000608.1:0-2293 GCA_037130425.1 Bacteroidota bacterium
TAAATCCTGCGAATCCTGATTCAGACAAAGGGTTGCGTGGGTACATACGCACACGACACACTGTCTGAATCAGGATTCGCAGGATTTTAGGATTGGCAGGAAATTGATCTCAAGTTGGCCTGGCTTATCGGGAAGTTTTTTGAGCGTACTCTAAGTCCTGTAAATCCATAAATCTTGCGAATCCTGATTCAGACAAAGGGTTGGGTAGGTACATGCGCACGCGACACACTGTCAGAATCAGGATTTGCAGGATTTTAGGATTGGCAGGATATTGATCTCAAGTCGGCCTGGCTTAACGGGAAGTTTTTAAGCACACTCTAAGTCCTGTAAATCCATAAATCCCGCGAATCCTGATTCAGACAAAGGGTTGCGTAGGCGCGGGGTGAAAAACACACTGATACGGCGTCGTATTTGGAATAGCGGGGTAAGAAGTCTGCTAAATACAGAATTTTTAAACTTTTATCCTTTGCAGATCAATATAAACACCATCCAAATGGTCAAAATCTGCATCTGATGTAAGGAGTTTTGCGCCAAGAATATGTGCTGTGGCTGCAATCCATAAATCGTTTTTGCCCATATTTCGAGCAGTAGTCCCAAGCGGCTTGCCTGGCAGTTTGTTTTGGCTAAAAGCGTCAATTTCAGCGTCGCAATCTATCGTTTCTTCAGAAAAAATATCAGCAGGGTAAAAATCACCCATAAGTTCTTCGAGGCGGCGTCTGCGTGCCTTACCCCATTGGTTTTGAATAGCAATTGACCACAATTCTCCTTTAGAAACTACGCATAGCCATGATTCATTTCCTGTACCAAAAGGATCGAAATCCTGCTCAATATTCCGCATCAAATCAGACTGACGAACGTAATGCAGAATAATATTAGAGTCGAAAAGATATATCATTTCGTCAATTGAGCCAAAAGTTGTTCAATAGGCTCCTGTACATCCATTTCCTGGATCAGGCGCATGATTTTAGCCTTGTCATGCCCAACATGGCCACGACGTTGACGGATAGCATCGGCATTAAACTTTTGCCTAATGGTATTTACCGGTTTACTACGCGCATTCGTCTCATTGGTAATTTTCCAGTAAGCCTCCATCAATGCCGCCAGGGTATTTATGTCTTCTATGCCGGATATTTCCCGGATGAATTCCAGTTTTTTTTCTGCTAATGCGGTCATCGTTCAATACGTTTTTATGAATTGTTGGATGTTGGGGCGAAAACCACAACAAATGTGGTGCTTGTCCATGCAAAAATAAACCTTTGTTGGGACAATCCAAAATTGAGAGATGTTGCCTGAAAGTGTGTGTAATTGGTTCTGCCGCATATCCCGATAAAACGTGCCGGAAAATCCTGCGAATCCATAAATCCTGCGAATCCTGATTCAGACAAAGAGTTGCATGGATGCATAGCCCAAATACAACCGTGCATTTTTGCTCCGAACGGATGAAAACCGTTTATTAATAGATCAGTTGTGTACGCTGCGTTGGGATGGAGGGAGCGCAGCACCAGGCGGAGTTGGAGCACCAAGAAATGCAAAACCTTACCCCTCAATCAATGGAAAATCGCTAAAATCTGAAACATATTTAGTCAAATCAAGCCCGGAACACTCCACTTTATTGGGCGTATACGAAAAATACAAGTTCAAATTTCCATCGTGTTCGGAGCCGACCTTATTGCTTTGGTAGTGATCGAGCAGGTAATCTTGGCGAATAATTACAGGCTTACTCCAGCCATCGCTGTGGCGAACCACAAAAACAAAATGCACTAAAATATTAGCAATATTCCTTAGTTGTGCCAGCGGAACTTTGAATTGCCCGCTGTAACTGTTTTGCCTGGTTGTTGCAGCGGATGTTTTAACCTGTACGCGTCTTAACGTCCCGTTATCATCTTGTACGACAAATATATCATCTCCGATGTCCACTTCGGGAATCGCAACATTCCAGCCGCGAATCAAGAACTCTGACATGACTGTCAAATGCCCGGCTTTGCCAAGATATAAATGGTAATTACGCTTCACGTTACGCAGTCAACTTATGGGAATGCAAAATATTACCCGTCTGCGTGTCAATAAAAAGAATCTCATCAACCTTCTTGTTCAGATCGCCTGCATTGTCGATTCCCAATAAGGCCGGATAGATAAAACGTTCAAGTTTGCCGTAGTAAAGTTCGAAATCACTTTTGGTATCGTATGTAACAAAGATATTATTAGCTGGATGGGCATCAGGATACCAGCTTTTAATCAAATTCCGGATAGACGGAGCAATACTAAACGCATACCCGTCCATTTGTTTATTTAC
>JBAXTB010000609.1:0-2283 GCA_037130425.1 Bacteroidota bacterium
AACGGAACAGGGCGCGGGTAATATCGCGGCCTTCCACGGGCAGGTTTTCAATTTCTTTTTGCCGCAGTTCCGAAGAAACTTCCGCATTTCGGGTATTGATTTTGGTTGCGCCGCGCACTTCAATTTCATCCAGCGCTACGTCTTGTTTTTTAAATAAAGGAATCGTCACAGAGGCATTTGTATTGCTGCGCAAACTGATTTCTGTTTTTTCAGCGCTGTAATACTCCGGCGTTTCCGCAATATCAACTTTGTAGGCGCCGGAAGTGGACAGACCATAAAAAACGGCTTTGCCTTGGGCGTCGGTTGTTTTTTCGGCTTTAAATCCGATCGCGCCGTTGCTGAGGGTCACCTGAACACCCGATTTTACGGCGTTTGAGCGCGCTTCATACACGTTAACATCAAGGTCAACCTGAGCAAAAATTTGAGCTATGCTGACAAAAAGGGACAGGAGGGTAAGTTTAAATCGCATGTGGTTGTGTTTTTGTTTAAATACTGAATCAGATTATGTACAAAGGAAAGGCTATTTTAGAGTTTGAAAACCAAATAATTGGGGAAAAGTTTTTTCCCGGACAAATGCGTGCGTTTTTTGCAGCGCGATAAAGGTCCGAATTTTGACACGCTTTCAATCTGTTAAAATGTGGTATGGATTTAAGCAAACTTCTGGGTTTTCCAGTTGTCTTTTGTTTATTTGCCTGAAGATATGACTCGGAAAATATTCATTACAAAGCAAATAAGCCTGATTTTGGGCTTTTTAGTTCTTTTTTCGCTGCGACTGCCGTCCCAAACGATTGATGCGTTGGAACAAGGCTTGCGGGCGGCAACCAATGACCAGGAAAAACTTGACCTGAATTTCAAATTGGCGCGCAATTACCTGATGACCAATCTGGATCTTGCGGCTGAATACGCCGATGAGAGCGTTCGGCTGGCACGGCAGTTAAACGACCCGATCAAGGAGGCGCAGGCTTTACTTACCAGCGCGGATATACGTGTGCGCAAAGGGAAACCGCAAGATGCCAGTTCTTTATTTGAACAAGGTTTTTCACTTGCCTCCAAGGCGCAACAGGCTGATATTGCATTGGAGGCTGCTGAAAAACTGGAAAACCTGGCGTTGCAGCAGCGTGATTATAAAAACGCGCATAAGTGGAGCAATGAGCGTTTATTGCGATCCCAGGAAAGATCAATTCAATACGCGGAAAAGAAAGCGGGTCAGGTTTTGCTTGAACAAACGGCCAAACTGGAATCTAAAGATACCTCAATCCGCTGGTTGGCCATTGCAATGGCAGCGTTGTTTTGCCTGCTGTTTGTCCTTTACAGAAGGGTACGTCGGGCAGGCCGCCGCGCTGCTGGAGAGTTGGCCGAAAAAAATGCCATGATTGAAGAAAAACGCCGTCGAGGCGAGCAATTACTGCTCAATATTTTGCCGCGCGCAGTGGCCGCCGAATTGACGGTGCGGAACAAAGTCGCGGCCCGGCGTTATGAAAATGCGACGGTCATGTTTGTTGATTTTGTGGATTTTACGCAAAAAGCCGAACAAATGGAGCCGGAATTGCTGGTGCAGGAATTAGACTATTGTTTTTCCCATTTTGACGACATCATCGGGCGTTTTCGAATTGAAAAAATCAAAACGGTTGGCGATGCCTACATCTGCGCGAGCGGTTTGTCTGATCGCAATGAAAACCCTTACGATATGGTACGGGCAGCCTTGGAAATTCGGGCGTTTTTGCAGCGTTTCAGGGACGACCGCGTTGCGCAGGGGCGACCCTATTTTGAAGCCCGGATCGGCATACATTTTGGTCCGGTAGTGGCCGGCATTGTGGGCACAAAAAAGTTTGCCTACGATATTTGGGGCGATACGGTGAACACTGCTGCGCGGATGGAGGAGGCTTGTGAACCGGGCGGGATCAATGTGAGCGGAACGGCTTATGCGCTGGTAAAGGACTTGTTTACCTGGCAGTATCGGGGCAAAATTGCGGCAAAACATAAATCGGAGCAGGATATGTATTTTGTACTAAATCAGGTTCCGTTTACCAACCAGAATTCTAATGTCGCAGGGAAAAAGTAATTTACAGGAAGTTGCCATGCTGTTTTTAAAACTCGGCTGCATCGGATTCGGCGGTCCGGCTGTACACATCGCCATGATGGAACGGGAGGTGGTGCAAAAACGCAAGTGGATGTCGCCCGAATATTTTCTCGATTTAGTGGGCGCAACCAACCTGATTCCCGGCCCCAATTCCACGGAAATGACCATGCATTGCGGCCAATTGCGGGCCGGCTGGAAAGGAC
>JBAXTB010000061.1:0-20374 GCA_037130425.1 Bacteroidota bacterium
ATCTGTGTTCCATCCCCTCGCAAACAGCGGAAACTGAAAAAACTTCTTAAACGGATTCCTGGTTTAACACAGCCACACAAGTATTTCTTCCCTCCCTTACCCATTTTTTCCCTCGATCCACCTACATTTACCCTTTCAAAACTTTTATCCTGAACGCGTATGTGGACCTTAATTGACGGATTCAAGCACTTAAGCCCCGAAGAGTTTGATATTTTGATAGATGCCCCCGCCCTGATTACCATTCTAATCGGCGGTGCAGACGGCAACTTAGATCAGGAAGAACGGGATTGGTCGGAGCGGCTGTTGCGCTCGCGCACGTACAACAATCCGAAGGAACTCAATGAGTATTACCGCATTGTGTCCGAACTTTTCTGGGCAAAAGTGAACGGGCATTTAGCAGAGTTGCCAAGGGATCCGGAAGCGCGCAATGAAATTATTTCGGAGCGGCTCAAGGCGCTCAACCCGATTTTGGCCAAGTTGGACATTGCAATCGGCGCGGATTTATACCACGGCTTTGTGGGGCTTGCGGAAGAGACTGCCAAAGCATCGGGCGGCTTTTTGCGCATCGGCGCGATTAGTCCCTTGGAAGCCCGCTGGGTTCATTTGCCGATGCTGACGCCGATCATTGCGCCGAAAACGACGGATCAGCAGCAAGAAGACGCGTTTGAAAAGGAGGATGGGGATGAATCGGGCGAAGACGCATGAGAATCAAAATCGCGCATTTATTGTTCGTTTATGCGGCAATTTCCGGTTTTACTATCTTTTATTTTGACGGTACCGGTGATGCAGGCGACAGTGTTTTCCATTACTTGTATGCGAAATATGCGCCGCTGCATCCGGATTTGTATTTCGATCATTGGGCTAAGCCCGTTTTTGTTTTGTTATCAAGTCCGTTTGCGCAGTTCGGCTTTATGGGCATGAAAGTGTTTAATGCCTTGGTTTCGTTGGGTACGATTTACATGACCTGGCGCACAGCGGATCAATTGTACGGGCGCCCTACCCTGCCCGCAGCGCTCATGCTGATGTGCGCCCCGCTTTTTTTTATACTCACGTTTTCTGGTTTAACCGAACCTTTATTTGCCTTATTTGTGATTTCCGGCGTGCATTTGGCGGCGCGGAAACAATTTTTGTCGGCCGGGTTGCTGATTTCATTTTTGCCTTTTGTACGCTCTGAAGGCTTGCTCTTTATGGGCGTTTTCGGGCTTTATTTTCTGTTTTTAAAACAATTGAGATACCTGCCGACACTATTGGTTGGGCATTTGGCGTATTCCATCGCGGGTTATTTTGTATTTCACGACTTGCTTTGGGTTTTTAATAAAATACCCTACGCGCGTATGGGCAGCATTTACGGCAAAGGCGATTTTACGCATTTTATACCTCAACTGTTTTACGCCGTCGGTTTTACGGTGTACGGTTTGTTCATAATCGGTTTAATGACAACATGTTGGAAACTATTGAAAGGCCGTTTAAATCCGGAACGAAGCATGTTGGTTTTGGGCGGATTTAGTTGTTTTTTTGCATTTCACAGCCTCGCCTGGCATTTGGGCATCTTTAATTCAATGGGGCTGACGCGGGTGTTTGTAGGCGTGATGCCGCTGATGGCCTTGCTGGCCTTGGATGGGTACCAAAGTTTAGGCGCGCTTGTTGAAAACAGGGGAAAACTGAATGTGGTCGTACCGGCGCTGCTCACGGCACTCATTGTTGTATTGCAGTTTACAGGAAGTCCTTCGGCGGTTCATTTGAAAGATTTGCGGCTGAATAAGGATCAGTTAACGGCCAATCGGGTGGCTGATTTCATTCGACATTCCGAATACGGCGGTCGTCGCGTGGCACATGCGCACCCGTACCTGAGCATGGCCTTGGGCATCGACCATTTTGATTCGGCGCAATTTATGGACCTAAAACCGGATGTGTTTGAACAATTGAAATTCGGAGAAGTTGTTATTTGGGACAGTTGGTTTGCAGTGGTTGAACAAAATATAACGCTGGAAATGCTTGAAAAACGCGTTGATTTACAGAAAGTATTTGAAGCGTCGGAGCCTGACCGCGACAGAAAAGTTCAGTATGTCGTATTCGTAAAGCATTGAAATACAATAATTTTCTATTACCCTAAGCATAAAAGCAACTGGAAATGAAAACAATTGGCCTTACCCTTGGGATTTGGTTGCTTTTGGCTGGCGTCTTGTTCGGCCAACAAGCAGATACGATATGGACAAAATCCGTGTACGCACGTTTTGAAAGCGCCATGTATGAGGGCGATTTTAACAAGGCTGCGCTTGTTTGCAAAACGGCTTTGGATACCGCCAACACGCGGTACGGCGCCGCCAGCGCAGAGGCGGGTTCCTTATTGGAATACATTTTTTATGCCCAAATATATGCTGCGGACTTTGAAACCGCCCTCAAAACGGCGCAATCCTGTTATGAAATCAGGCGTACTTTATTCGGCGAACAGCATTTAGAAACCGCAAACGCATTAGGGCATGTCGGCGTGGCGCAACTCAGGGTCGGGCAGGTGGATGCGGCTGAAAAATCGCTGAAATCTTCCGTCACAACCATGGAGGCGCTGAAGGAAACCCGCAGTTCGGAGTATAGCGCGACCTTGAGTGAATTGGCTGAATTGTACCGAAGGCAAGGCTATTTGCTAAAGTCGGAGGCGCTGTTTTTAAAATCCATTGATCTTGAGGTTCAATATTACGGGAAAGCGCGCTACACGTATGCCATCTTTTGTGGCAATATTGCGGCGGTATATGCCGTGATGGAGCGCTGGGATGATGCGCTGCGGTACACAGATGAATGCCTCAAATATTCAGAAAAGTTCATCGGAAAGGAACATCCTGATTATATTTTAACCCTGACAAATAAGGGCGCTAACCTTTGTTCGCAAGGACGTTATGGCGAATCTGAACGCATTTTAAAGCAAACGCTTGAAATGGCCCGCAAGGTGATTGCGCCCGATGATCCGGAAATCACGTATTATTTGAGTGCATTGAGCGCACTTTATACCAAAACCGGCCGATATGATGAATCGCTTAGCATGATGGAAGAAAGCGCCCGCATCGTACTGAATAAATTCGGCGAACTGCATCCCAGGTATATTGAATTGCTGAACAATATTGGCCGTATTCAACAATCAATCGACAATTTAAGCGCTGCGGATAGTTTGTACAAGCGCTGTCTGAGCTTGATGGAAAAATCCGGCCGGAAAGAAAGCCTTGATTACGCCGCTACTTTAGCCAGCTCCGCCCGAATTATCCAAAGGCAGGAGAAATACCATGAATCCGGCATTTTATTAGACTCGGCTGCCGTGATTGGAGAACGGATTGTGGGTAAAAAAACCGCTGAATTTTATACTGATTTTGGGCTGTATCAGGCGATTCAGGCTTCGTTTGAAAACCGATGGGATGACGCCTTAAAGATATTGGACGAAGCGCGGCCTTACATGATTGAAAACTATGGTATTTACCACGAAAGGTACATCAATCTGGAAGCGCTCTATGGTTCTATGTGGCAAGGAAAAGGAAATGCAAAAGAGGCGCTAAAACATTTTTCCATTGCATTTCATACGATTCAGACCATATTTAATGAAAATTTCAAATACCTCTCCATTTCTGAGCGTGAAAAATTCGCCCGCATATTCGAATACTATCAGTCGCTTTTCTACGCACTGGCACGCTATAATCCTGACCGGGCCGAGGTGCAATGCTTTGCATACGACTTGACATTGTTTAGAAAGGAATTATTGACCGGCTACGACCGTCAGCTGATGAATACGCAAGCAGCCGACGCCGACAGCCTGAGTGCGCGATACCGGGTTGTAAGTCAGATGATTGCAAAGCAACAAACCCTGCCTGTTAAACAACGCGTCGAATTGACAGAATTAGAGAAACAGCGCAATGAATTGGAAAAACAATTGGCCGGTCGTAGCAATCCTGTGATCAACATAGCGCGTTGGAAACAGGTGCAAGAAAAACTAAAACCAGGCGAAGCGGCCGTTGAATGGTTGTTGTTGGCTGGTAAAAACAATCAGCCTGATTATTATGGGGCGCTGATTTTGCAATCGGGATGGGATGCGCCCAAACTTGTGGTGTTGCAGCAAGTCAAAACAATCGATTCCCTGTTTGCCGCCAATGGCAGCCGCGGGCTTCAATACGCCACCCGAACCTACGGGAACACGGCCTTGTATTCAGCGATTTGGAAACCTTTGGAACCGGCATTAAAACAGGTAAAACGCATTTTTTACGCACCAAGCGGCGCCTTGCACCTGCTCAATTTTGATGCGTTTTTATTACCGGATGGTTCAAATTTGGCCGACCATTACGAATTGGTGCGGCTGTCCAGTACGGCCAGGCTCTTGGAGCCAGATTTTCAACAGCCCATTCGGTTTGAACAACCCGCTTTGTTGGTGGGCGGATTAGATTATAATGAGTCGGATATGGCCGCCGTTACGGAGCCAGGTTCCAATCATTTTGAATCCGGGTTGCGCGGTTTACTGGGTACCTCTTGGCCGACCTTGCCCCAAACTAAAGTGGAAGTTGACCATATTGAAAGCATCATGCAAGCGCGAAAACGCCCGTACACCCTGCTTTCGGGCAAAACCGGCACCGAAACGGCCTTAAAACAAGCCTGTGAAAAGCCCATTGCGCCCTCCATGGTGCATATTGCCACCCACGGTTTTTTTTATGAACGTAAAAAAACAAGCACATCGGGCGGCCTCGGATTGGTCACCGCCGAAAACCCGATGTTCAGAACCGGACTGATTATGGCCGGCGCAAACAGCGCATTGCAGGGCGCCAATGCAAACACCGATCCCGACGACGGTATCCTCACCGCCGACGAAATCAGCCTGTTTAATTTGAAAGGAACGGGCCTTGTCACCTTGTCGGCCTGCGAAACGGCCCTTGGCGATGTGAGCGCTTACGAAGGCGTTTACGGTTTGCAACGCGCCATTCGTTTGACCGGGGCGCAGCGCATGATTACATCAATTTGGAAAGTGCCGGATGCGCAAACACGGGCATTTATGGATGTTTTTTACCAGCAATTAATGGATAAAAACGATGTCCACGCCGCGTTTTCGGCTGCGCAAAATGCCATGCGGAAGCAGTTTCAAACGCCGTACTACTGGGCCGGATTTATTTTGATTGAGTAATTTAAAAAAAAGTTCAAAACCGCTTGTCACAATCGGCATGGTTTGGAAATAGAGGATTAGACGGTGTAGACTGCGCCGTTTAATTTAAACTTTCTGAACGATGAAGCCATTTGGAAGACACGCTGTTCTTGTTTGCATCCGCGTTATTTTACTCCTCGTTTTTTGTGCCGGCACGTCATTTGGCCAGGATTTGGAGGCTGTATATCAAAACCTCAAGGGCGGCGGCAACCGGCATTTGCAGGTCGGCGGCGGGTTAAATATTTCAAATACTTCCTATTACAGCCGGGGTATAGCCGCGCGGCAGGATGCCCTGCAATGGCTGATCGGGGCCAACCTGAACCTGCGTTTTATGGGCATAACAGCACCGTTTGCCTTGTATTTCTCCGATGGAAACCGCGCATTTCGGCTTCCGTCTTATACATTTACCGGTATCAGCCCGAGTTATAAATGGGCCACGCTTCATTTGGGCGACCGGAACATGAATTTTTCCCGCTACACTTTGAGCGGCATTCTGTTTCGCGGCATCGGTTTTGAATTAAAACCCGGCAGGTGGTACGCCGGCGCAATGTACGGCCGTTTGACGCGTGCCACCAACGAGGACCTGAACGCCTTGCAACGCATCGACCCGGTGTACCGACGGATCGGGTACGGCGTTCGGGTGGGTTACATGGGCAACCGCAGCACCATAGGCCTGAGTTGGTTCGGCGTGCAGGACGATAAAGGCTCCATTCCTACCCCGCAACTTTCCACCATTTTGCCTACGCAAAACGGCGTGATGAGTCTGCAAGGCTCCCAGCGCATCGGCCGAAAACTGAACCTCGAAGCCGAATATGCCCGCAGCGCCACCAATACAAATTCGTATGCCACGACCTTAACCAACGCCGACAAAAACGCCGGCAATACCCTCATCGGGACCTTCAAACCAAATGAATCCATCCAAACCGGCAACGCTTTTCGCGCGGGCGCACAATACAATTTCAAAGCAGCGTCCGTGAACGGCAATTATGAGCGCATCGACCAGGGTTTTCGTACCCTCGGCGCCTTGTTTTTCCTCAGCGATGTGGAACGCATCACGGCCGGATTTAATAAAGCGTTCCTAAACAACACCTTATTTGTGTCGGCAAATGGCGGTACCGAGCGTACGGATTTAGACGGCAAGGAACGAAACGGTGTAAAACGCTTGATTGGATCCTTAAATACGTCCTATAGCCCGACTGAGCGCCTGAGTTTCAACGGCACGTATTCCAATTTTCAAAACACCGCCAAACTGCGCACCGTGAACGATGCGTCAAGGTTGGTGGATTCCCTGATTTTGGCGCAAGTGACCCAAAGCATGGGCGTTGGCGCCAGTTATATTGCCGGTAATAAAAAAGAACCCGGCGTTTGGAGCATCAACCTCACACGCCAGCAAGCCAAAAGCGTGGTAAACGACGCAGTACAAAACGATGCCAATTCCGTATTTTTTATCGCCTCGCTTTTTTACTCGAAAAGTCGCCCGGAAGAATTGTGGAGTTGGTCGGCCGGTATGAGTTGGAACAAGACCCAATTAGCCACTACAAATTCCAACATGCTGTCGCCGACCGTTGGCGTAAACCGCAGTTTTTTTAATAAAAGTTTAGAAACCAGCGCGCGCTTTAGTTACAACAGCATTTTTGTGAAAAACGGCGCCGACAACAGCGCGCTGAACGTGGGCTTGGGAGGCAACCTGCACCTCAAACACGGACATTCATTCGGCCTTGATTCCTCCTTGATTAACCGGATGGGCGGCGGCAATGATTTTCTTGAGTTTTACACACGCCTGTATTATGCCTACGCTTTCAACAAAGATTTAGGCAAAAAAGCACCGGTTAGCGCGCCCAAATAGTATTGACTGCCAACAAAGACTTTTCCTATTTACCATCATATCCATTTGCATGAAACGTTTTCTGACTGCCCTGTCATTTTTGTTCTTATGCCTGCTTCAAACGGCAAATGCCCAATCTGTTTTTCCGGTAACGGTTACCGCGCAATCGGTGCCGCCACATACCGGTACGCTTGCCGACTGGGCTGTGCCGGGCAGCAACCGCCTTGGGGCCACCTTGCTGCTGCTGGATGCGTTTGAAAACGCCTATCAGGTGCGTTTGAAGGTAACAATTGAAGGAAACGGCATACAACTCAGCACCACGCCGGGTATGTTGCCGCCGCCGATTACCCTGCGATACGGCGCGCCGCTGCAAATTACCGGGGCAGATTTGGCGCCTTATTTACAAGCGGCCAATTTGAATTTCAGCGGCATCACGCGCGAGCAATACCTGAGCACAGGATCTTTGCCGGAAGGACTTTATACGGTTTGTATTCAGGCTTTTGACTACGACCGCAGCACGGAAAAACCGGTTTCAATGCCTGCTTGCACGGGTATTTTTTACCAGCGCCTTGATCCGCCGGTGGTGTTGCTGCCCAATGTGACACAGGCGACGACCAATCCGCAAAACATTGGTATTCAATGGCAACCAAGGCATGGCGGCGGGTTTCCGCCCACTTACACGGTACAGGTTTTTGATTACAACCCTTCGGGTATTACGCCGCAGCAAATTATACAGGTAAATCAGGCTTTTATAAATAAACCGGTTTATTCCTTGAACAGCTGCTACCTCACGCCTGCCGATCCCTTGCTTGTTGCGGGGCGCAGTTACATCGTGCGTGTGCGCGTACAAGACCCAACCAACCGGCATATTTTCAACAATGACGGCTGGAGCGAACCCATTGTTTTTCAGTACGGCGACCCTTGTCCGAAGCCGACGGGTTTGCGCAGCAGCAATATTACCGAAAACTCCGCCCGCGTGTTGTGGAATCCGCGGCCGGGTTTTGCGGATTCATGGGTGATGCGTGTGCGCGACATCGCTGCGCCGGCCGATCAGTGGTACGAACATTCGACGGCCTTGCCCCGTGTGGACCTCAACGAATTAGAGTCTGAAACACAATATGTTGCGCAGGTGAAAACCATCTGCCCGGACGGCAGCGAGGGGGCTTATTCCGACACGATTATGTTCAAAACCAAAAGACCGGAAGCAACTACTTTTAATTGCGGACAAAGTTACAGTGTGCCTGAAATAACCAACCATATCAACATCAGCAACCTGCAACAGGGGGACATTATCACCGTCGGCGGGTTCAAGTGCAAAATTTTTACGATACAACATTCTACACGGCCTTCTGCGGCACAGGCCGGCGCCTGGCAGGGCTTCGGTCAGGTTACAGTACCCTGGATGGGGAATGTAAAGATAAACTGTCGTTTTACGGATTTATATGTAAACACCGACAAAGTAGTATATGACGGTAACATCGTTGCCAATTCAGCGCCGATTCAAGTGATTATGGACAGTTTGCGACTGCCGATTATTCCCCCAGATGATCTCACGCCGGCGCCGACAACCGATTTTTGCGGCAATAATCTGTTGCCTGCTCCGCCAACCCAATCGTTTTACAACCCGGACATGTACAATCAGATTAACCCGAACGGGTCTAATTTTTTTGTGCCTTATAATGCGCAGGGCACCAACCCGCCTACCGGGCCTACCTACGACCGTTACAATCCGTTCAACAACACCAAACCATACGACCCCTTTGATTTCAGTAACCCGAATAACCCATATACCCCCAACAACCCATACAATCCGTATAGCACCTGGAATCCATACAACTACTTAAATCCTTATAACCCAAATGATTATACGGACCCGGCCAACCCCTACACGCCACAAAACCCGTACAATCCGGGTTTCATATCCCGTCTGGACTCCCTGAGCGATCTGGATATGACGCCGCCGCCGATCTTTAATACCTTGGGAGTTAACGTTCCAAAAATAATCGGCCCTGCGGGAAAATTTAGAATCGCCGTCATCAATATGCGATTTACGCCGCGCGGCGCTGCATTAGACGCCTATTTGAGGGCAAGGCTGCCGAAATCAGACCAGTTTGCCGTATTTAAAATGACCAATGCCGGTTTTCATCCGGGCGGTTTGCTGGGTGAATCCAAGCTATACCTCGGCAATGACCTGACGTACACGGTCAATGATAAAATGAAAATGACCATAAAAGGCGGCCTGAATACTTATGCAAGCTGGGATTGCAACGGGTTTGTCGGGTTTAGTATTGAAGGCAATGTCGTATTCTGTCAGAATGTGCTGATACCGGTGAATATCCAAACCGGGCAGCCGAAACTCATGGATACGATTGTTTATCAAAATGCCCAGTATCCGATGCACAAGTATGTTACCGGCAGCTTCCTCCTGACGATGGTTGATCTGGATGAGTTTACGGGAAATTTATCCATTACCCCATTTACTTTGCCGCAAATGCCGGGTTGGGCATTCACAGTGCAGGATGCGGTTTTTGATTTTAGCGAAAGCAAAACGCCGGCTAACTTGTCGTTTCCGCTTACCTACACCCACCCGGATTTGGCAGCCATAAACAATCCGCAAGCCTCGCCGTTGTGGACGGGCGTGACGATCAAGCGATTGCAAGTGTATTGCCCCCGAAAATTCCCCTTTTCGAAGGGATCAACCAGCCAGCAAATGTCGTTCGGCGCCACCGATTTGGTCTTTGACGAACGCGGCGTAACGGGCGATTTTTTTGCCAAAAACCTGCTGCCACTCAATGAAGGGCGCTTAGCCACCTGGGGCGCTTCCATAGATTCGGTGAACATCAGTATTTTAGTCAATCAGTTCCGGTCATTTACGGTCAAGGGCGGGTTGTTACCGCATCCATTGGATGATACCATCGGGTATTCCTGTATGATTCAGCCGGGCGGAAAATACATGTTTTCCCTGCGGGTGATGACCAACCGGGAATACAATGTGCGTGCGCTGCGTTCGAAGTTCGTGTTGTTCCCAAACACCGAAGTGACCGTTGCCTACAATGAAGTAACCGACGCAATAAGCGGCTTCATGCGCATCAACGGGAAAGCCATGTTTTTCCCCAGCGTCAAATCAAATAACGCCGCGCCACCGGCCAATGACAATCCGGGCAATAACCCGCCGCCGGCCAATGCCAAGGATGTATTGCGTGTGCCGTTTATACAAGTACAAGGGCTTGAATTATCGACACAGGCGCCCTACATTTTCAACGGGGGTATGTGGCAAATGGGCGGCGACACCACTGCCCCACCAAGGTTATCGAGTTTCCCGATTACCATTAAAAACGTCGGCATGTTTGCCAACCAGGAGCAAAAACAGGTCGCTTTTGTAATCGCAGCAGCCGTAAACCTGACTTCACAAACGGAACAGGGATTAAAAGGGGAAGGCGGCATCAAAATTATTTGCGACGTAGATGTAAATCCGGTCACCAAAAGACAATCCTGGAGTTTTAACCGGGTTTTCCTTGATTCCCTGAGCGTTGATTACACCGCGCCGGCTTATAAGGTAAAAGGAAAAATCATCATGTTTGAAAATACGCCTGCTTACGGATCGGGCTTCCAGGGCATGTTGAGCGCCACTTTTGAACCGCGTATCAAGGTAGAAGTGGCGGCCATGTACGGCAAAATGGCAGATTACAGTTATTTCTTCTTAGATGCTTATGGCTCCTTTAACCCCGGAATCGCATTGGGAACCTCCGGGCTGGCCATTTACGGATTCGGCGGCGGCGCCTATTATCACATGCAGCGTTCGGTGCCGGTTACAAATCTTGCGGCGCCTTACGGGTTGTCGAATTTACCATTGATTCCAAGCAGTTTGGGTTATACACTTGATGGCGCGCAGTATGTGCCGAGCAAGAATATCTTGTTTGGGATCAAGGCAAAAGTTGGCTTAGGCGCTATAAAACAAGAGATTTTCAACAGCGACGTCATTTTTGAAATCAACTTCAACAACAGCGGCGGCGTCAACCAGATCGGGTTTAGGGGCAATGGTCGATTTATGACCCCGCCCAATATTCCCGGCCAGCCGCCCAAAGACCCTGCGGTACGGGTGAACCTCGATTTATTGTACACGATACCGGCCCAAACGTTCCATTGCACGATGGACCTGTTTTTGAATGTAAACG
This sequence comes from Bacteroidota bacterium, assembly GCA_037130425.1. Lineage (GTDB taxonomy): Bacteria > Bacteroidota > Bacteroidia > Chitinophagales > Saprospiraceae > M3007. The sequence goes on from JBAXTB010000061.1 coordinate 11,165, forward strand.
GCGGTACGGTCACGGGCGCGTACAAGGGCAACCGCGCGGGCCGGGGCGTGATCCACTACGATCCTTCAGAATGGTACATACAACTCGGCACCCCGACGCAACGCATCATGATAAATTATTCGGCGGGCGCCTTGGACAACATGTTGCCCAAACCGACGAACCCGAACCCTGCCGATACCAGCTTTTTGTCCATTGACTGGACCAAAGTCGGCATTTTGCTGACCGGTTACTTTGATGCGGGTACCAGCCTGCCGCCTTTCCCGGATTTGCCCATAGAAGTGATGAATGCGCTCCAGTATGGCTCCTACAATTTAGCCTCCAGCTCGACCGGAAACGGTGGAACCGGCATTATGTTCGGGGCAGCCATGGACATCAAAATACCCGAAATCGGGTTCTGGAAGTTTTACGCAAAATTTGATGCAGGCGCCGGCTTTGATGTCATGATGCGGGATTACGGCGAAAATGCCTATTGCGCCGGGTCAGCACCGCCGCTCGGTATCAACGGTTGGTACGCCACGGGTCAGATGTACGCCTATATCATGGGTCAGATGGGCGTAAAAGTGAGTATTTTCGGTTCTACCAGAAAGATTCCCTTTATTACCCTCACGGCAGGCGCCATTTTACAGGCCAAATTACCCAACCCGATGTGGGCAAGGGGGATTCTGGGCGGTACCTATTCCGTGTTGGGTGGTTTGGTAAGCGGCAAGTTCCGGTTTGAGTTTGAACTGGGTAAAAAGTGCGATATCGTAGGAGCGCCGCCTTTAGATGGCGTGGAAGTGATCGGAAGCACCAGTCCGGTAGCGGGCGCTACGGATGTGGATGTATTTATTCGTCCGCAAGCGACCTTCAATTTACCCTTGGGCCATGTATTCCAATTAGAAAATGATGGCGTGGTGACTTTCTACACGGCATTGATTGACAAATTCGAACTGCTTGACCATCTGAATGTTCCGGTGCCTGGCACCGTGAAATGGAACACCGAAAAAGACGTGGTAGCCATCACGCCCGACGATATTTTGGCCGGTCAAAAACAGTACAAAATGAACGTTTGGGTGCGTTTTGAAAAATCAAGCGACGGTGTTTCCGGCTGGACGCCCGTGATGGATGGCAACAATCAATACAAGGAGAAAAAAGAAATCACCTTCACCAGCGGCGATGCGCCCGATTACATTCCGGAGCAAAACGTAGCGTACTCCTATCCGGTGCGCAACCAGGCGAATTTCCTGAAAAACGAATCGCCGACCGGTTATGTAAAATTGGTGCAAGGCCAACCGTATCTGTTTAAAAACCAGCCGGAATTTAACATGACGCCGGCAAGCAACTGGCAGCAAAAAGCCCGCTTTATGCAAGGAACCCTTGTAAAAGGCGAAAGTGATTTGACATACGATCGCACCAATAGACAGGTGAGTTTTGCCATTCCGGCCGGTTTGCCGAACGATGCGGTGCTGAAAATGTCATTAGCCAATGTACCCACGACCACCACGCAGGCGGTAGATGCGAACGTGGTTACACAAATCAGCACCTTGGCCACCGAATCAAACGTTAGTCCGGATTCTGCGGCAAACCTTTTGCTGCGTGAGCGCAAAGCACAGGGTAGTTTGATTGAACTGCAAACCAAGGAGTTATACGGTTTGAACCTGCGCACCAGCCTTTACAACACGTTTGCCGCCAAGGTAAGCGCCATGAAAACGACCAATGATTGGGAAGCGCCCATGATGTTTGGCGGCGGCACGGGTTTGTTTATTTCACAGTTCGGGATCACGTTCAACGGGCCTGAATACTTCGACCAAACGGACATAGACGGCCGAACCGACGCGCAATACGAGGTGAAACCGATGGTGAAATTTGAAGCGACATTAAGCCAAACGGCCCAAAACTGGTATGCCAACGGAGCCGGCGCCAACATGTACAACATCCTCCCGAACGCCCAAATTCCGGCGCCCATCGGCCGTCCCGACACCTCCATCATGGGCCGGGCGCCACACCGGAACGGCGCGGTAAAAGTGCTGTACGCCAACACCATGCCGACGGCCTTAACCCCCGAACAAATTACCGCCGGCGTGTACCCCTTGGAAAGCAATATCTGCCGCCTGTCGTACCGTCCGCAGTACTATATGAAATTGGATGAATGGGACTTCACCACGCAGATCGGCGACTGGTACACCAGCCACGGCTCCATTCCGCAAAGTTGGACTGATTTCCTGCAATGGAACCTGCCGGGCACGCCGAACGGAAACTATGGAACCAAGTTGAAGTATTTCCTGCCGGGGCAAACAACCCCGAACTCGGTGGAAACGGTACCGGCTATTCTGAATTTACAAGGCAACTAACGCATAAATAAGTCAAACATGAATCGTTTTTATATCTGTCTGCTGCTTTCTCTATTTGCCTTGTCCTTGCAGGCACAGGATAAACCGGAACTGCTTCGGCATCAGTTGGCGCTCATTGCGCGTAATACCGGCGAAAGCGTGCGCCTGCGCTGGGCGCCCACTACATATTACGCCTGGCGCGAATGCAACAAAAGCGGGTTTACGGTCATGCGCTACACCTTTATGCGCGATGGCAAACTGTTGCCGGCCGATGAAGCCGCGCGCGGCGTGGCCCTCAACAGCGCGCCCCTGCGTCCGCTCGAAGGCGCAGCGGCCTGGAGACCCCTGATGGACAAAGATGATTTTGCAGGCGTGGCGGCCCAGGCTTTGTACGGGGATAAATTTGAAACCACCGTTGACAAGCAAAACAAGGAGGAATTGAGCCTTGTGTCGCAAATGCAGGAAACCGAAACCCGGCTTGGTTTTGCGCTTTATGCCGCCGACCATTCCTGGCAAACAGCCTTAGCGATGGGCCTTGCTTTTGAAGACAAAAGCGCGCGCAAAAACGAGACGTATTTGTACCGCGTATTCCCGGCCTTTCAGCCATATATGCCGGTTGACACGGGCGTTACTTCTTTGGATATGAGGGAGTTATACCAATTGCCCAAACCTTTGGAATTGGTTTGCCGCTTCGGCGATCATATTTCATTTTTGAGTTGGGATGGCAGTATTTACAGCAATTTTTACGTGAGTTATTATGTGGAGCGCTCCACCGACGGCTTGGACTGGAAACGCCTCAATGAGCGCCCGTTTACCACGATGCCTAAGGAACTTGATCCGGAAAAGCAGAAAACGGAACTGTTTATCGATTCCTTGCCGGAAAACAACCGCGTTTATTTTTACCGGATTATGGGCAATACTTCTTTTGGAGAAACCGGGCCGCCCTCCGACCCGATTCAGGGCATGGGCGTGGAAGCACTGCCAGCGTATTACCCGGAAATCAATTCGGCAAGTCCGACCGAGCAGAAAGGTTTTTTGTTGAACTGGGAATTTTTACCCCTCAATGAATCCAAAATAACGGGCTTCAAAGTGATGCGGGCTGATAATGATAAAGGGCCGTACACGGCGGTTTCCGGACCTAAACTGCTGGAACCCAGTGTGCGCAGTTTCACGGATGAAAAACCTTTGCCGCTCAATTTTTACAAGGTTATTGCCTACGATAAATACAAACGCGAGATGCCCTCTTTTTCGGTGATGGCCGAATTGCAGGACGCTACGCCTCCCGCAGCCCCAGTGAATGTGCGCGGCCGCATTTTGAAGGACGGCACGCTGGTGTTGAGTTGGGATGAAAACAAGGAGCGCGACCTGCGCGGGTATCGCGTGTTTATGGCCAACAACCCGCAACACGATTTTATACAGGAAACGCATGATTTGCGCCGTCAGGCTTATTATTTAGACACCGTTACGCTGGCTACGCTGAGTGAAAAACTGTATTTCCGGGTGATGGCTGAAGACATTCAACACAACCAGTCGGCGCTGTCGGACATTGCGGTGGTTTCGCGGCCCGATACAATTCCGCCCAGCCGGCCAGTTTTTGACGATTATACTGCCGGTCCGGAAGGCGTACAACTGCGCTGGGCCAACAGTTCCAGCAGCGATTTGACCGAACAACGCCTGCAACGCCGCCGCTCAGATACCCCCGACGGCAAGGCATGGGAAACCATTTATGTGCAAAAAATCAGAACGGGCGAGTTGTACCACAGCTATTTTGATTCCACGGGCGAACCCGGCATCGCGTATTTCTACCGCGTGCAGGCCATAGATGACGCCGAACTCAGCAGTTTTTCGAATCCCTTGCAAAGCACCCGCATCGACGACCTCGTGCGCGCGCAGGTGACGAATTTAGAAGCCGTGGCCGATCGCAGCAAACTATTGGTGTTGTTGAGTTGGCAATACCCGCGCAAAACCGGCATCAAGGATTTTGTGGTGTACCGCGCCGCAGCCGGACAAACACCGGTGAGTTATGCCGTTGCGCCGCCCAAGGTGATGGAAGAGCGGGGCAAAAAGAAAAAATCCTACGTTTTTGCTTTTGCCGACGAAAACCTGAAAATGAACACCGCTTACCAATATGAAGTGCGGGCGCGGTTCGACGACGGCGCCATCAGCCCGGTAAGTGCCCCCGTAACCATTCAATATTAAGCACAAACTCCTCATTTTCAATGAATTGTTCAGGAAAACATACCAATCAAAACAACAGCAATATGCGCACTCGATATATCCTGTTTCTGCTTCCTTTTTTCATGATTTGGGGTGTTCATGCGACACTTCATGCACAACAACAACAATCGGCTTTTAGCGTACTCGTTTGGGTAGACGCCATTTACGCTGCCGACGGCAGGGATCCGCTTAATAAAATGCCCGATGGATACGGTGATGGGTTTGAGGGACGCTGGCGTGTAAAAGCAACCTTAAATGGAATTCCCGGCCTCAATACCAACATCAGTAATTGCGGTTGTAATAATTCCCTTCCTTGTTCATGCGGTGGCGTAGGAGAACGGATTATTAAAGTAAATGACGCACGCTGGAAGGAGTGGAAATTTGGATATAACGCACAGAATGCGGGCGTGCTTGCGTTTCAATACACAAACGTACCTTCGGGTACTACCATTGATTTGAATGGTTCGTTTTCGCTGGATTTGAGACTTCAAGCATGGGAGTCAGACGATTGCGGATCGGATGATACTTTTAATGATAATTGCGGCGCTCAAGGAGATGATAACTACACCGATGGCACCTACACGGCCTATTTAAAGGATCTGAATGGAAATTTGGGGGATAATTTTTTAGTAAATATGCCTTGGTACAACGTTTGGGCAGCCGAATTTCGTGTTGCGTATTTAGTTGACCCAATACAGACCGGACAAAATATACGTATCGGTTATTTTAGCGGCCCAGGCAATACAAACTTTCAGACTTCACAGGAATTTTGTCAAGGCAAGAACGTAACGTATCAGGTTCCCCTCAGACCTGGGTTTACAGGTGGCTCTTACAGTTGGTCTTATAAAAATCAGTCCGGCCAGTGGGTATTTGACCAGAACACCGACACAGAGTACCTGACTAAAACGGTCGGTACAAAAATATTAGAATACCGGGCAACGCCGATTAATGACTACTCGAATAAAGTAAAAGTTTGGGTGCGCAACCCGACGACGCCGTCAAATATGAGCAACTATACGGTGTTCAGCGTTCCAAGCAAATCAGATATTACTTTGACGGCGCCGCTGGTTTGCGGTACGGACAAGGGTACCATTTCTGTCAGTGTAGCAAACCCGGTGGGTAGTTATTCCGTGTCTTTGTACAATGCGAACATCACTTCGGAGTCAGAGTTGAATAACGCAACCTATCTGACTCAAACAAACGTCAGCACCTTTCCATATCAATTTCCGGGCACTTACGCAGCCGGCACATACACAGTAGTGGTGCGCGGGCCTAACCAAACCACATTCGGATGTTTGGAGTTTAAAACCGTTTCGATTACCAGCGTGCCAAAGCCGTCAATCATTCTTGCTGCTACACAACCGCTGTGTTCGGGGCAAACAGGTAGCCTTAGGGTTACTTATAACACTGCCGCCAACAATTTGGTCACTTCTGTCAAGTACCAACTCGTAAAAGATGGCGCCAATGTAGGCGCACAAGTGACCGTAAACGGAACCGGTACAAACAATACAACCATTCCGGCGTACACCTTCACGAACCTTGCCGCCGGAAATTATAATGTGGTAGCCACCAACAATCGGGGCTGTTCAGGAACCGCAGCAGCAGCCGTGACCATTAACAGCGCCCCTGCGGCCTTGAGTTTGTCGCTTTCGGCGCCCAATATCAACGGTACCGGATATAATGTCGTTTGCCTCGGAGAATCTATACCGATTACCCTCAATATAAACGGAGGAACAAAGCCCTACACGATTACCGCGACCGGGTTGAACAACATCACCACAAGTAACAACTCCTACACGATTAACTACTCGACGCTTGTAAATACAACTGTGACCGTACAAGTGGTGGATGCGAACAATTGCAGCAGTCCAGCCCAATCAATTAACTTGACCGTGCCGGGCTATCTGGCGCTTCTCCTGCCATACGTTGGCCCTTCCTCCGGTTGCTTCCCATCCGGGCAGGTTACCATGAGCGGATTTGGCGGCGCGGGCGCTTATACCTATTCCTTAGACAACAGCCCGTTCACTACGACGACCCAATATACAAGCCTGTACCCGGCAGTACATACAGCCAAGATACGGGATGCGGCCGGTTGCATGGTTGAGCAAACCTTCGAGGTATATTCTTCCGGCGCCCCGCAGGTTTCATACATCAAAACCGACCCTTCCTGCAATGGACAAACAGATGGTTCAATACAAATGAGCGTGGTCGGCGGTACCATTCCGATTGTTTTTGAACTGTTTAAAAACAATGTCTCACTCGGTTTCGGGCCGGATTTTAGCAACTTAGGCCCAGGCGCATATCGCGTGCGCTTTTCGGATGAAACTGCCTGTGTCATTAATACGGACATCGAATTGAAAGAACCCGATGTACTTGAAATTGTAGACGTGCGTCAAAATGGCCCTGATTGCGTAGGGCAATATGCCGGGCTTTCGGTGTCCTTCCGAGGCCGCGCAAATGGCGTTGCGAATGACCTCAACTATGAATACAGCCTCGATGGCGGCGCAAACTGGAACAGCCAAACCGATTATGATGATAATGGAGATTTAATCACCTTTGGCTTAAGCATTACTCCGCCTGCCGATTATCAGATTTTAGTACGGGTAAGCCCTTGTACGTCAAATACTTATAACTTTACAGCCGAAGCGCCGACACCCCTCGTTTCAAATTTGTCGAACATCGTGCCGACTTCCTGCTCCGCAAACGCTGACGGTAGCCTGTCGCTCGACGTTTCGGGCGGACGACCACCCTACACCGTTGTATTGTGCCGCTATGAAAATGCAAGCGCCTGGTTCGATATTGCAGAAACGGACACCCTGCGCGGCGGGCCGGGAACCTACACCTTTACGGATTTGCAAACATCCATTTCCGGGGGCTATAAGGTGTACACCGGCGGGTATTTCTTTCTTATCTTTGATCAGGGCTACAATAATTTCAGTTGTTTAAAATCTTATCCGTCAGGCTATTACCAGGAAGGCATGTTCGACCCGATCACGATGGGTTCAGCCGATCCGGTAGAAATCGTAAGCGCAGAAAGCGTGGGCGGCGACATCAATTGTTCGGGCGCCAACGGCGAAATTCAGGTTACGGCAACCAAGGGTACCCAACCCTACACGTATAGTTTGGGCGGAACAACATATCAATCGTCGAGCACGCTCACGGGCGCCGGTACCAGCAATGTTGTGTATGTTAAAGATAAAAACGGTTGTACCTCCGCGCCGGTTACGGTGGATATTCCGCAAGCCCCTTCTGAACTGAATTTCACGGTGGATGTATTGCACCAGGTTAGCGACTGCCGAAACGGTCAGGTGGAAGTAAATATTTACGACGGCATACCGCCTTACCAAGTTACGCTGGCGCCTACAAATGATTATCAATCAATTTGTTATGGAAATGCAACGGGCGCAATCCGCCGTGTAACCAGCAATTCGCCTACCGTACTGTTTTCTGATTTGGTAGTGGGCGATTATACAATATGTGTAAAAGACGCCATCACCTGCCAAACAGATCAGGCGTTTATGATTACCAAACCAGATACCTTAAAACTGACCGTAACACAGATAAAAGATGAAACTTGTCGCGGTTTTGCCGATGGTTCCGCTACTGTAACGGTGAGCGGTGGGTATCCGCCTTACACGATTAGTAAAAATTTCAGCAACCCGATTACCGGCAATACGGCCACTTACGACGGACTCGCATTCGGCAATTACCTCTTCAGTGTGGTCGACCACGAAGGCTGCGACGCCTTTAAATATGATTCGATCAAGTACGGCAAAGACATTCAACTGATTAACACCAGTACGCCGCCGCCCTGTGCGGATTTGCCTTTGGGCACCGTGACTGTTGCTCCAATTAATGGAACGGCGCCATATTCCTGCTATTGGCAAGACACGCCTGGCACGGTATTTACACTCGCAGAGGCCGAATCCGTTACGCGCAGCAACCTGCCCGTTACAGAGCTGTTCTTCCATGTTACCGATGCGGACGGTTGTATGCAAACCCTGCAAGCGGTGTTGGTTGGGCCGGATTATGTGACCGGTGAGTCGGACATCACGGCGGCATCCTGTGGCGGCGTTGCAAACGGAAGCGCGGCCATTATACCTTTCGGAGGCACCGCGCCTTACCAGTATTCGCTTGATAGCATGAACTATCAAACGGATTCGATTTTCAACGGTTTGGCAGCAGGCGTTTATACTGTGTACATTCGGGACATAAATGGCTGTAAAGGCTCGCATACGTTCACGGTGGGCACACAAATCGTTTTGGAGGCAAATGTCACTTCCTTCCCGGCCTCTTGTGCAAACGGTAGCAACGGCGCTTTGGACGCGCATGTCATAAACGGCGTGTCGCCATACCAGTATTCCTTAAACGGAACGACTTATGTCAGTTCCGGCAATTTTACCGGACTTACACCGGGCAATTACACCGTGTATTTCCGTGATATTCAAGGTTGTTTGGGTACCAAAGACACCTTTGTGAGTTCGCCGCCGGCCATTACGCTTTCTTCCTTTACACAAATACCCGTCACCTGCCCCGGCGGTTCCGACGGCAGCCTGACCTTTAATGTCAGCGGCGGTACCGGCGTTTATACCTATTCTATCAACGGCGGCGCGACGTACCAGACAAGCAAAACCTTTAGCAACCTGCCTGGCGGCAATTATGTGTTAAACGTAAAAGATGTCAT
>JBAXTB010000610.1:0-2271 GCA_037130425.1 Bacteroidota bacterium
CTTCACTCGATTCTACTGGAATACGCTGGGTCTCGCCGACGGGCCTTACGAAATACGCGCCATTGCCGTGTGTAATGGCGATGCAGCCGATAAACCGGGCTATTCTCAGGTCATCAAAGGCCGCATTGAGCGCCAGCCGCCGAGCCTGATCGGCACGCCGGAGCCTTCAGACGGGGTGTACAATGTGGGCGATGAAATTTCATTTTCATTCAACAAGCCCGTTAATTGTAGCAAAATCAATGCGGTAGATAATGTGCTTTTGTTTGATGCCACCACTGGAAAACCGATTGATATTGACATTACTTGTTACGAAAACAAGATTATCCTGAATCCAAATTTTCAGAATGAGTTTGTTGAAAACCACATTTTACGGGCAGAATTGCACAACATTGAAGACAAAATCGGCAATAAATTGATTTCCGAAAAATGGGAGTTCTACGTCGATCGCAATGAATTGGCCTGGCTGACCGACAGCCTCGGCATGACTAAATTCGACGACCAGACGAAAACGGCCACTGCTAATATCCACAACCGCGGCGGTTATCCGGTGCCGTTTAAGATTAACAGTGTGCCGGATTGGGTGCATGTGGTACCAAACCAAGGCACCCTGGCCCCGAACGAAATCCGGCCGATCAGTTTCACCGTGGATTCTACCTTGGCTTTTGGCCTCTGGTCTGACTCCATTACGTTACATACCGAAACGGGCCAGAATCCGTTTTTCATGGGCGGCGATGAAGGTTTGCCCTTCGGCGTGCGCGTCGTGTGCCGGCCGCCAAACTGGAATTTGAACCCGAATTTGTTCGAAAACACCGAAAACATGGTGCTCGAACTGAATATTCAGGGTACCGTTTCGACGGATGTGGAAGATATGGTGGTGGCTTACATGGGCGATACGCTGTGCGGCCGCGCCAACATTCGCTATGTGCCGAGTGTACATAAATACCTGGCTTATTTGACCATTTACGGCAATCCGACCCAGGTTTTAGCGCCTTTGCGCCTTGAAATTTGGGACGCCTCGGCTTGTTTGCGTTATGCCGTGGTTGAGAATTATTTCCTGTTCCAACCCGATGACGTGATCGGCGATCCCTTGGCGCCGCAGGTGATTCACACCAACAGTTATGTGCTGCGCGATGTGCCGCTTGGGTACGGCTGGAACTGGTTGTCATTCAACTTAGCCTTCCCGAACCCAAGCATTGATTCCGTAATGGCTTCGCTGAACCACCCGCTCAACGATTTGATGAAAGGCCAAAACGCGTTTTCCATCTATTTCAACGGCGGCGGCTGGCTCGGAACGCTGAATACGCTGGGCAACCAGTCCATGTACATTTACCGCGCCGACCAGGCAGATACCTTGCAAGTGCTTGGAAATGTGCTGAATCCTGCCACGACGCCGATACCGGTTTCGTCGGGCTGGAACTGGATCGGTTACATCCCCAACTATTCACTGCCGGTAAATGCAGCCTTGGCTACCCTACCCGCACAGCCCGGCGATTTGATTAAAAGCCAGGTTTCGTTTGCGCAGTATATCAACCCGCAATTCGGCTGGATCGGCAACCTGCAATACATGCAACCGCCAAACGGGTACCAGATCAAACTCGGTGCGCCGGGTACGCTGGTTTATCCGCCCGCGCCATCCAATGTGACCAACAATGTGCAAGCCAGGGGGCCGGGCAATGCCGCGCCAGCCAATTTCTGGTCTGTCAACCCGACCCAGTTTGAAAACAACATGACTCTGATCGGGATGTTGAAGGTAAACGAGCAAAATGCAACCACGGCCACGATGGAATTGGGCGCGTTTTTCAACGGCCAATGCCGGGGCACAACGCAGGCCATTTACATCGAACCGCTGCAATCCTACCTGTTTTTCCTCACGGTGTACGCCAATTCAAACGGCGAACAGATCAGTTTCAAACTGTTTGACAGCAGCACCGGAGCGATTCAAAACCTGAGCGAACAAATGTACTTCTCGCCGGATTTGCACCAGGGAAGCATTGTAGCGCCCGTGCCGTTTACCCTGCCGGTAAGCGCAACCAACGAAGCGACGTATGTACAATCCTTTGAGGTTCAACCGAATCCGTTCCAAACCGAAACCATGTTCCGCTTCGCGCTTACACAGGCGCAGGAGGTGCGGATCACGGTGACGGACATGAGCGGCAAACCGGTGGCCAACCTGCGCACACAAGCGCGCGAGGGTTTGAACACATTAGTTTGGCGGGGACAATCCGATGCGGGAACCTTGTTGAGTCGCGGGGTTTATTTCGTGCGGCTGCA
>JBAXTB010000611.1:0-2270 GCA_037130425.1 Bacteroidota bacterium
TTGAAGCGCTGACGATTGCGGATAATGCGGCGAAGTTGCAGGAGGAGGTGTCGTAGGGCTACTTAGCGATTTTCAAAACCCTGAAAGGGTTAAACTCGAATAGCCCCCGATTCATCGGGGGATGCCAAAAGAATCGTGATCCAACCCTGAAAGGGTTGAACGTGAACACGTTACGCAGAGGTTCAACCCCTTCAGGGTTGCGAAAAACGCAATATAACTTACCCCGCATTTCATACGGGGCTATTCGAGTTTAACCCTTTCAGGGTTTTTGCCACCTCTAATCGCCAGCATTGGCTTACTGCTTCAAAAACATCTTTCTTATGCGATATTCCCCCTACCACTTCCAGCGTTCCGGCAAAACAGCCCCCAACCGCATCGCCCTGGCGCCCATGACCAACATGCAAAGCCACACCGACGGTACCCTCAGCGACGATGAATACCGTTGGCTGATCCGCCGCGCCAAGGAAGGTTTTGGCATCATCATAACCTGCGACGCGCATGTGACGCCCGACGGCCAGGGCTGGAAAGGCGAACTGGGCATTTTCGACGACAAACATATTCCCGGACTCAGCCGCCTCGCCCAAGGTATTCACGAATACGGCAGCCTCGGCATCGTGCAAATTTTCCACGGCGGCGCCCGCAGTCCGGAAGAACTCACAGGCCTGCAGGCCTGCAACCCTGGAGCGCGAGCGCGCACACGATGAACATTTCCCCCCCCCCCCGATGGCGATAAAACTGTCATTGAGTATTTCAGGGAAAAAGTAAACCAAACCGTTCCGATTATGGTTGCCGGCGAAATTTGGTCGGGCCGGGACGCGGAAAAAGCCCTTCAATTTGGAGCAGATTTGGTGGCTTTGGGCAAAGCCGCGATCGGCATTCCAGATTGGCCTACGAAAGCCAAATCAGATGATTTTATGCCACAAAAACCGCCCTATACCGAGGCGCAATTGCTGGCGGCGGATTTGAGTGCGACGTTTGTAGGGTATATGAAAAAGTGGCCGAATTTCGTGGCGGAATAACCTTTTCTAAAACATACCACTTCTATTTCAACCTTCCGTACTGATAACGCGGATCCTGGTTTCTGATAAAATCTTTGATGTCGCCGCTGACGTCAATGCCGCCGGTCATATTAGTATAGATCGTCACGATCGTATAATAAACTCCGTAAAGAGACCACCAGCCAAAGAAAAATGTAAGCAGCGTGTACGGCAAACTTTTGAGTATTAATGCACGCTTGCTTTTGGCTTTTACAATTCTTTTTGTCGTGTGCCGAAACGAATAAAAAACAATTGACAAAACATAAGAAAATACCGCATATTGGTAGCCTTCTGCCAGTTTTTTTTCAATATCCTGAATCTTCATGCCACTAAATTCGTGTAATTCAAGACGCTCTGTAACGGATTGGTGTACGGTTAGCATTGGGTAGAAATGGTTAATAGTTTTACAAAAATAGTTTAAATTCTCGTAAGTACTTAGCACACTCCAAAAATCCTGAAGGGATTTTATGTTTATAGATCAAGCCTGGTAAAATTTCCCAATCCTGAAAGGATTGTATGTAAAAACGATATAAAAACACATAAAATCCCTTCGGGATTTGGAAAAAGGAACATCCAATATTGCTATAAACATATAATCCTTTCAGGATTTTTTGATGGTAAATAGTTACAAATTCTCAAACAATTATAAAGATCATCGGATATATCATATCAAGAGCGAAGCGATGACCTCGGCAGAGGTCACATGTTTGTAGCAGCGATATCAGACGCAGGGCGCCGACCTCGGCAGAGGTCGTATGTTTGTTGAATTCCAAGGGGAAATAAAATATGTCTGGCTTCGTAATTTTAAATCCTATTACGCATTTGCTACAAACATGCGACCTCTGCCGAGGTCGGTGTTTCACGCTTGATATTTTATGCGTTGCTAAATCATACGAAAGCAAATCCGAAGTTCCCAATCCCTCCATTTCCACAATGAGCATCCGTTTGCGAAACTGGAAAAGTTTCGTAAACAGAGACCCCAGTGTTTCTCCAGTGGAAGATCACGCCCTGTATAATTGCTTTTTCAGTTTCGTAAACGGAGACCCAAGGCCAGCCAAAACAGAAGATTGCACAAAAGAAAAGCCCAAAACAACGTATTTTAGACATCTAAAAAAAGGAACGTAAGCGTTTCTCAGTATTTTTACCTTTCAAATGAAAATATTTAAAACACACCTTCAATGCTCCGCAACCTCATGATATTCAGCATCATCTCCAGCCTCTTCGGCTGCGGCT
>JBAXTB010000612.1:0-2265 GCA_037130425.1 Bacteroidota bacterium
ATGCTCCGCAACCTCATGATATTCAGCATCATCTCCAGCCTCTTCGGCTGCGGCTCCAAAGACAGCGCCCCCGGCATGTTTAGCGCAATGGGCTACCACATCGGCAAAACCAAGGTTTGGCTCAAAAGTCCCGGAAGCGGTATGCAACTTTACATCGTCGGTGAATTGGAAGGCGCCGACCCGGCTACATTCAAAGCCCGAACTTTGGTGAATAAAACTGGCGACAGCACGACCATCGGCGTGGATGCCCACAGCGCGTTTTGGGGCTACAAAAAAATGGACGGCGCTGATCCGGCCACCCTTGAATTGGTAGCCCCGCCTTATAGCAAGGATAAAAATGCCGCCTATTACCAGCATTATCGGCTCAGCAACGATGTGGCGCATTTCGAGGCCTTCGGGCCTTTCGTGCGCGATGCGCAAAACGTATATTTTGCCGGCGAGGCGCAATCAGATGACGCCCCGCATTTTGTGCGTGTAGGCGATGAAAAATCCTCGTATTTTAAGGACAGCAAGTTCTGCTGGTATTATATTTCCAAAATCGCGGATGCTGATCCGGCGACGTTCCGCCAAATCCAGGGCGATTTTGCCGTCGATGCCCGTTATGTTTATTCGGAAATGAACCGCATCGACGACGCGGAGGTCAAAAGTTTCCAACCCTTAGAGCATTATTATGCCCGCGACGCGCACCACGCCTTTTTTAAAAACATCACCATCGAAGGCGCTGATCCGGCCAGTTTTAAAGTGGTCAATGCCGATTTTAGCTTGGATGCGCGGCACTGCTACCTGCTTGGTTACACGCTACCCGACGCCGATCCTAAAACGTTTACTTTAATTGACAAATACTACGTGAAAGACGCAAAACACGTGTGGATCAACGGTAAATTGATCGAAGGCGCCGACCCTGCCACGTTTAAAGTGGATGACGGCCCGGCCGGGAAAAGCCGGGATGCGAATCATCGTTATGATTTGGAGAAGCAGATTTAAGAGCCCGAAACTCACTCAATCCTCCTTCTTCGGAGGCCGTCCCTTATACCGATCCCGGCTTTTTCCCGCTTTCTACGTTCCATCGCAATAAAATTATTGAGTATTTTGATTTGTTTGGTTGACAAAACAGATTTTTAGATTATTTTTGTAATCTAAACATGAACGTAATGTCACCATTTGGAAATCGCTTAACGATTGCGCGTAAGATCGCTGGATTGTCATTGCAAGGGCTTTCAGATAAATTAGAAGGCGTGGTAAGCCGACAAGCCCTTCATAAATATGAACAAAATACATCATTACCTAATAGCAGAACGCTCATTGCGCTTTCACGTGCTTTAGGCGTGCCGGTTGATTTTTTCTTTTCCGAACCAGAAGTAAGCGTCGAATTAAAATATATTGATTATCGGAAGAAAAAGGGGCTTTTGCAAACGCAGCAAATTGCCATAGAACAACAGTGCAAAGAATCGCTTGACCGCTATCTATCATTGGAAGCGGCAGTTCAAGATCACAAATCTGTAACAGATTTTATCTTTGATAAAGAAATTAGGTTACCTATTGACGCTGAAGAAGCCGCACAAAAACTTCGAAAAAAGTGGGATTTAGGCGATGCCCCAATTCCTAATGTTACAGCAATGCTTGAAGACAAAGGATATAAAGTTATCGAGATTGAAACCGATGGTGATTTTGATGGTTTGAAAGCATTTGGGGGAACAGCCCGCGTAATAGGAATCAACAAACAAATAAAAGATGTTTGTCGTAAGCGATTCACTTTGTTGCATGAACTTGCACATCATGTTTTGCAATATCCTGAAGACATGGCTGAAAATGATTGTGAAAGACTTTGTCATATTTTTGCAGGAGCCGTCCTTTTCCCAGCCGAACAAGCCAAAGAGGCACTACATCAAACGCGATTTCATTTTTATCTACCCGAACTTATTTTACTAAAGGAGTATTGGGGGATTTCAATTGCAGCGATTTTTGTCCGAGCAAAAAATTTAGACATTATAAGTAAGCATGTTTATGACAAATTGTGGGTTGGTTACAAATCAAGGAAGTTTCATCAGAATGAGCCGGGTAATTTCCAAGGAGACGAACGCCCTTTGCGTTTTAAACAACTGTTATACAGAGGGCTAGCAGAAGAACTTATTACAATAAATCAAGCCGCTACCCTTAGCCAAAAGACAGTGGGCGAGTTGCGCAACGAACTTGACCAACTAGCATGAAAATTGTTATAACCGATACAAATGTTTTTATTGATTTAATCAAATCTCAAGCGCTTGA
>JBAXTB010000613.1:0-2257 GCA_037130425.1 Bacteroidota bacterium
GGATTTGAAGTATGAAGTTCGGAATTCAACATTTTTATCCAATTTGAAGCACAGCCGGTGCTTTGAAATTAGGATAATCTGTGTAGCCATTTTCATCTGCCGTATAAAATAACTCCATTTTAAGGTTTTGTGATAATTCCTGGTTATGTTCTAATCGTTCTACCAAATCTGGATTGTTGATAAATGGTCGACCGAATCCTGCAAGGTCGCACAAACCGCTTTCAAGATCGGCCTCTGCGCTGTATTTGTCATAGCCGCCACAAATAATGAGGGTATTTTTGAAATTTTTGCGGATTAGTTGTTTAATTTCAATCGGTACCGTAGGGGCGCCCATTGCAGAATGGTCAACAAGATGGATATAGGCAATGTCTAATTTATTGAGTTCTTTGGAGAGGTAATCGTATGTCGCATCTATTTCAGGATAATTAGGCATGTCACCGGCTACTCCATAAGGCGATAAACGAATACCTGTTTTATCTTTTCCAATTGCGGCTGCAACGTCTTTAGTTACTTCTATAACAAATCTGCAACGATTCTCAATACTACCATCATATTTGTCCGTACGTACATTGCTAATGGGCGATAAAAACTCTTCGAGCAAATAGCCGTTTGCCCCGTGTAGTTCTACGCCATCAAATCCTGCTTCCATTGCATTTTTTGCCGCTAATACATATTCAAGTTGAGTCATCACAATATCTTCCGCAGTCATTGCCTTGGGCGTAGGGTAGTCCTGCAATCCTTTGGCATCTGTCCACATTTGCCCGCTTGCTTTCACTGCTGAAGGGGCTAATATTTCCGTGCCCTCGGCCATGTTCAGAATATGACTGATGCGCCCGGTATGCATCAATTGAATAAATATTTTTCCACCGCTTTTATGTACGGCTGATGTTGTTTTTTTCCACCCCAATGTTTGCGCTTCACTAAAAATACCCGGAATGCGGGCATAACCCAAACCATTGGGAGAAGGCGAGGTGCCTTCGGTGATTATTAATCCAGCCGTGGCGCGTTGTTCGTAGTAATTTGCCATTAAATCATTGGGAATATTATCAATCGCCCTGCATCGTGTCATGGGAGCCATTACGATTCGGTTTTTCAAGGCTAATGAACCAATTGTTATCGGAGAAAATAATTTATATTTTTTCATTTATATTATTGTTTGAAATTCAGTGGTATTTTAGTTAATTTCCAAGTCCAATTTGATTCACCTTAAAATTTGTAAATCTGTATTGCCCTTTTTTTAAGCCATTACACCGCCATCCAAAATAAGTTGCGTTCCATTGCAATAACTGGAATCATTGGAGGCTAAATAAATAAATGCTTTGGCCACTTCTTCAGGCGTACAAAGACGTTTGGCTGGTGTTCCTTCGATCCATGCCTGATGCACCTCGGCAGGAGCGGTACTTAAAAGAGGCGTTTCGACATAATACGGGCAAATAGCATTTGCTCTAATGTTTTGAGCGCCGTATTGAACTGCAATATTTTTTGTTATTCCTAAAACGCCGTGTTTTGCTACCGTGTAAGGTACCAAACCATGTTCTGCTTTAAGCCCGCCGAGCGAAGACATATTGACAATAACGCCTCCTCCTTGTTTTAAAAACTGTTGTAATTCATATTTAACGCAATAGAACTGGCCCGTTAAATTCACAGCAATTAACCTGTCCCATGTTGCCTCCGGCATATCGTGAATACCTGAGTATGTGCCACCAATCCCGGCATTGTTAAACGCAACGTCCAGTCTTCCGAATTTAGCAACCGAAGTATTGATCGCCATTTTTACACTTTCAACATCTGATACGTCAATCGGAACGAAGAGGCATTTTGCACCTAATGCGCTAAGCTCTGTCATCGTTTCAAGGTGATCTTTATTTGGAAGATCCGCAATAACCACGGTCGCGCCTTCCCGCGCTGCTTCAAGGGCTGATGCTTTACCGATCCCGGAATTACCGCCGGTAATAAATACTATTTTATTTTCGAGCCTTTTCATGTTATGTTTGTTGATAAGTATTAAAATTTATCATAATATAAAGAAGTTGTATCAAAACTCGTTTTTAACCAGCCTTAGGATGATCCGCAAAAAATATTCAGTTGATCGAGCATATTGTCGGCGTAACTATAAGTCACGCCGACAATTACGCTTGATTTCAACTTTTTATTTAGCGAAAAAACTTGCGTTATCTTAGAGACAACCTCTTTTTAAATTTGTTAATCAACTAACGCGAAGTAATAATCTACGACTAAATCATTTTTCAAATGCCAA
>JBAXTB010000614.1:0-2256 GCA_037130425.1 Bacteroidota bacterium
CCGGCGGCGCAAAGTAGATAAAGTCAAGCACCGTATCGCGTTTCGACAAATCGACAGTTTTTCCGCCGGAAGTTTGAAACGAATTTTTGATCACCGGGTCTGAAAACTCCACAATTGAAACTGTAAATTCTACGGGCGGTAAATTGTTAAACGTATAATTCCCGGCTTCGTTTTTAACCGTTTGTTGTCTTTCTAAGCACCCGTTTTTTGACCGTACTTTCACGATACAAACTGTTCCGGTTGGTAACGCCGGGTTTTCAATAATTTCTTGTTTGCAATTACCGCCGGCAATGACGCCGGTGATTTTACGGGTGGTAACATCGTTAAATAAAATACCGGCAATTGGGCTTGAAACATTAGAAACATCCCAAAATGCAGGAATAAATGCATGATTTTCAAACTTCGGCGTCAAAGTGGCAGTAGTACCCGGATCAAAATCAATGACAAAACGTCCGACGGAATCGGTATATATAGGTGGGCTAAACGAAGCCCCATTTACCAATATTTCCACCTTTCCGGCAAAGCAATCCGTGTTTTTATAACGCACATAGCCGGTAACGGGAATCGTCGAACGGTCCACAAAGTCAACCTGATCCACCGAAGTAACGCTCGGATTCAGCGTAACCTGTCTTGAATGAGGTGAAAACTCATGCGGTTCCGTCGTTTGATGTGGGCTGAATGGCAACCAATCGGCCCCTTGTACCGAACCATAGCCGGTAAGCAGGGAGCCTGCATTACTGAGCCGAATACCGCTGCCCTCATCAAGGGCAAAATAGACGCGCAACCCTTTTTCCTGCATATTCCGCGTTTTGGAATAATGCGTATCAATTTGCATTTCGCTAAGCGTCGTATCATACACGGCAATTTCGTCCACCAAACCACCGTAATAGTCCGTAAAACCAGCGCCGTCTTTGCGCGCGCCGATGACCCATTGTTGCGTGGTATCCGACCAGTTGCCACTGACACCCGTAAACGTATTGGTACTCAACAACGTGCCGTTTTTGTACGTTGAGATGACCCGGCCGGCAGCGCTGCTATCAATGGTAAACGCCAAATGCTGATACCCGGAGCCAAGGGTACCGAGGGTATTCTCCGTGCCGTTCAGGTAAAATTTCAGGGTATTTATGGCGCCATTTGGCGATAGTAAAAGCCGAAAATCGTTGTTTCCCCATTTTTTCGATAAAATACACTGATCGCCATCAGGGCCGCTGCTGTTTACCCATAATTCAAGGGTAGATTTCGGCGTAAGGCTGAAATCCGGTAACAACGCGTAGTCTGCTTTGCTCCGGGTAAACTTCAGGGCGCGGTGCATGTAAAAATTTTTCATCGGCTCCGCAAAAAAAGTAAGACCCGTTCCGTAACTCGCCGATTCGATGCGGTAAAAACCATTGGCGGTGGTTCTACCGGAAGTACGTACCGGCGGCCGATTCGTATCGAAGCCGGTACCGCAGAAATACAGCTTGGTGCGTTTGAACAAATCGAAGGATTTTGTCCCTTTCTCTTCATCCATTTTCCAGTAATATTTCAAATTGGGCGTGGTGGAAGAGGCCGTGCCTTCCATCACTTCGCCGAGGTCTATTTCGTCAAGGCGGCTATGATAAATGCGCAATTCGTCCAGAAAACCGTTCCACCCGCTGAAATTGCTGCGACTGCCAAGCAAAAGATCGGGCGCCGTAGCAATCGGGTTCATGGGAGCAATGGCAACCAGCGCGCCATCCAAATAGAGCCTGCCGAATTGTTCCGAATAACTGAGCGCAATATGGTGCCAGCCGTTTTTGGTCGAATCCGGGAAATCGGCTTCCAGCAAAGGCGTTGAACCGTCTGTCGATACAAAAATACCTTCACCGGCGGCGCTGTTTTTCGCCTGGATAAAAAGCGGAACGGCGCCCAATTGCAAAATGCCGGCATTGGCCGCAGCGCTGTTCGTTTTCATCCAGAATGAGATGGTCCAGTCGGCATAACCGGCCGGAATAAAGCTTTGGGCCGAGTCAAGCGTGGCCTTTGCGCCCGCCATGGCGTCAAATTTGAGGGAAAAACCCTGCATGGGCATCAAAGTAACCAGCGCATTGGGTACCGGACTTCCACTTGGCGTCGTAACCTGACCGGTCACCACACCGTTGGGTACCTGAAAACCAAGGGCGCTGCCCGGCGAGCCTTCTCCATATAAGTTCAACCCTTTTACCGTATAGGTGTAGGGCCGGCCTGCTATGACGTTAAAATCATTGTAATTCGTTGTTTTACTGTCAACTGCGGCCA
>JBAXTB010000615.1:0-2253 GCA_037130425.1 Bacteroidota bacterium
ATTACCATTTACGTTAGTATGTTTATTATTCTGCATAGCTTGCACTAAAATGCCGCTAAAGTATAAATATAGCTCCATGCACTCAACAAAGATAAAGCAGTCACTCTAAATCTCCAACTACTGCCGGAATCAAATCCTTTAAAATCTGCGCCCGCAGGGTCCGCGTTCATCCGTGTTCTATCCCCTCTTATACGCCGCCGCAATCGGTTTTGTGCAAATGATTCCGCAAATCCAAATCCTCAGGCACAAAACCGATTGCTTTGGCGTATAAACAAACGGCTGCCCCGAAAACTCGGAGCAGCCGCTGCGCTATTTGGTTCGCGTTGCGCTTACAGATTCGGAATCGTGAGAACCTGGCCTACCTGGATTTCGTCCGGGTCGTTCAGGATGTCGCGGTTAGCATCGAAGATATGCTTGTACTTCATCATATCATCGTAGTAGTGCTTCGCAATTTTGCTCAGGCTTTCACCTTTTTCAACCGTGTGCTTGGTGTAGTATTCGGTGTTTTCAACCTGAATATCAGCAACGATATCAGCTGGTGCATCGCCGCCTGTTGCTTTGATGGCATCCCACATTTGGTTTTTTTCGTAGCCATCGTTAACAAGGCCCCACACGTGCAGAACGCCGTCAACTTCTTCTACTTTACCGTTGCGTACTCCGAGTTTTTCGCCGAGCGCAAGTACGCTCTGATATTTGTCTTTAACTGACATGATTGTAATGAAATTTGGTGATAAGATATTGTTTGACCTTTTATACGAACATTTTTTTCGGGGTCACATCATTGTAATGGCGAAGTTAACGGTCGTGGATACATTTTTTAGGTCAGGACGTTTTTTTCACAATAATTTTATATGAAAAACACATTTTCTTTTTACTTTTTCACCCTGTCGGGGTTGTTTTTCAAAAAAGAAGCCCAATTACTACCCGATTTTTGAGCGGCCGCCGCTGCCGGGTTGGAACTTTGGTACCAATGACAAACGGCTACGGCCAAGGCGTCGGTGGCGTCGAAGTATTTTTCGTTGAGTTTGATTTTCAGGATGTTTTCAAGCATACCGGCCACTTGTTCTTTGGAGGCATTGCCATTGCCCGTGACGGCGCTTTTTACTTTTTTGGGCATGTATTCTGCGGTGCTGAGTTTGTTCACCATGCCTGCCGCGATCGCCACGCCTTGCGCGCGCCCAAGTTTGAGCATCGATTGTACGTTTTTACCAAAAAACGGCGCCTCGATGGCCATTTGTGTGGGCCGGTACTGCTGAATCAGGTCTTGCACCTGTTCAAAAATATGCTGGAGTTTTACGGTGTGTTCCTCGCCGATATGCTTGAACGTTACCACACCAATCTCAATCACCTCAATCTTGCGTTTATCGGCGTCGATAATTGCAAACCCCAAAACGTTGGTGCCGGGGTCAATTCCCAAAATGCGCGTCATTTCTGCTTCCATAACGCAACAAGAATGAGGATTTTTTTTCAAATGCCCTAAAAAATGTTAATTATTTGTCGGTCAGCGCGAAATAAAACAATCCAACAGGAGCCGGATACCGGCCAAACCGTATTTTTGCAGCCACTATGGCAGGAGGATATTTACACCCGGCTTTGGATACTTAAAACAATGGACACAATAGGAATACTCGGAGCAGGAGCGATGGGCAGCGGGATCGCACAGGTTGCGGCTTCTGCGGGCCACAAAGTAGTCGTTTGCGATAACCACACCCTGGCGCTCACCAAAGCAGGTAAAGGGGTAAAAGCCTCCCTTAACCTGCTTGTTGAAAAAGATAAGATAACCGCCGCCGAAGCGGACACGCTTTTCGACAAAATTTCGTTCTCCGACCACATGAGCGATTTCCGCAATTGCCCGATCATCATTGAGGCCATTGTGGAAGACATTGAACAAAAGCAAATTGCGTTCAAAAGTATGGAGGCCATTGTGGATGAAAAAACCATTTTAGCCAGTAATACGTCCTCGCTTTCCATTTCCGCCATGGGCGCCCACCTGCGGCATCCGGAGCGGATTATCGGGGTGCATTTTTTCAATCCGGCCCCTTTGATGCGCTTGGTTGAAATCATTCCAGCCTTGCAAACAGATCAGGATGTGGTGGATCGGTCGAAGGCGATGATTGACAGCTGGGGTAAAACAACGGTGCTGGCTAAAGATACGCCCGGATTTATCGTCAACCGCGTGGCTCGGCCTTTTTACGGTGAATCGCTGCGCGTGCTGGATGAAGGTATTGCCGACGAACCGACGATCGACTGGGC
>JBAXTB010000616.1:0-2246 GCA_037130425.1 Bacteroidota bacterium
TTTTAATTGGGCGTTGCCCGTTTTAATTGGGCGTTGCCCAATTCTGTTGATTGCGCCCCGTTGGGGCTTTGGAAAACTTTATGTCTATGATTTTGCCCTAAAGAGGGCAGGGCGGCACGCAAAACGCTCAACGTCCCTTACATAGGAGATAAAAACCTAAAATAGCAAAACATTAACCTATCCTAATTCCTCTATCTATGGAACACACCAGTCCTGTCCGCTGGCCCTTGTGGCAAAAACTCGCCTTTCGTTTTTTGGCCCTGTTTTTATGCTTAACGGTTTTCCCGTTTCCCTTTGAAATCGTCCCGTACGTGACGGATGCTTACAAATGGATAATGAACCTTTATTTACAGGTTTTGTACAACCACCTGCTTGGTTTTGAAGGGAAATTAGTAGAAAATATGAACGGCAGCGGCGACAAACTCTACGACTACGTCAGCCTGCTTGGCATTTTTCTGCTAAGTTTCGCGGCTACATTGGTTTGGTCGCTCGTGGACAGGAAAAGGGCTTCGTATAAGCGTTTGCTGGAGTGGACGCGGGTGTACATCCGTTATTACTTAGTTTTTACCATGTTCGGATACGGCTTTTCCAAAGTGTTTCACCTGCAAATGCCGTTTCCCGGCCCTTGGCGTCTGATGGAACCTTACGGGGATTCCTCGCCGATGGGTTTGCTTTGGACATTTATTGGCCAATCGAAAGCGTACAGCGCATTTTCAGGTTGGTCTGAAGTGATCGGCGGCATTTTGTTGCTTTGGCGCCCCACGGTGTTGTTGGGCGCATTGGTAACGGGCGCCGTGATGTTCAATGTGGCCATGCTGAATTTTTGCTACGATGTACCGGTCAAAATTTATTCGTCCATGCTGACCCTCATGGCCGTTTATTTGGCTGCGCCGGATGCGAAGCGCTTGTTTCATTTTTTTATTGCCCACAAAACCACCGAAGCGCCGCCCGTTCGTCCCTTGTTTACGCACCCGAAATGGCGCATGGGTGCGCGGGTTGTCAAACTGCTGCTGGTCGGATACTTATTTTACAACAGCATCACGGATAGTATGGAAGGCCGCAAAATGTACGGCGATGACGCACCCAAACCCGCGCTCTATGGCATTTGGGACGTGCGCGAACTCAAGCGCAACGGCGCCGTCGTAGCGCCCGTATTGACGGATACTGCATATTGGCGAAAAATGATGGTGGGTTGGCCCGGTTACGCCACGGTACGCATGGCCAATGACAGCACGAGCCGTTTTACTTTTAAAATAGACTCATCGGCCCAAACGATTGCCTTTGAAACCAAGGCAGATTTCAACTTGCGCAAGTTTTTACACTTCGAACAGCGTAATGATACATTATGGCTTACCGGTATGTGGCGCAAAGATTCGATTCAAATATTGTTGAAACGCTACGACGAACAGCAGTTTTTGCTGATGCGGCGCGGGTTCAGGTGGGTGAATGAAAGTCCGTATAACCGTTAATTTTTGTGTGACACCCTAGTACGTCGCCACCAGCGCCTTCAACTTCTCCAGATAGCGCTTCTGAATACCGAACAACCCGATCACGCTAATTGACAATCTAATATAAATGTATGATCGAGTAAGGAAATCCCCTACAAAACAAAAAAACCGGCGAGCAATTTGCCCGCCGGTACTCAGTCCCAAATCAACCCTATTGTATGAAAAACCTTCTTTTCTCCTTCAATACTAACCACCCTTCTCAACCTTCATTTTCCTTTTAAGCGGCACTTCAAAAAGCCCCAGTTTTACGCCTGCCTGCACGGAAAGACCCGATAAATCAGCGGCGCCGAGCGAAGAGGTGCCGCCGCTCGCATTCGGGTAAGAAACCGATCCGCCTGTGGCTATCCGGTAACCTACACCCGCATAAATCCGGGCAAAACGGGTCAAATTCATTTCTACCCGAACATTGGGTTGCACCACAAAAAAGGCATTTTCGCCACGACGTCCGCCATCTGCAAAATCCCCTTTTGTATGGTCTCCGGTTCCCTCAAATTGATTGTTTCTGCGGAATTCCGATGAATCCAAGCGCGCCATACCGGCCCCTAAGAACAAGGGAAACGACAGGTGAACGATGCGATCGGGGCGGGGCGTGAATTCCAGAATGCCGCCTGCTGCTTGATAATTAAAGTGCAATCCGCTGTTGTCGGAAAGTTTCGGGTCAATATTGCGCGTGCCGAATGCAGCTACGCCGATGCTCCAGCGGCGGTTGAAAATCAACATGCCCGATGCGCCGTAGCC
>JBAXTB010000617.1:0-2215 GCA_037130425.1 Bacteroidota bacterium
TCAGGATTCTTTGATTTGCCCTCAACCAAAAATCCGCCGCATCACCTCCCCATACTTCTCCGCATTATCCGGCAGCACCGTCACCACAATCCCGGATTCCAATTTTTCAGCCACCTTAATCGCGCCCACCAAATTGGCGGCCGACGACGGACTCAACAACAAACCCTCATGCGTGCGCGCGGCCTTAATCAACTCATAAGCCTCCGCTGTGTCAATTTCCAGGTTTTGATCGGCCAAGGAGGGATCATAAATGGCCGGTTTAACCGCCGTTTCCAAGTGTTTCCAGCCTTCTAATCCGTGCAAGGCCAAATCCGGTTGCAGGCTAATCACCTGAATCGCCGGATTGACCGCTTTGAAACGCCGACTCGTGCCTACAAACGTGCCCGTTGTGCCCAAACCCGCTACAAAATGCGTGATACCCGGCAAAGCCGTTATGATTTCCGGCGCCGTATGGTGGTAATGCGCCAGCCAATTGTAGTCGTTTTTGTACTGATCGGCGTAGAAATACAGATCCGGACGTTGTTTGGCCAAACTGCGGGCCACTTCCTGCGCGCCGTCGGTGCCTTCAAATCTGGAGGTGTAAATAATCTCGGCGCCTAACGAAGCCAGGATTTGTTTCCGTTCTTCCGACGCATTTTCCGGCAGGCAAAGTGCCACACGCAGGCCGATTTCCCGCGCAATGGCGGCGTACGCGATACCCGTGTTGCCACTGGTCGCATCGAGCAGGATTTTGCCCGGATGCAGGTCGCCGTGTTCCACCGCCGCGCGGATGATGTTGAAAGCTGCCCGCGCTTTTATGCTGCCCGACAGTTGTTCCCATTCTTTTTTGGCAAAAATCTGTACGGTTTTATGCGCAAACACCCCGTGTACCGCGTGCAAAGGCGTATTGCCGATGCGGCGACCCACTTCATGCAGGCGGCGACGTAATGCAGGGTTTACAAGTGTGGTGGGTTCGGCAAATCTGGTCATAACCGATGTTTTAATGATTTTTAAGCATTTGGGCCACGAGGCTGTATCATAAGGTAACGTGGGATTTTTTCGCCAAATAAAAAGTTGAGATCGCGCCTAATTGTCGGGTTGACTATCAGTCACCCCGACAATACGCTCGGTCATCAGAATAATATTTTGTGAACGATCCTCAAGTTGCTAAAAAAAGGACTTATAATACACCCTCGTACACCCGGCATAAATACAAAATCGCCCTTCCATGCGAACATCGAAGGGCGATTTAGACCTGTTTTTATTGCAATTTCATTGTTTTTGTATGAAGTGCATGGCAGGTTTGGCCGCTTCGATGATTCGAACGGAACAACAACAACAGCAACAACATGCGGTATGGAGATGTGTGGAGATGTTCATGGCGGCGCGTATTTTTTACAGGTTAGGTTGCGGGGTGTAGCGCAGGTAAGGTTTTACCACCTCTACGCCTTTCGGGAATTTAGTGATAGCGTCTTCTGTCGAAACCGACAACGCCACGATCACATCTTCGCCTTCTTTCCAGTCGGCCGGGGTAGCGACGCTGTAGTTGGCCGTGAGTTGCAAGGAATCGAGCACGCGCAGAACTTCAGTAAAATTGCGGCCCGTAGAAGCCGGGTAGGTAATAATCAGTTTTACTTTTTTATCCGGTCCGATGATGAACAAAGAACGCACCGTAAAAGTCTCGGAGGCATTCGGGTGGATCATATCATATAAATCAGCGACCACACGATTTGGGTCGGCGATGATCGGAAAATCGACCGTAACATGTTGAGTTTCATTGATGTCGTTTACCCACAACTTGTGTTTGTCCAACGAATCCACGCTGACAGCCAGCACCTTGGTGTTGCGTTGGCGAAATTCCTCCTGCAAATGCGCGGTGCGGCCCAGTTCCGTCGTACAAACCGGGGTGTAATCAGCAGGGTGCGAAAACAGAATGCCCCAACCTGTACCGAGGTATTCGTAAAAATCAATATCCCCTGCGGTGGTTTGGGCCTGGAAATTGGGGGCAATGTCGCCGAGACGTAAACTCATAATAAATAGGTGTTTGGTATTTGTGATGAAAAGTGTTGAAAAACAAAAAGCCCTTCGGACAGTCGACCGAAGGGCTTTTTATGCAGAACCTGTATTTTGAAATGCGAAATGAAATTTATCACTCAACAATACAGTCTGTAGTGGCCGCTTCGGGAAAGCCCGAACAACAGCAACAACAACATGCACAATTGATAGCGAATGATAA
>JBAXTB010000618.1:0-2212 GCA_037130425.1 Bacteroidota bacterium
ATTTTGTGAGTTGAATTTCAACTCCGGTTTTGTCAACCATATTTGGGCATGTCCAGTTGACGGTGTGGACGGGTTAGCCGTCGCTTTCTTTTTTCTTTTTGAAAATTTTGTCAATCGAGTCTAATTGGTTGAGGCTTTTGGCGGCTTCTTTGCGCCCGCGGCTTAGTTTGGATGAAACAAGGGCCAGGGCGGCTTTCAATTCAGCGTAGGCTTTTTTCGCGGCGTTCCGTTCAGATATGGTGATGCGGCTGCTTGCGAGTTGGGCTTTTGCAGTTGATGTGCGTTTGGATTTGGTTTTAGGGGCTGCGGTAATTGCCTGAGGTTGAACAGTTGGTATGGTGATTTCTATTGGCGTGTTTGACGTTGGCGGGGCTTCATTCACGATGGCAACCGGCGCATCGGTTGAGATCGTGTTTTGTTTGGTCGCCCACCAGGCGCCTGCTGCGAGCAACAAAGCAACAGAGGCGGCCGTCGCCCATTGGTGTGTCTGAAAACGTCGGATGCCGAGTTCTTTGACAACAGTTTGTTTTTCATAAACTACCGCCTGTTCTGCTTTCATGGCCTTGAAAAGCGGTGCAAACTGTACGAGGCGCGGGTCGACTGCCTCCGAAGCAAAGTATGCTTTCAGGAGCCGTTCCTCATCCAGGGTGGTTTCGCCATCCCAGTATTTGTCGAGCAGGTGATTGATGTGCATGTAGTTCATGGTAAAAGCATATTTTATTGTACTGCGTTTTGCGTCACCGCTTCAATCCCGATCAGGCGTTCCCGGATGGTTTTCCGCGCCCGGTGCAGGTTGATTTTTACTTGTTCCAGCGTGATTTGCAGCGTTTCAGCGATTTCCTCATAACTGAGTTCTTCGATGTCGCGCAGGTGCATGGTCAGGCGCTGTTTTTCCGGCAGTGCTTGCATCAGGTTTTGGATTTGCGAAACAATATCTTGTCCTTCAGCGAGTTGTGCCGGATTTGCGTCCCGTGTTTGCCGGTCGGAAATACCGTCGAGCGGCGCCGTACGTCGCAGGGTTCTCGAACGATTTTTATCCAAGGAGCGGTTGCGGGTCAGGGTCATACACCAGGCTTCCCAACTTTGCACCGATTCTGTTTGAGCCGTTTCTGTTTTCCACACTTTTTCCAGCACCTCCTGCACGACATCCTCGGCCTCATGCGCGTTGCCGGTGATGCGCAACGCAAACCGAAAGAGTTTGTGTCGGATCGGGAAAATTTGTTGATGGAAGATCGTCCAGTTCATTCAAAATCGCCGTTAGTTGTTTGGCATACGGTGTAATCGGGGGTATAAATGCCGCCGCTATTGCTTTGGCGTTTAAACGCCGTCGCTGTTGCTTTGGTGTTTGAACGCCGTCGCTATGGCTTTGGCGTTTAATACGCCGTCGCTAAGGCTTTGGCGTTTTATACGCCGTAGCTAAGGCTTTGGCGTTTAATACGCCGTCGCTAAGGCTTTGGCGTTTAATACGCCGTCGCTAAGGCTTTGGCGTATAAAGAAAAGACGCCCTTCGGAAAAAAATGTTACAGGCTTGACTAACTTTTTTTGATTTTTTTCGTAACTATTTACCATCAAAAAATCCCGATACTGCCGAGCGCAATGTGAGCATACATATAGCATCTTGTAACCCCTCGTTTTAACGAGGGGCCAAAGTTGTCGCTCTGTCATATCTATCTTCTTTGCAAAACATCAGCATCTAACAGGTTGATTATGTTGATGTTCTGTAAAGAAGATAGATGTGATGGAGCAAGAATTCTAATTCCGCCGGTTAAAACCGGCGGTTACAATATGTTAGATGCATGCTCACATTGCGCTCGGCAGTAAAGGGATTTTATGTGTTTTATAGCGTTTTTACATACAATCCTTTCAGGATTGGGACATTTTACAAGGTCTGATCTATAAACATATAATCCCTTCGGGATTTTTACAACATCATAAGTGATTACTTTTTTTCTTTTAAGTCCAGGAAGGGCTTTTCAATGAATTTCCAGCTCAGGCGCGCCAGCGCGTACGTGACGCCGAACGCAATTAGCATGTACAGTATTTGTACCGCCCACATCGGCAAGCCAGTAGCCTCCAACGGCGTCCGGATATACCAGAAATACACCATAAAGAGTAACTGGTGAAAAATATACAGTCCGTAACTGAACATGCCGAGGTGGCGCAGGAATTTCAGTTCACAAATACGGCGTACAATGCCTTCTTCACAAAGGGC
>JBAXTB010000619.1:0-2207 GCA_037130425.1 Bacteroidota bacterium
AGCATCAAAGGCAAAGGCAGCCGTTTTACCATCGCGCTCCCGCTTGGGCACGCGCACCTGCAAGTCGACGAAATGGTGCAGAATCCGACACCGTATTTCCCGACCGAAGCGTTTATTTTTGATCCCTTGGCGGATACAGAAGACAGCGCTGTTTTGCCCAAAAATGCTGCCGACCAACAATTGCTCATCATTGAAGACAACGCGGAATTGCAGTTTTTCCTGAAAAGAAAACTGAACGTGCTCTACCAAATCACTTCCGCCACGGATGGCGACGCGGGCCTCCAACAAGCCTTTGACATGGTACCCGACCTGATTATCTGCGACATTGAACTACCCAACCGCAACGGACTTGACATTGTGCGCACCCTGAAATCAGACCTGCGTACCTCGCATATTCCGATCATTTTGCTTACGGCGCGCAGTACGGTGGAGCAACAAATTGAAGGCACCATGACCGGCGCCGACGCTTATATTACCAAACCGTTCAACATCCAATATTTGCAGGAAATCATTCGGAATCTGTTGCACAATCGCCAGATTTTGAAAGATAATTTCGGAAAAGGGCTGCTTGTTTTTTCCGAAGGGAATCAGCCGGAGCAATTGGAGGAGGATGTAAATACGCTGGACCGGGCCTTCATTCAAAAGTTTACAAATTACATCGATGCGCATTACGCCCGGCAGGATTTTCAGGTGACGGATCTTTGCCAGGAAATGAATTTGTCGCGTTCGCAGTTGTACCGTAAAATCAAAGCTTTATTTGGCGAAAGCATCAGCGACTATATTCAGCAGGTGCGGCTTGAAAAAGCGCGAAATTTACTTTTGGAAGGCAAATTGTCGGTGGCCGAAATCGCGTATCAGGTGGGTTATTCTTCACCCGATTATTTCTCCACGGTGTTCCGATCCAAATATAATGTGGCGCCTTCGCAGATTCGGAAGCAGGGATAGGGTAGGGCGGACCAAGTTTCTTTTCCTGAAACAAAATTTTATGCAACCAAATTAAAGATTTTATGCAACAAAACCTAAGTTATATGCTTAGGTTTTGTTGTAAAATATTGTAAATTAAACACTTAAGTACATACAACATCTTTAGAGTATTTTGGGATAATGCTTAAGCCCCTGCGCTGGGCGGTCAGATAGGTTTGCGGTTACAAAACGAAAATCATGAACTACCGCAAAGTATTCTACTGGTCGATCACCGTTGCGCTTGGAGGCTTTCTCTTCGGATTAGACACGGCCGTTATTTCGGGCTGCGAACGCACCATTCAACATCTCTGGAATTTGAGTGACGCCATGACCGGCCAGATGGTCGCGATGGCCTTATACGGCACCATTGTAGGCGCTATTTTCGGCGGCGTACCGGCCGAGCGCTATGGCCGCAAAAACACGCTGTTCGGCGTAGCAATTCTTTATTTGGTTTCGGCTGTGGGCTGCGGATTAGCGCCCGACGTTACCTGGCTCATGTTGTTTCGCTTCCTGGGCGGATTGAGCGTGGGCGCGTCTTCCGTGGTGGCGCCCATGTACATTGCCGAAATTTCACCCACTGAAAAACGCGGCCAACTCACCGCGCTGTTTCAATTCAACATCGTATTTGGCATCCTCATTGCTTATTGCTCCAACTGGCTGATTGGTATCGAAAACCCGGACAATTGGCGCTGGATGCTTGGCATTGTGGCCATTCCATCGCTCGTATTTGTGATCCTGATCTTGCTGGTACCGGAAAGTCCGCGCTGGTTGGTCGTAAAACGCGGCAATACCGCCGAAGCGCTGCGCATTCTGAAACTCATCAATCCGGCCACAGCGCAATCCGTACTTGCCGACATGCAGGCCGGGCACGACGCCGAGCCGCACACGGCCAGTTTGAAAGAGTTTTTCAGCGGCCGTTATCGTTTCCCGATTTTATTAGCCTTTTTGTTTGCCTTTTTCAACCAGGTTTCCGGCATCAATGCGGTGATTTATTACGCGCCGCGCATTTTTGAAGAAGCCGGTTTGGCTGCAAGCACCGCCTTGTTGTCCTCGGTGGGCATCGGCTTGGTGAACTTAGCCTTTACCATGATCGGTTTGGCGCTGATCGACCGTTTTGGCCGGCGTTTTTTAATGTACATCGGTTCCTTCGGCTACATCATTTCCTTGTCGGCCGTTTCCTTCGCCTTTTTCAGCGGCGCTTCCGGCGGCATGACGGTTCCGGTATTGCTGTTTGTGTTCATCGC
>JBAXTB010000062.1:0-20370 GCA_037130425.1 Bacteroidota bacterium
CCGCATCGAATTGCTGTTGGGTAACAGCGCCCTGGCCTACCAGCGTTTCATAACGCTTAAAATCTTGCGTCGCTTGCCATGCCCGCGCTTTGGCTGCATCTACATTGGCTTCTGCCGTGCGAATGGCGGCGGTAGCGCTTTCCACACCGGCTTCGCTGGTCTGGGTGTTTGCGTCAGCGGTAGCGATGTTGGCGCCTGCCGTACCTGAATTGGCCTGAATAGCGCCTACATTGGCGATTGCATTTTGCAAGGCCGCTTCCGCTTGTTTTACTTTTAACAGCAACTCGCGGCTGTCGAGTACAAACAAGGTGTCGCCAGTTTTTACGTGCTGGTTTTCTTTTACCCGCACCGACGCTACATAGCCCTGTACTTTAGGCGAAATATTGGTAATATCGGCTTCGAGGTAGGCGTTGTCGGTATCTTCATTGTTGAGCATAAACCGGATTTTGTTAAAACCGAAATAGCCGGCCACCAACAACACAGCGCCGAGAATTATAGGCATCAATTTCTTTTTATTCATTACCGAAGTTTTGTCCGTTCAAAACGGGAGTTAATTTTTTGCAGAAAGTAGGACAACCGTACAAACGGCTTATAATTTTCCGGCGCTTTTCAACAACCGAAAATAGGCCAGCCGCATGTCCGATTCGGCTGTAACGCGGTTAATTTCCGCCTGTATGCGCAAGGCGTCGGCATCCAGCAACTCAGTTGCAGTTGCGGTTTGCTGACGTTGGCGCGCTAAAATAACTTTTTGATTTTCAACGGCTTGTTTTACACTAAGGGCGTAAAGCGATTGTTTGTCGCGGGCCGTTTGCCAGGCGTAAAACTGATTGGCAATTTCCGTGCGCGCCGCATCCGTCAGCTGCTGCTGTTGCAAATTGCTTGACAACAGATTCGCTTTGGATTCTTCAATTGTATGGCGGGAAGTGTACAAGCTGGTCAGGTTCCAAGACAGACTGAGTCCGGCATCCCAAGTGGTATGAAAAACATCCTCCGGCGGGAAAAAACGCTGGTTGGGATTGTTGATGTACAAGTTAGCGCCCACGCTTACTAAGGGAAGCATGGCCCCTTTCGTGCCGCTAAGTTGCTTTGCAGAGGCTTCTGTACGCAAACCGGCGGCCCGAACATCGGCCCGATTTGTTGCATTGTTAAGGAATGACTCCAAGGTTCCATCCGGGGTACTAACCGAGGCAACAGACGCACTGTCAACTTGTACAGAGGTGCTTTCCGGAAGACCAAGCAAAACGGAGAGCGAGAAAGCGGTCGCGCTGATGGCGTGCTCCGTTTCAGACTTAGCGGTTTCCAATTGTGCAACCCCTAATTCGGCCTTCAAAACGTCGTTGTCGAGCGCAAGTCCCTGTGCGCGCAGGTTGCGCATATCCGTGACGCGTTGGCGCGCGGTGTTCAGGTTTGCTTCGAACGTTCTTTTCGCCTGCTCCAATTTGTAGAGCGTAATTCCTGCATTCAAGAGGTTCAGTTGAACCTCTTTTTGGTCGCGCTCAACATCGACTTTGGCGGCTGTTTCTAAAAATTCGCTTGCTTTGATGGCATTAAGCGCCCGAAATCCGGTGAAAACAACTTCAGAAAGCGAGAAGCGATTGCTGAAATTATTCGGAATCAGCGGATTGAGGACACGGTAATCGCCGTTGGGCGTCGTAAATCCGAATTCCGGCACATTCTTGCTCAGCCGGGTGTAGCTGCCGTTGTAATTCACTGAAGGGATGAAAGCATCGCCCAATTGACTCGTTTTAGCATGAGCCGCCATTAGTTTGGCATTGGTGATTTGGAGCTGCTTGCTATTGGCCAGCCCGATCTGGACAATTTCATCAAGGCTCAATCGTCGGAGTTCTGTTGACTGCCCCCATAAAAGTACGGGGAAAAACAGCAATATCAACGCCCTGACCGGTTTGGTAGGAATGTGCATGACAGGTTTAAGTTATATAATTCAAATATGTTGTCCGAAAAATCAAACAACCGTTTAATCCGATTCATTATTTCATCAAGTGCGCTTGCAACAAGGCTTTCAAGTGTTGTTTTACGCGGGTTTTGTAGGATTCTGACATAATAATGTCTTCTTGCGATTCGTCCAGCAGCACACAAATCATGGAGCCGCTATTCAGTATGGCGGAAATGGTTCCAAAAAATGTTACCAGCGTCATTTCGTTGTCCACATACCTAAATATGCCTGATTCCTGGCCTTCACGAATAAAGCCACGCACGATCTCCAGGTTTTTTGAAATTTGCGAAACGATCATTTTAACATTCTCCGGGCGTTGTTGGGTCGACATTTCCCTTGTAATAACCCGGCTAAAATTCCGATTAGAAAGCATGGAGTCTACATAAATATCCACTGTTCGGGATATTTTTTCCCACGGGCTGATATGTTCGACGGCAAGTTGTTCAAGTCGGTCGCGGGTTCGGGGTATTTTATTTTCAATAATTGCTGCAAACAAGCCTTCTTTTGAACCAAAATAATAACTCACCATAGCGAGGTTTATGCCTGCTTCTGTTGCAAGTTGTCGAATGGAGACTGCTTCGTAGCCGTATTTTGCAAACAAGCCTTCTGCAATATTCAGCAGATGTTGACGCTTGTCGGTCTTTTCAATATGGAAATCCTGCATAAGTCGAATTGATCCTTTACGCTGTTAACTATTGATTATCAGCGTTCAGTTGTACAATGAATGCTGTGCTCAGAATAATTCGTAACACAAAGGTACAATTTTAACAAGCCAATCAAACGTTTGTTTAAGACTTTACAAAAAAATAACCGCCCAACTGGAAATCCAGTGGGCGGTCAACAGTCACAGTCCTAAAAAATTCTCCCTCTATATCTTAGTTTTTCTTGTCCGCTGCTTTAGGCATTTTTTCTGCTTTAGGTGCGGCAGCGTCTTTAGATGCTGGTGCAGCAGATTTTTTGTGTCTGCGGTGGTGTTTTTTTGCAGGAGCAGCTGGTTTGTCTTCGTTTTTCATTGCTGGTTTAGCAGCAGGTGCAGTTTGAGCAGGAGCAGCTGGTTTAGCAGCAGGAGCAGCAGCTGGCTTAGCAGCTGGTTTTTCCATTGCTGGTTTAGCAGCAGGAGCAGCAGCTGGCTTAGCAGCAGGAGCTGTTTGTGCTGGTTTAGCAGCAGGCTTAGTTGCAGCAGGAGTAGAAGTTTGGGCAGTTGCGCCAGTTGTGAAAGCAGCGATCAGAGCAGCTGCAACGATGAATTGTTTCATGATAGAAGAAAATAAATGATAGGTGATGAAATGGTGATTTGCAATGATAATGATTATTTCCTGTGGGTTTTGTAGGGCAAAGATGGGCATCCCTTGATTATCTTGGAAAGGAATAAGCCTTGAGGCGGGCAAAAGTGCATCTGAAAAGACCTTTTTAAGGCTTGATTTAAAAAGAAACAGGCTCAAAAGTAATTGTATCTTCTGAAATGTACAATAACTATTGAGCCTGTTGCTCTTTTATTCCTTAATAATCGGAATTTCCGATTTCTTATTTCATTTGCGCCAAGTCGGTTGTTACCTCGATGGTTGCTTGTTTGGCCACCTTATCTGACACGAGTGAAGGGATTTCGATGTTGTAATCGGCGAACGGCAAAGTAAAGTTTGCTTTCGCTGAAACTTTTCCGCCTTTTACCGTAAACACCGCAGGCGCTGTAATGCTTTTGGTTGCGCCGTGCAGGGTCATGGTTCCGCTCACATTCGTTTTGTAAGTACCGTCTTTTGAAAAGTCCACTGCGCCGGCGTTCTCAATTGTACCCTTGAATTCTGCTTTTGGGTATTTTGAAGACTCCACATAGTTTTCATTGAAGTGCTCCTGCATCAGCGATTTTTCGAACAAAAAGCCTTTCAACAGTACGGCAGTTTGAATTCCGCCGCTTGCTTTGTCTAAAACGAGGGTTCCGCTATTCGAAACGGCGTTGATTTTTTCAGGCGAGCTTTTAGTGGTTGCATCAAAAGTTACTTTAGCCGAACGGCTGAAAAACTTTTGGGCTTGTGCAGAAGGCGCTGATAAGAGGGCAAAACATGCTGCGATTGCAAAAACAATTGACTTATTTGACATGATTTCAATTTTTTTTAAAGTGAGTGAATGGGTTCGTTTGTTGGTATTTATACTGCGAAAAACGGCTGAAGTAACAAAAACGATGTGTTCGTTCTACCGAACCGGCTTTTTTGTCCCTTGAACCGGTAAAATCGCCGCTTAAATCAATGGCCTAATTGTCTTTCGAGCCTTGATTGATCCAAGCCTCCACTTTTGAAATTTTACAATCATCCAATTTGCCAATTCCTTTCGGCATAGGCGAATAACCGGGCAGATATTGAATTGAACCAAGCAACTTACCGCTATTCGCATTGGCGCTAATACTCGAATAATCGCTGAGAGCTATTCCTCCCGAAGGGTTATTACCACTATGGCAACCCGTACAAGCCGCTTGCATAATTGGAAGTATTGCAGCTTTAAAGGAAACTTCATCTGTATTACATGGCGACATGTCATCACAACTCAGGTTAAGCGCGCCTTGTTCGATCCATTTACGGATGATAGCAGTTTGATCCGCAGGCAGGCTCTGACGAGGCGGCATACTTCCCCGACTAATCACTTTATAAAGTTCGCTTTGATCCGGTTTAAATGCCGTAATGGCATCATGAACGATCAAGCTGTATTTTGTAAGGGTATATCCGGCGGTGTTGTCGCCTGCGTTATGACAACCGCTTTGGGTGCATTGGCTAACGATAATTGGAAGCACATCGCGCTCAAAGTAAACCGTATCTGATTGACAAACGCCGGTATGTGTCGGAATATCTGACAGGAAAGCTTCGTGTTTGCATTGAAGCGTAACAATGCAGATGGCAATTAAGCCTGAAATTGAAAGAAAATAAGTTCGTAACATGTTGAAAATGATTTTAAAACAAAAAGTTCAAAAGAACTTATGATGGAGGCATCCTTGCGTTAACCCAGATTTCCACCTTATTGATAAAGCAAGATGAGCGTTGTTGTCCATCTTTACGTATGGCGACGGCAAACAATCATCACTCTTGCATGACCCCTTTTTTTAGTTCCCCTTCCAGGATCGGTACGCCCGAAATGGCAAATCGTTTTCCGTTGGTTGCAGCCTGATCCAATCCAAAAAAGCCTTGTGTATTCAAACGCGCGGTGAGCGGGCTGCGCCGAAATGTTACAGCGCCGGCATCCTCTTTTTCAACGACAAAACAATATAAAGATGCTCCATCATGCAACACAGCCGCTTCAGACAACGCAGGCATAGATTCAGGTTTTTGCTCCACCATCGCCACTAAAGGCATTCCCGGAACGATTCCATTGCCATCGGGCAAAGGAACATGAAGCGAAACCGTGCGCGTATTCGGATTGATTTCGCGGCTGACATATTCAACATTTGATCGCATATCTGCATGTTGGCCGCCAGGGAAATGGATTAAAACGGGTTGTCCTTCCCGGATTGCCGTAGCCTGTTGCGCAAAAACTTCCACATGGGCATGTAAATGTTCTGAGGCATTTACAATATTACAAAGGGTAATGCCTTCGCCCACACTTTGTCCGAGGCTGATCGGTATTTCAGTCACATTTCCGGCAATCGGTGCGATTACAGGAAACGCCGGCGATAGTTGAAGATGATCTGCTTGTTGTAATTTATCTGTAGAAATACCTAAATATTGCAATTTAGCCGCCGCGCTTTCAAGATCGGCTTTGGCCCTGAAATAGTGGGATTGTACTTCCTCAAGGTTTTTGGCGGCGCCGGCGTTTGAATTTTGTAAACTACGTTGTCGATCAAGTTCTTTTTCAAGCAACAATAAATCTGCTTTCGCGTGCAAATAACTTTGCTGAATATCGAAGACGGCGGAAGACGCAATTTTAAAGAGAATTTGGCCTTTACGCACGTTTTGGCCTTCGTGTACCAGAATTTCTTCCAATCTGCCGCCCATTTTGGCGGTTACGGCAGCACGGTTTTGCGGTAAAACCGCCACGATTCCGTTCGCGCTGAACCCGGAGGCCAATGCCTGTGTCGTCGCAGCGCCTGTTTCGATACCCATCATTTTCATTTGTTCGCGCGTAAGGGTAATGCGCTCCGGAAGGGTAGGAGCAGGCAAAGAGACATTGTTGGCAGACTCGTTTTTTTCACGACAACTGGAACCAAGA
The DNA here is from genome assembly GCA_037130425.1 of Bacteroidota bacterium. Classification (GTDB taxonomy): domain Bacteria; phylum Bacteroidota; class Bacteroidia; order Chitinophagales; family Saprospiraceae; genus M3007. The sequence continues at coordinate 6,143 of JBAXTB010000062.1, forward strand.
AGGAGGATAAATAGGATAAAAAAAGTATTTCTCATGGCAAAATAAGTTGTTAGGTGAGTAGATATTGTTGGAAATTGTACCAACCGGGCAATTGCAGCGCTGTACCGGTTATAAAAGGTACTAAACTGGTTTGGTTTTATTGCGCTAATTCAATGGTTGCCTCGTTCCAATTGTGCAAGGCTTCCACCCGGCGCAACTTAAATTCAAAGACCGTAGCCACCGTTTGGAGGTATTCAAAAGCGCTTGTTTCGCCAATGCGCCTACTGGTTTCAGCAGCTTCCAACAAGGCTGTTTGCCGGTCAGTACCGAAGGTTTCAAGCAAGGCAAGGCTTTCGTCGGCAGCCCGAAGCCGGGCCGCGATATCGCGTTTCAAACTTTGGTATTCTAATTGTTGCTTCGCGGTATATGCGCTGGTCAAACTGCGGTTTAAAGTAGCCGCTTCTACTTGCGCGCGTTGCGCACGCTTCGACAAGGGCAGGCTCATACCGATGTAAGCATTGGGCAAGAGCCGATTATACGGATCCACGTTGGTAACGACGCCGAATGTAAATCCCGGCAAACGTTTCTTTTGCCAGGCCGTTTGTTCAGATTCGGCCATTTGGGCATTGGCGTCCCAATATGCCGTGAAGGCAGATGGCATTGTTGTGGTATCCGGTAAAGGGCGTCGGCTCAAAACCGGTTCCAGTTTGAAATTTTTGTTTGCTTCTGCGCCAATGAGCAAACGCAGTTCATCCAGCGCTGCGCGGTACATCTCATTGGCCTGCATGGTCTGCAATTTTGCCTCTTTTGCGCGCGCCTCTGCATTCATGCGCGTAATTTCGTTGATGGCGCCCACTTGTCTTTCAGCCGAAGCCACACGGGCGTACGCCAACAATACGCTATCTTGTTCAACTAAAATGGCGTGTTTGCTTTGCCAAAATAACCCTTTTTCATAAGCTAACCTTATTTCGCGCTGTAAATTACGGGTAGCAAGGGCCTGTTCCGCGCCTGCAACTCCAATACGCGCCGATTGCAGCGCGTAATTAGCGCGCCGAAGCGCTGGATGATCCACGTCTTGTGTAATCCCGAACTCCGGATTAAAAGGCCCCCACGCGTACACATGCGCAGGCGCGAGCGCGCGGGCGACAGGCAGCAAGGCTGCTTCTTTTCGGAGGTTCATTTCGCTCGCCTGCATGGCCGGATGGTGTAACAGGGCTTGTTGAATGGCGGCCTGTTCTGTCAAAATTTCCTGCGCATTTGCGGTGTTTGAAAATCCTAACCCGAACATAATCAATAAGATAGCTGTGACTGGCGGAATATTTGCCTTTTTACGGCTCGCCAACCATTCATACAATACAGGCAGCACCACCAAGGTCAATAAAGTAGCCGTAATAAGTCCGCCAATTACAACCGTTGCGAGTGGTTTTTGGACTTCAGCCCCGGCGCCATGCGAAATCGCCATCGGCAGGAAACCAAGCGATGCCACGGTGGCGGTCATAATAACCGGTCTGAAGCGGGTAAAAACGCCTTGTAAAACGCGTTCCCGCACCGTGAGTTCAGCCTTTTCCCGCTCCAATTGTTTGAAATATCCAATCAAAACCATGCCATTGAGCACAGCCACGCCAAACAATGCAATAAAACCGACCCCGGCGCTGATGCTGAACGGCATATCTCGAAGCCACAAGGCGAACACGCCACCCACTGCCGCAAAAGGAATAGCTGAAAAAATGAGCAGGCTTTCCTGAATTCGGTTGAAGGACAAATAAAGCAAGAGCAAAATCATTAAAAGGGCGGCAGGAACCACCAATTTCAGGCGCGCGGAGGCATTTTGCAGGTTTTCAAACTGCCCGCCGTAACTGACGCGATAGCCTTCCGGCAAAGTTATTTTTTGAGCCACTACGTTTTGCACTTCGGAAACGAGGGATTGTACATCACGACCCCGCACATTCATGTTCACATTGATGCAGCGTTCGCCGTCTTCCCGGAACACCGCCATTGGGCCGTCCTTGATTTCAACCTGCGCCAGTTCGTGCAAAGGCACCATGATGCCGCCGATACCGATGATTTGCAAGGCAGAAATGGTTTCAAGGGGTTGTCCTGCATTTGTCTTTAAGTTTACAATGACGTCAAATCGTCGGTTTTCCTCAAAAAGAATACCTGCTTTCATGCCGGCCATCGCCATTCGCAGCACCGCATTAGCATCTTGAATCCGAATCCCGTAACGCGCGAGGGCATCGCGGCGCCAGGTGACGAATATTTGCGGCAATCCCTCGGCCTTGGCAACGCTTACATCGGCCGCGCCGGTTATCCCGCCTACTTTTTGAACGATTTCATTGCCGATATCGGCCAATTTGTCCAAATCATTACCAAGCACTTTGATGATAATATCCGTTTTGGCACCGGTCATCAGTTCGTTGAAACGCATGGCGATTGGTTGTTGAATGGAGGTGTAAATCCCTGGAATACTGTCGAGTACGGTTTTTAACTGCGCTTCAAAATCATGTCTGTTGTTGCAGCGTTTCCAGTCTGAACGGTCGTGCATACTGACCACCATGTCCATTTCCTCAATACTCATGGGATCCATCGGTACTTCCGAGGTGCCGATTTTCCCGGTGCAGGAAATGACCTCGTGTGGGAAGTTTTTCAAAATTTGCGTACTTGCGACTTCCGCACTTTTTACCATTTGCGTGAGCGACGCGCCTGGCATCATGCGAATTTCAATGACAAAATCGCCTTCATCCAATTGGGGAATAAACTCGCCACCCATGCGGTTGAACATGACCGTAGCCAATGCAAGCAGGCAAAGCGAAATGCCTACGACGATTTTTTTATACGCAAGCGCCCATTGGATAATCGGTTGGTAGGCCCGCAACATCACGCGAACCAAGCGGTCTGAAAATGTTTCATGGTGCGATTGTTCGCCTTTTAACAGCAGCGCGCTGAGGGCCGGCACATACGTCATGGATAAAATAACGGCCCCGGCAAGTGCGAAGATCACGGTCATGGCCATCGGCTGAAACATTTTTCCTTCAATGCCGGAAAGGGTCAGCAAAGGGAGGTACACGATCAAAATAATGATCTGGCCGAAAAACGAAGATTGTACCATGCCGGCAGCGCCTTCTTCCACAATCTTTTCCCGGTCGCCCCCAACGCGCTCTTGTAGCAATCGCACAATATTTTCCACAATAATCACGGCTCCGTCTACAATAAGGCCAAAATCAATGGCGCCGAGTGACATCAAATTGCCCGACACGCCAAAAAGCACCATACAACCAATGGCAAAAAGCATGGCCAACGGAATGACCGAAGCGACAATAAAACCCGCGCGCAGGTGCCCAAGCAACAAAACTAAGACGAAAATAACAATCAACCCGCCTTCCATCAGATTTTGGCTTACGGTTTTTACCGTCCGGTCGATGAGCAATTCCCGGTCTAAAAAGGATTCGATGCTTAATCCTTTGGGCAGGCTCTTTTTTACTTCCTCCAGGCGTTGTTTAATATTTAATACAACCTGTCGGGAGTTAGACCCCTTGAGCATTAATACGATCCCGCCTACTGCTTCATGGTTATTTTGAGTCATAGCGCCGTAACGAATGGCGCTCCCCAGTTCTACGGAAGCCACATCTCGTACCAATACTGGTGTCCCGTTGTTCGCTTTTACAAGGGTCGTTTCAAGGTCGTGGGCATCATGTGCAATACCCAAGCCGCGAATAAAAAAATTGCGGGAATCCTTTTCGATATATGCTGCGCCGGTATTTTCATTTCCGGAGGATACAGCGTCATACACTTCCTGCAAGGTCACGCCCGTGCTACGCAACAAGTCGGGATTTACCCGCACATGCCATTGCTTGAGTTGTCCCCCGAAACTGCTGATTTCCGCAACGCCTTCTACGCCAAGCAGTTGCTTTTTTACAACCCAATCCTGAATACTGCGCAATTCCATGTCCGACCAAGTGGTGTCGGCAGGATTTACGGGTTTGATAATATATTGGTAAATTTCGCCCAGGCCAGTCGTAACCGGGTTCATCGCGGGGGTACCAAAGCCGCTTGGAATTTCATCTTTTACCGCTTGCAGGCGTTCATTCACCTGACTGCGGGCAAAATACAGGTCAACTTTGTCTTTAAAATCAAGGGTAATGATGCTCAGTCCAAATTGTGATACAGAGCGAATGCCTTCAAGTCCGGGAATATTCCGCATGGCAATTTCCACCGGGTAAGTGACAAACTGCTCCATTTCTACCGCCGACAGGTTGGGCGCTTGGGTAGCCACAACTACCTGATTGTTCGTGACATCCGGGATGGCGTCAAGTGGCAGTTTCGTAAGTGAATAAGCGCCCCATAAAATGAGGCCAATGGTACCTAACAAAACAAATATTTTATTCCGGATTGATAGCCGGATGATATGCTGGATCATGGCAATAATAACGAATTAACACAACCCGTAGGTCGTTACGTTTAAACAGGAAAGGGATGATAAAATGTCTGGCGTAATAAGCTAGCAAAGGGACTGCGTAAGAATTAGCCCTTAGGAGGTATTGAATATAACAACAATTAGACACCAGCATAAGGAGCGGGTGCTAAAGGACATTCAACAAGAAGTTACGCAGAAGGTCAGGCTGTTTTGGGCGGTTGGAAAATCCCAAATAATGATCCGCCCGGCAGGCGAAATTGATAGTGGAAGGCTGATTTATGAACCTTTGGTGCGTTCATTGCCGGATTTAGCGAGAGGGCAAAAGCAGGCGGCTGGGAAAGGGTTGAGGCGGTGCCATGCACATGGAAACCATGCATGGGCAATTGAGAATGTTCATTCCCGGCATGTTGGTGCGCAACATTGATATAATGCAACCACAAAAAACGGCCAAACGTCATGTCGGGACTTTGGCTTCGGTGCATCTGAAAATGTTCCATCAGAAACGGCAATTTAACAAGCTCCTCGACCAATGCGCCGCCGCTTGCTAAATGGAATGATAGAAATATGATCAGGACAGTTCTCACATTACAAAGGTAAAGGGAAATTCGGACAGCATACAAATCTTAAAAATCAAATTGTAGATTTATAAGCGTTATAAATAGTCATCTTGCCTGCATCCAGTTCAAAAAATCCGTCGATTTGGCTTTACTGACAATCACTTGTTCCTTGGTTGTCACCTTTGTTTTAATCAGTAATTTGCGGGCGAAAAAGTGTTCTACTTCCAGAATATTGGCATAATTCATTAAAAATTGGCGATTTGCCCTGTAAAATGTAGCAGGATCCAGCGATTTTTCCAATTCTTCCATGGTATGGTTCACGACATAGCGTTTGCCGTCAAAGGTGTTTAAAAAAGTCACCTCATGCTCAATATAAAAAAATGCAATGTCGGTTACGGCAATTGGCAGCAGTTTATCCCGGTGGCTCACCAAAAAACTGGTGCGGTGTACCGGCTTAATGGTTTTAAGCAGGTCGGCCAATTTGTCTAAGTCATTTCCACCGCGCTGGAAGAAATTTTGCAGGTTTTTTACCTTGTCCAACGCACGGTGTATGCTTTCACGGTCGAATGGCTTTAGGATGTAATCAACGCCGTTTACCTTGAATGCGTCGATCGCGTATTCATCATAAGCGGTACAAAAAATGACCGGGCAATTAATCTGAACCTCCTTGAATATCTCAAAACTTAAGCCGTCGGCCAATTGAATATCCATAAAAATTAGGTCGGGCGCCGGATGCGATTGTAGCCATGCCGAAGCGGAATCTATAGAATCTTTGATGCCCAATATTTGAACTGCGGGATCAATTTCCCGAATTGTTTCCTGCAAGTCTATAGCCGTGCGGCTTTCATCTTCAACGATCAGAACGTTCATGTGTAAAGTGTTGATTGTTAGGTGGTTATTTGTGGAAGTCGAACAACAAAATGGGTATCGTTTTTTTCTATTTCAATGTCTTTTCCCGCCAACGTCCGATACCGTTGATTGATATTATTAAGCCCCAATCTGCTGCTGTCTTCCACCGAACGTTTGGGTTGCAGGTTATTGCGTACCACAATATAGCCGGGTTCTTCCAGCAACTCGATCAGCAAGGGTTTGTCGTCACTGATGACGTTGTGTTTGATGCAATTCTCCACGAGCATTTGCAGGGTAAAAGGCGGCACATAACTTGAATTTGAAGCATTTATATGCTTGATTATGTGAAGTTTATTGTCAAAACGCGTGTTCAACATAAAAAGGTAATTGTCCAACGCGCTCAGTTCTTCTGAAAGCAGCACTTTATCCCGCTGATTGCTTTGCAACAGGCTTCTGTATAAATCTGACAGGCGCAACACGTACTCTTCCGCTTTATCGTCTTTTGCTTTTACCAAGGTTTTGAGGATATTCAGGGAGTTGAACAGAAAATGCGGATTGATTTGCTGTTTGAGCATTTCAAATTGCGCCACCGAATTTTCTAATTTCAAACGCTCGTTTTCCATCCGCGCGCCGTAAAAACGCCGTGCAGTATCGAGCAAAAACACAATCAACAGAATAATTCCTGAGGTAATCAATGCCCTGAATTCATTGGCATATTCCGGGAAAACAAAACCTTCCAAATCCCAATCGATGTGCAACCACTGGCTTCGTTCATCGAGCCAAATCATGAAATAACTGAAGATCAGGGTTGTCCCGATCCGAATGAAATGAAATATTTGCCTGTGCCCGGAAATCGAGTGTAAAAAACGTTTTTCTATGGCAGGGAACCCGCTCAGGTTGTACCACCAGACGGTCATGGTAAATAAAAAACCAAATAAAAACTCACGTGAAGAGATTTCAGGCCGCGGGCCGAGGCGAAACAAGGTTGCCAGCGAAAAAACGACCGCTGCTGCAACCGCGCTGATAAACGCTACTTTCCAGTAAAACGATCTTGATAACATAAAGCCAGCATATTTTCAGCAAATTACCGGTAAATAACCATGCCTGCAAGTATTGTTTTTACCCTAAATAGGCAAAAAATAGCGTTAAGCAGGCAAACTTGCTATTGATTTACCGGCACCGAAATCTGTTTATAAGTTTCGGTAGGCTTGGCTTGCTCATGGTGGTTGACGGGCCGTGCGTTCGCCGCCGCCGCAATAGCGCTCTGGATTTCTTCCACCTTTACTGCATCGCCTACCTGTAGCCGGCTGCGCAGGCGCGTGAGTAACCAGATCGACCGATTTACCCGTGCCGCTTCACGACCAGTTGCTTTGCCTGTTTCAATTCTGAATGCCAATATCCCTTCGTGAAGTTGCCGGGCAGCCGCTTCATTTCGGTGTTCAACCAATAATTTTTCAGCTTCTATAAAACGACGCTCACTCAACAACAGCACATCCAATGAATCTCCCCCAGAAGCATGAACCATCGTTACCGGCTGCGGCGCAACCGACTCGCAGCCCATTCCTCCGGCAATGGCCAGACATATTCCAAAAAAAAATATTTTTCTCATAGCAAAAGAGGGGGTCTGATTTGCAATATGACAAAAAAGCACAGTTTTTGGCAAATTTTAAAACCTGATCTGTGTGAACCGGGCTATTAGAGTTCCCAGCCGGACAGATCCTTGCTTGGTTTATTGGAAGCAGGAGAACATTCGTTTCTACAATTGAACGACCCGACTACTTGTGTTCCGCTATTTTTTTTCTGTAAATGCAATTGGCATTTCTACAAAAAAATCAGTGCCTTCGTTTTCGCGGGTGGAAAAATGGATGGAACCGTCGTGGGCTTCGATGATTTTTTTACATATAGCCAGCCCCAAACCGCTGCCGGAAGTCTTGGTCGTAAAGTTCGGCTCAAACACGCGTTGTTGTATTTCAGCCGGTATGCCGCCGCCATTATCGCCAATTTGAACCACGGCTAAATTATCGGTGCGGTATAAAGATACCCGAATGCGGCCGCGTCTGTCTGACGGAATCGCCTGTATAGCGTTGATAACTAAGTTGTTAAATACGCGAATCAGGTGGTTTTTATCACCCAAAATATGGAATCTTTCGCCGGGCAGCGTGAGGTCAAGGTCTACATTCTTTTGCTCGCTGAACAGGTCGTGTACGTTTTCGACCACCTCGTTTAATACCATATCGTGTTTTTCACGGATGTCGAGGTTGGCAAACATGGAGAATTCGGAGGCAATTTGCGCCAGCGAATCAATTTGTTCAATCAGACGCGTAATGGCTTTGCGCAAATAAGCCGCCGCTTGTTCAGGATTATCCGACACGCGCTCAAGTTGCTGCATTGATAACTTCATGGTTGTCAGCGGGTTCTTGATGTCGTGCGCCACCTGCCGGGCCATTTCGCGCCAGGCGCCCTCGCGTTCCAAGCGGATCATCTGTACTTTAGATGCCTCCAACTTATCAACCATGATATTATACCGATCCACCAGCACGCTCAATTCGTCCTGCTCATCGCCTTTATACTCAAGCGGTTCGTTTTTGTCTTCCAAGCGCAAGCCGCGGATTTTGTCCGAAATCATGCGTATTGGGCGTATAATGGAACGAGCCAGGAAGTACGTTACGACATAAGCCAGTAAAAGCAGGAACACATACAAACTGGCTAAAATGCCAATGAAATCAGATACCTCCGGCCCTGCCTTGGTTTCGCCAAGTTGGTACGGCACGCCTAAATAACCAAGCAATTGGTTTTGCGCATTGCGCAGCGGCAGGTATTTGGTAAAATATTCAAAGCCCGCAAGTTGCTCTTTTTCAGCAAGTTCTGATTGTTTACTGCTTTTCAAGCCTTCAAACGCCGAAGGATTCATTTTGGAAGGTAAAATGCCCAAGCCTGCCAGGTCTTCCTGGGTGGTAAATCGCAGGTCGCCGTTTTGCGCGTACAAACATGCGTCGATGGAAAGGCTGGACGCAATGGTTGAAAGCGTGCGCGGCAGGGTGCGTTTTACGCTGTCGGCCGATAGGGTAGCGTTCAGTAATTGGGTTTTCAGGTTGGCCAATACGGCATCGGCCCGATAATCGAGGTTGGCCCGTTCGGCTTCACGGGAAGCGTCGGTAAAGTGCCAGTAGGTCATCACGCCGATCACCAAAAACGAGGCGCCGATGAGGGTTACGTTATAAAAATGGATCCGTTTGGACAAAGATCCCTTGGTACTCAGTTTGAATTGGAAGTATTGTGGCAAAAAGCCGAGGTACGAATTCAAAAATGCCAGCAGGAATAAAAACAGGGAAGCCAGCGTAAACAGGATGGAAAACAGGTACAACAACTTGATGTTGCCGCCCGCGCGACGGCCTACGGTTGCGACCGTCAGGCCGTCTTTGCTTTTATACACCGCATCCAAGCGATATGGATCATCCGTTTGTACTTCGCGGCCTTCGCCATTGTTCAGTGTGGCATCTTGCAGTAGTCCTACATTACCCTGACCGAGTTCTACAATTAAATTACCTTGTTCTTGCACGGCAAAATCGTACAGGGCCAGGTTGCGCAGGTCTTTGTAGGGCGTATTAAAAAACAGTTGGGCGTAAACCTTGGTTGGCTTTGGATAATCGTGGTCGAAGAAGCAAAATACCTGCGCCGGTTGCGTAGGATCGCCCATGCGCACGGCGCGCAATTGCATCATGTACCGGAATTTTCCATTTTCGCCGGTGCTGTAACGGATTTCTTGAGCGTTGGGAAGCAGTTTCCCCAAGCTCCAGTTTTTTTCTACAACAAATTGATAATCACCGGTTTGCCCTAATAACAAAGGCTGTTTTTCACGGTCAAACGCATACACATTTAGCCGGTAATGCTGGAACAGGTAATTTTGTTCAAACAGGCGCGCGTTGAAATAATCGCGCAATTCGGTTTCTGCGGCTTTGAAGGGCCAGGGTTTGAGCAGAACGTTGAGTTGTTGGCTATCCTGTTTAAAAGCAGCGTACACCGAAGGGAACAACTGCTCCGCACGGGTCGTATCGCGTTGATTTGCAAGGGCTTCCGCATAATTTAAACGGTCGGATTTCCCTTTAAGGTTGTTGTAGCGGTATAAAAACGACGAAGAGAACAGCGCAAAAAACAACATCCAAATCACAATCCAGCCGAACCCGGTTTCGCCATCGTGTACAAAAGTATCGAGTAGCATGGCGTATAAAATGCCGAACGCGGCCACGCCCAGGAAGTCCACCATGAACCCGGAAGGCCAGGCGGCACATATACCGATAAACAACAAGGCCGCGCCCGCCAGAATGCCCGCGCGGTGGTTGCGGGGCAGTTCGGCTTGTTTGACGGCCAACATGATCCGGTGGTTGAACAAAAACAAACCCAGCAACAATAGCATGATTCCTGCTAAGGCCAAAATGCCGAACGTATTGATATTCAAAATGTTATCAAAGTCGAAGTTGATGTTGCTTTGCATCACCAACTGTTTGAATACTTCTACCCCAAGCGGCACGCTGAACATGGCCAGTAAATAACCGACGCCCGCAATGCCGTATTTAACCGTTGAAGAAGCCAGGTTCAGCGTCCCCGACTGAAATGCCCGGTGGAAAAACAACATCAGCCAAACCAGCAAAAATACGCTGATTAACCAGTCGCCTAATGACTTTCCAAGCATGGAGGCCGTACCGAACGTTGGCGCAAACAAGGGCAAGGCCCCAAACTGCCTGCCGGTAAAATTATAGGTAACGCCAAGGCCGATTAAGACAATAACTATCGCCAAAGGCAAAATTACGCCTGAAATAGTGCCAAAACGCTCCGAAATAGCCTTAGAAACCTGACTCACCAAAGCCAAAAACACCACAAAAAACAAGAGGTAAAATACCAATTGTAGCCATTGTAGCCAGGCAGATTGAACATTTCCCTGGGCTGTAAGCCAACAAACATCTTTTCCATCGGCCCGCACTGCGTAATCGGTTGCCTTGATGGAAACGCTTATATTGCTGTTAATTCCGTTGTCGGCAGGAAAGGGATGCGCCATTTGGGCATCCAATGAATAGCGAACAGGAATCAGAATCGTTCGGTAATACCCGGATTTTTGATCGACCAAGGCCCAAAACCAGCCGAGTGGCAATTGCAGCATGCGTGCGCCTGACGCATTGGCCAGCGAAGCCAAGGCTTTGCCGCCAGGAAGAACCCGCGTATTTGACCAAAACAGGATGGAATCTTTGGAATGTAAAAGGACGGTAAATTGTTGTTCGGCGCGTTCCGCAAACTCCTGATTGCTGTATTTAACCATCAGATCCGGGTGTTTTTGAAGCCAATTTTCGGCCTCCCGGTGTTGCGTTTCAAGAAATATTGAAATTTCGTCAGCGTGCTGTTGAAGGAGCGCCGTATCTTTGTCCCATTGACCCGCACTGATGGCCACCATAAGGAGGATGGCCATGACCGCAAAATACAAAAGCACACGTTTAATCATCATACGGGTAGACTTACAGGGAATCTTTCGGAGAATTCCTCCGGCAAAAGTAGACAGAACAAAGTTTACGCCAATACTGAATACGCATGTAAAATTACTGAAAAAAATCTTTTTCAGCGCAAAAACGAAAACTACAGACCGCTCTGCCGCCTTTGGGCTTGTTTTAAAGCATGACCCGGGGAGGAAAGTCCGGACAACATAGAGCGCCGCACCACCTAACGGGTGGAGTTTTTCCCGATTTTTCGGGAAGGGCATAGAGAGGGTCGCAGAAAATAACCGCTCCGATTTTGTCGGGGTAAGGGTGAAAATGTGCGGTAAGAGCGCACGGCGCCGACCGGTAACGGCGGCGCGGATAAACCTTGCGGGTTGAAATGCCATGTACACCTTGCGTCCCGGCGCCCATTTCGGGTACCGGGGTGTATGTTGCTCGCATATAGTCGATTAGGAGCAATCGAATCGCAGCAAGGGGGGTAGGCAGCGCAGAGTCCGCCGGCGACGGCGGAACCAGATAAATGGCAGAGACTGTGCGGGGCAACCCAAGCGGTACAGAATCCGGCTTACAGGTCTGTGGTTTTTTTGTTCTTTTGTGACGACTGAATACTCAATACAATCCTGAGAGGATTGTATGTTTATGGTTTAAAATCCGGCAATGAGGCTTGACGGCATTACATCTATCATCTTGTAACCGCCGGTTTTAACCGGTGGAATTGCAATTATCCCTTCAATCACATCTATCTTCTTTACAGAACATCCACATATACAACACATTAGATGTTGATGTTCTGTAAAGAAGACAGATGTGATTTACTTGGAGGCCTTGCCCCCCGACTGAAGTTCGGGGGTTACAAGATGCGAGATGTTCACCTACTTTGCGTTTGGCTGAACCAGAAATTTTGGGTATATTTTTTCAAACTTTATCCGGCGAATATCTATGAACCGTATCCTTTTGTTCACATTAAGCCTGCTCATGTTCTCTTTCACCACCAAACCCAAGCGCGTCATTTTTTTCGGCGACAGCATCACCGAAGCGGGCGTGCATCCGGGCGGCTATATTTCCCAGATCCGGGATTCGATTGCGCAGCAAGGTAAAGCAGCGGAGTATGACATCCTCGGCGCAGGCATCGGCGGCAACAAAATATACGATTTGTACCTGCGGCTCGAAAGTGATGTGTTAGATAAAAAGCCCGATCTGGTGTTTGTGTATGTCGGCGTAAACGACGTTTGGCACAAAAAAACCTTTGGCACGGGCACGGATGCGCCTAAATTCCGGCAGTTTTACGAAGCACTGATTCGTAAAATCCAGGCAAACGGCGCCAAAGTGGTGGTTTGTACCCCTGCCTGCATCGGTGAAAAAACGGATTACACCAATTCCCTCGACGGCGAACTAAACCAATACGCCCAGATTATCCGCGATATGGCCAAACAACTCAACCTGCCTGTTTGCGACCTGCGTAAGGCGTTTTTGGAGTATAATTTAACACACAATACCCAAAACCTCGAAAGCGGCATACTCACCACCGACGGCGTACACCTCAATGAAAAAGGCAATCAATTGGTTGCGAAACTAATGCTGCCTAACCTGTAATTCATCTTTTTTCGGCCGGATCGCGCCGCGCAACCGATACGCATGTTGAATATTCTGACCAACAAGCAGCCCTTTCCCGAATCATTTCCGAAAGGTGCTATGTTGCTGATTGACAAGCCTTTGGGCTGGACTTCCTTTGATGTCGTAAACAAAGTGCGGCACCGTTTGAAACACAAACTCAACAACAAAAAACTCAAAGTGGGCCATGCCGGCACGCTTGACCCCTTGGCCACGGGTTTGCTCATTATTTGTGTGGGCGAATACACCAAAATGATCGACAATTTTCAAGGGATGCCCAAAACCTACACCGGCACCCTGACCCTCGGCGCCACCACCGCTTCCTACGACTTAGAAAAACCGGCGGATACGATTTTTCCTACGGATCATTTGAACGACGCTTTTTTAGAAACGATTCGCCAGCAGTTTGTAGGCGATCTGCTACAAATCCCGCCCATGTATTCAGCGGTTAAAGTGGATGGAAAGCGCTTGTACAAAAACGCGCGCACCGGCCAAACGGTGGAACTGGAACCCCGCGCAGTCCAAATCGAGTCCTTTGAAATTTCTCCCTTGCGCCCGGTACAAACTGAGCGGAAAGAGCATCAGATTATCAGTGCGAAGGGCGCCCAAATTCATTTGTACCCTGATTATGAAGCCGGTTTGCACCTCGATTTCAAGGTAAAATGCAGCAAAGGCACCTATATTCGCTCTTTGGCATACGATTTTGGCGAGGCGGCGGGCAGCGGGGCGTTTTTGAGCGCCTTGTGTCGGACGGGTACGGGCGGGTATGGGGTGCAGGATGCCTGGGGATTGGAGGCGTTGTTGGGGTGGATTGGGAATTAACCTCCCCAATTCAAATTATTAAGATTGATTATCCCGGTTGTGGCGGGTCATCGAACACTGTGGAAATGAAGACCGAGCGCGACAGGAAAGTAGAGCGCTAAAAGTGGGGGCAACCTTCATTTTTGTTGAGCGTTTTACCTAAAGTGGCCCTTATTTCCCCTAACGATCTTAATTATTGCTCGCGCTAAGTGGGTAAAAACAGGTACTTATAGCGAGCAATAAGTTTGTATTACGCGCTATATCTCCATTTTTTTAGGACTTATAGCGAGCAATACGTTACTTCAATTGGAATTTGAAGGCAAAAAACAACGAAATTCCGTTCCCAACGTTATTATTTTATGAACTTTTTTACCAAGTCCTTGCGTTAATACCTTAGAATGTAGTTTTGTACAAATATACCCATCAAATCACTTTAAATAAAAACAACATGCCAATTCAAATCCCGACCGAACAACCCAAAATCCGCGTACTCACCATTGACGGCGGTGGAATATTAGGAATCATTCCCGCCATGAT
>JBAXTB010000620.1:0-2205 GCA_037130425.1 Bacteroidota bacterium
ATACGTATTAGTGGAATATTCAAGAAAAGGCCTTTTTCAAGGATCTGTTATTGTTGCGGTGTTGATACTGAGCCGACTGAGTTGCTACTTCATCGACAAACAATACGATTATTACCGCCGCCCCTGGGCTTATAGTTCGGATCCGAATAAACCCTTGCTTGTGGGCAAATGGAAGGGCGCTTTCACAGACCCGGATCAAATTGACCACAGTGTCTGGATCGAGATTTTTGAACCCACAACGGCGGAAGAACGGATGAAGCGGTTTGCGCATAACCGGGTACACACGGATCATTCAAGTCCTACCTATTTCGAGGGCCTGGCTTTGATGGAATCGCAAGGACGGCGCGATAGTTTTGAATTGTGGGGCGGATTAAAAAAACGCGACGGCCATGAACTCCATTTTCAAATGCGGCCTTTGAAAGATAAACACCCGCCCGGATTTAATTTGAATGAATGCAGGGGCAACTGGAACGGGGATGCCATTGACCTGAACCTCACCTATTCATGGTTCCGCCCGGATGGCAGCAGTTTTTACAACAGCGCCGACCCTCGGTTTAGTGCCGAAGGGAAAATGGTGATGGGGCGTGTTAAATAATTGATTTACAAAAGCTTGGTGTGCTATTCTCCCGTAGCGGCCAGCATCTTAAACGACCTCTTTTTGATCGCCCACAAGATGGCATTGGCCTCCATGGGCACAATTTCGCTTTCGATCAAAAGCATGTCGGCGCGGCCTTCAATTTTGTTGAATAACCAGGCGGCGATTTGATCCACGGGATCGTCTTCTTCGAACGTCAGGTACACGCGGATGGACTCAGTATAGCCGATTTTGCGTCCGCTGTGTTCTTCATCGGCAATGAGGTAGGCGTTTTTGGCGTCGGGAATTTTGAAGCGCTCGCCTTGCATCAGCCAGCGGTAAAAGGTGCTGAACAAGTGGTATTTCAAATCCTTATCGCCCGTGCGGATTTCGATTTTCATGGCCCGGTAGGCAAAACGTGCGGCCGGGTGCATGTACGCCAGGTCATTGCCGGTTGGGCGGTCGGGCGCATTATCCGGAACATTTACCGGGGAGCCGTCGCCGAAGCGGTATTTTTCTAATTTATCGGCCAAGCGTTCTATGTGCTGGAAACGGTCGGTTGCTAATTGGCGTACCACGGCATCGCCGAACTTTTCAAAGTTATCGGGATGGTACGTGGCGCGTAGGGCGCGTAGTTTGGCTTTGAAGGTTTCGGCGTCGAGCTCATCGGGCGCTGCGCCGAACAGTTCGCGGATGTCGATGATTTCTTGTGCTGAGAACTGGTTCATTGATCGAACTTAATATTTATTGAAAAATTCAGGTTTCATAATGTTTAAATCCACCAGCAAGTTTGGAATTCCTTTCGAGGTACCTTTTGCGGAATATTGCCAAATCGCCCACGAATTCCAACCATTTGGAAGTTTGGGTGGTATATTCGGATTAAAAACAGATGGATAACGGGCAATCCACAAAGGAATATTGCCTAATCCGTGTCCTTTGGGCAAATTCTGATCCAAAAAAGGCTTGTAAGAGTATAGGATTAGGGAATGCCCGGCGTCGGTGATGACTTTATTAAACGTCTCGATCCAGGTTTTTGATTCAAGCGGTGAAATAGGCGATCCAAGCCCTTCATAATCAAGGACTAAAGGGAAATTGGGCGCCGGAAATCCATTTTCAATCGTCGAAAGAAAATAATTTGCTTCATTGACAGCATCTGCTTCTAAACCGCCTAAATTAGTGGGTTGCGCAAAATGGTAATACCCGATTTTCAATCCCGCTGCTTTCGCTGCAATAGCGTTGTTGCGGCCAAGTTGGATAAACGGCTCTTTGTAAGAAACGCCGTCGGTGGTTTTGATAAAGGTGTATTTTTGGCCTTCTGCGAATACCGCACTCCACTTGATTTGGGAGCCTTGCCGCCTGCTAACATCTATGCCATGTATGAAGTTATCCATTGTTGAATGTGAGGGTTTTGATATTTGTAGATGATTCGTGCGTATTTACAGAAGCAAATAGAAACAAAAAAAAGCGAATTTGGGTTGTGGGATTTAAGTATTTACAGTAATTGCGGTTTATTTTGTCAGAATCAGAATTCTCAGGATTTTAAGATTCGCAGGATTAAAACGCGGTAGGTGGACGATCGCGCATCCAAAAATCCCATCATCCCTAAAATCGTGGTTCAGACAGTTGCCGCG
>JBAXTB010000621.1:0-2188 GCA_037130425.1 Bacteroidota bacterium
TGGCGGCGCGTGAACCGGCGTCGTAAGCCCGCTGGATGTTGCGGGGCATAAACAAGGTGGCGGGTGATTGGGCGTTCAGGTAAAGCCCTGTACTCGAAAAGAGCAGGCCGAACAGAAGTAAGGTTATACGCATGTGTAAAGGTAGTTTTGGCGGGCAAAGTACATAAAAGTGGATCAGGATTAAAATGGATTTAATGATTTTCAGACGCCCGTTTTTCGACTGAAATTCTTATTTTCGCCTTATGGAACGAATCTTTAATTGGGGTATCATCGGAATGGGCAAAATAGCCCGAAAATTCGCCGACGACCTGCGCCTCTTGCCCAACGCCCGGCTGCACGCGGTGGCTTCTGCATCACTTGATCGCGCGCAGGCCTTCGCGCAGGCATACAAGGCGCCGCACGCCTACGGCAGTTATGAAGAAATTGTCAATTGTCCCGACCTGGATGTGGTGTACGTGGCCACGCCGCATATCCTGCATTTTAGCAATACGATGATGTGCCTGGCGGAACGCATTCCCGTTTTGTGCGAAAAACCCTTTGCCATGAACGGCCACGAAGCGCATCGCATGGTGGAACTGGCGCGCCGCAACCAGACCTTTCTGATGGAAGGATTGTGGACCCGTTTTATCCCTTCGATGGAATACGCTCTGGCCTTGGTGGCGCAAGGAGAAATCGGGGAAGTACACACGGTAAAAGCCGATTTCGGGTTCAAAATGCCGCTGGACCCCAATTCCCGGATTTTTAATAAAACCCTGGGCGGCGGCTCCTTGCTCGACATCGGGATTTATCCGGCCCTGCTGGCGCTTTCGGTGTTCGGCAAACCCTTAGAAACGGATGTGCAGGCGGCGGCCACCTTTACCGAAACCGGCGTGGACGAATCCTGTGTGTTCTCGTTTCAATATCCCGGCAAACGCCTTGCCCTGGGCCATTCCACCGTGGCGGCTACGACACCGATAGAAGCCTGGATATACGGCACGGAAGGCACGATATACCTGCACCCGCGCTGGCACCACAGCACCCGCGTGACGGTTTCGGAATACATAGACGGCGGCGAAACGAAGCGGGATATGGATTTTCCGTACGAAGGCTGGGGTTACGCCTTTGAGGCCGCACATGTGATGAAATGTTTGGCGGCCGGGAAAACGGAAAGCGACCGGATTCCATTGGATTTTACGCTGGATTTGGTGGATACGCTGGATATGGTAAGGGGGAAGATTGGGTTGGAGTATTGAGGGGGATTTGGAGGTTTAGGGCGGGAGGTTTATCTTTGTGAAGGGCGTACGATAAGTGCGTATATTTATGAGTTAGTGACAACTTAACATGACAAAACAAATTTTTTATTCATGGCAGTCTGATCTTAAAAATAGTTCCAATAGGACTTTCATTGAAAATTGTATTAAAACGGCCATAATGGAGTTAAAGGCCGACAAAGATTTTAAAATAGAAGTTGCTTTGGACAGAGATACTAAAGGTCTTACTGGTACACCTGACATTATCAATTCTATTTTTGACAAAATATCGAATTCCGAATTATTTATAGCGGACATCTCAATCATAAACAAAGACGTACCCACAAGAAAAACCCCTAATCCAAACGTCCTTATTGAACTAGGATATGCTGCAAGAGCATTAGGATGGGACAAAGTAATCTGCATTTACAATCTTGATGAAGGTAGTTTTGAAGACTTACCATTTGATCTGAGAGTAAGAAGACCATTATCCTATAGCTTGGCATCAGAACAAAAGAAAGGTGCCGAAAAAAGGATTGCTAGAATCATCGCTGATACAATTAGGCAGCTCCAAAATGAAGGTAAACTTGTTAATGAGATTAACGATTACATTAAAGTTCAATTTGACTCTCAAATACTCTTTATAATAAACCAACTTCTTAAAATTCTTTATGGCTATGAATATTCGATAGTCATGAAGCTTGATTCAATGCAAAAATTCCTTAACCTTAAAAAGGAAGATGTAAGAGAGCAGTTTCTTGAACGGAAATTACTAGGATTTCAGATATTCAAGAGCCTAAAATATGCGAGAAAAAATATAGAAGAACTCATTCATCAACCTATTGTAGTTAACGAACTTAATAGGGAAAGATTAACACCTATTCTTTCATTGATTAAGCATATTGGGACATTTGAGAGTATAAATAATGATAGAATTATTAATGACATGTTCATTGATT
>JBAXTB010000622.1:0-2174 GCA_037130425.1 Bacteroidota bacterium
CCGATATTCCCGGCGGCTTTATAACTGTCTAATAACCAGCCAACTAACATCGGAAACAGTATTCCTCCTACCGCGCCGGCCATACCACCGATACCGACCACAGAACTCACAGCCTTCTTGGGAAACATATCGTATGCCGTCGTGAGCATATTAACGCACCAGGCTTGATGCGCGGCGGCGGCTAAACTAATCAGCCCCACGGCTACCCACACATTCGTGGCGTATTTGGCCAACATAATGGGCACTACGCACAACGCAAAAATGAACATGGCGGTTTTGCGGGCGCGAAAAACGGGCCAGCCAAGTCGGATAAAATAACCCGACAAATACCCGCCGCCTATGCTGCCAAGGGTGGTGGCGGTGTACACGACGGCTAATTCCAGACTCGGCTTTTTCAAATCAATTTGAAAGGTGGAGGAAAAGTAGGAGGGCAGCCAAAACAGGAAAAACCACCAGATCGGGTCGGTGAGTAGTTTACCGAAAAAGAAGGCCCAGGTTTGGCGAATTTTGAACAAACGCAGCCAGTTTACCGGCTCGGTGTCGCCGTCGCTGAGATCGGGTTCGTCGCTGTGGATATAGTCAAACTCCGCTGCGCTGAGTTTTTTGTGTCGGGTGGGAATTTCATAAAAAATCCACCAGAAAATCAGCCAGATAAAACCGATGGCGCCGGTGATGATGAAGGCTTCCTGCCAACCCCACATCCCTAAAATCCAGGGCACCATGATGGGCGCTACGACTGCGCCGATGTTGGCGCCCGAGTTAAAAATACCGGTGGCTAAGGCGCGTTCTTTTTTGGGAAACCATTCCGCAATAGTCTTGATAGCTGCCGGGAAATTGCCCGCTTCCCCCGCACCCAAGGCCGCACGCGCCATGCCGAAACCCACCGTACTCCGTGCCAGGGCGTGGCCGATGGCAGCAAAACTCCACACCACAATGGAAATGACATAGCCCATTTTGGTTCCAATGCGGTCGATGATGCGCCCAAACAGGAGCAGTCCGATGGCATAAGCGGCCGAGAACGACATCACAACATGGCTGTAATCCGTTTCCGTCCAGGAAAATGCTTGTTCAAGGGTTGGTTTTAACAGGCCGATTACCTGGCGATCAAGGTAGTTGATGGTGGTGGCAAAAAAAAGCAGCGCCACTACGGTCCAGCGGTATTTTCCGATTGTTTGTTTCATTGTAATTGATTCGGTGGAGAAGCAGTGACTTGAAAAATTTAAAATGAAATTATCCTTAGTTAGCACGATTGCTCAATATCTAACAATCTCTCGTAACCTCGGAGAGGTTCAATATTGGTAGATATTGATTATCAGGTTATTACCAGACCTCGGAGAGGTCTAACATTGGTGTATTTTATGTGAATAATTAAAACCAATGTGCGACCTCTCCGAGGTCGTAACTATTTTAAAATCAATCATTTCTACCAATGTTGAACCTCTCCGAGGTTTTTAGTAAATTGGAATGAGGAATGAAGTGATTCCGCCACGTTTCCATTAGGTCAATGACATTGCCATTTAGAAATAACAACTAAAACGCGCGTTAAATCGCTTCCAATAACCCCGAAATTCTGAGGGCGAGGTTCGGAAAATCCCCTGAAAAATCACCTTTGAACAATTGTGAACCGATGCCCACCGCCTGCGCGCCTGCACTCAGCCACTCCCGAATATTTTCTACAGTCGGTTCTACCCCACCGGTTACCATTAGCGGTACGTCGGGCATAGGCCCTCGGATGGCGCGTATGTAGTCCGGGCCGACGAGGTTGCCGGGGAAAATTTTGACTGCGGTTGCGCCCATTTGCCAGGCGGCCCATATTTCATTTACGGTCAGCGCGCCGGGAAGCCAGGGTTTTCCGTGCGCCTTGCAAACAGCGCCTACCGCCTCGGTCGTGACCGGCTGCACTACAAAATCAGCGCCCGCCGACAAAAAACGCTCCGCTTCGGCAGCCGAATAAATGGTGCCGATGCCCAAACTCATTTCCGGACAATGCGCTCGCACAAATTTTTCCAGCGTTTCAAATACCTCAAACGCTTCCTTGCCGCGGTTGGTAAATTCAAAAAAACGCAATCCGCCCGCATAACAGGCCCCTACAATTTCTTGCGCATATACCGCATCCGGGTGAAAAAAGACCGGGACTGTGGGCGATTTTTTAAGTTTTTCAAGCACGGCGATGG
>JBAXTB010000623.1:0-2173 GCA_037130425.1 Bacteroidota bacterium
TTTGATATTCAAAAGGTTAAACAACCTGCCGATTATAAAAAAGCCGCAAAGAAACTCTGGTCCTCGCCCAATATCGCCTCTAAAAACTGGATCACCCAGCAATACGACTCGATGGTGCGCACCGGAACGATGACCACCAATCGTCCTTCAGACGCGGCGGTGGTATACGTAAAAGGCACTGATAAAGCCATTGCGCTGACGACCGATTGCAACTCCTCCTACGTGTACGCCGATCCGCACAAAGGCGCGATGATCGCCGTGGCCGAAGCGGCCCGCAACATCGTGTGCGCAGGCGGCGAACCGGTGGCCATTACGAATTGCCTCAATTTTGGCAATCCTTACAATCCCGAAGTGTATTACCAATTTGCCCAGGCTATTCAAGGTATGGGCGACGCCTGCCGCAAATTTGAAACGCCGGTTACGGGGGGCAACGTGAGTTTTTACAACCAATACGCTGTAGGCGGCAAAGTGGTGCCGGTTTTCCCGACGCCAACCATCGGCATGTTGGGTATTTTAGACGATCACAAGGCCATTATGACCCTTGATTTCAAACAGGAAGGCGACGCGCTGTACCTGATCGGAACCAGCCGGGAAGACCTGGGTTGCAGCGAATATCTGCGCTTGGTAAAACGCGTGCAGTTTAGCAATTGCCCTTATTTCGACCTCGACGAAGAATACCATATTCAGCAGACCCTGCGACATGTTATTAAGTCCGGCCTGATCCAATCGGCCCACGATGTATCGGAAGGCGGATTGTTTGTGACGCTGTTAGAAAGTGCGCAAGCGGGCGGTTTGGGATTTGTGGTAGAAACAGACAAACAAATTCGCAAAGACGCCTGGTTGTTCGGCGAGGCGCAAAGCCGCATTTTGGTTTCGGTAAAACCCGAACAAAAGGCTGAATTCGAGCGTTTTATGTCGAATGCCAACGCAGCGTTTTCAGAAATTGGTCTGGTAAATGGCCAAGCTGTTCAAATCGACGGCGAAAATTGGGGAACTGTTGCTTCCTGGAAGAAAACCTACGATACTGTTTTAGAAAAAATCATGAACTAAAATTCATTCCAATGAAAAAGATACAAGTTCTTTTGTTTTTAATGTTACCTGTGCTGGCCTTCTTCTCAGCATGTCAGGGCCAGGCGGGTACAGGATTGAAAGGAACCATTCAAAATGCGTCCAACCTGGAAGTAATTTTGGAACAATCGCATTTTGATCGCTCCAACATTGCCCTCGGACGCGCTACTTGCGACGCCGCCGGCAAATTTGAGATTAAACTCGACAAACCATTTGAGGAAGGTTTGTACCGCATGAGCATCGGCGCCAAACGCATGTACTTTATCCTCGGCGGCAAAGAAAGCGCCTTGGAAATGACTGGAGACCTGGCTACAATTGACCGCTTGGAAATACAGATGACCGGCTCCGAAACTTTTAATTGCTATGCAGGCATCATCCGCGATCTGCTTAAAAATCAGTTGAAAAGCCCTGATGAAGCCAAAGCGGTGATTCAAAAAGGCTGTACACCCTTGATGCAAGCGTTCCTGACCGCGCAATTGCTTGGTTCCAATGCCGGATCATTCATGGAAGACTTTAAAGCCGCCGGTAAAAAATTGGAAGAAAGTATGCCTGGCAGCAAATATGCTACCGACTACAAAGCCATGATTACGCAAATTCAAAGCCAGGTGGCACAGCAGCAAGGCACTGAACTGATTAAGGTTGGCCAACTGGCGCCAGACATTAGCCTGCAAGGCCCGGATGGAAAGACGCATACCCTTTCGTCTTTGAAAGGCAAAGTAGTCCTGCTTGATTTTTGGGCCAGTTGGTGCGGGCCATGCCGCCGCGAAAATCCGCACGTGGTTGATATGTATAACAAATTCAAAGACAAGGGTTTCGAAGTATTCAGCGTATCGCTTGACGGCGCTGACCCGCGTATGAAACTGTCGCCGGATCAAATGTTGGCGCAACAAAAAGAGGGCAAGGCAAAATGGATTGCAGCCATCCAGCAGGACGGACTGATTTGGGAAAACCATGTCAGCGATTTGCAACACTGGGGCAGCGCGCCGGCTGCGCAATACGGTGTGAGTTCCATTCCTAAAGCTTTTTTGATTGGTAAAGACGGCGTCATTGTGGCCATTAATCCGCGCGAACAATTGGAGTCTGAAATATTGAAAGTGCTTTAATT
>JBAXTB010000624.1:0-2173 GCA_037130425.1 Bacteroidota bacterium
CATTAAACCTTCCTCCCTCCCAACAGTCAAACCCGCAACCCGCACCGCAAACACTTGATTGTTTCACTTTTTATCCAACCGACATGGCATCACTCAACCCTTTACAAGGCTTGCTCGGTACCCGCAAGGCCGCACATTTGCTGCGCCGCACGAGTTACCAATTCACCAAAGAAAAAGTAGATGAAATGGCCGCCCAGACAGCCGCGCAGGCCATCCAGTCCCTGCTGACGCTGTATCCCCGCCAACTTGAACAACCGGTTTACGACGATCCGAACACCACCGATGTGGTAGAAGCCACGACCTGGTGCCTGCCGCCCGGTACCGCCGAGCCGGCGCAGGATTTTGTGCTGCGGCGCTATGTCATGGCCTGGTGGATCAATGAAGCCTTGCATGACCCAGGCATTGGGCATAAAATGACCTTCTTTTTCCATCAGTATATGACAACCACGGCCAATGCGTTCGGCAACACGCATTTTTACGATTATCTGGCCTTGCTGCGTTGGAGCGCGTTGGGGAATTTCAAAAAACTCGCCTTCAAAATGGTCACCGACAACACCATGTTGCGCTACCTCAACAACAATGAAAATACAGCGGCAAACCCGAATGAGAACTTCGCGCGCGAGTTTTTAGAACTGTTTACCATCGGAAAAGGCCCGCAAGTAGGAACCGGCGACTACACAAATTATACAGAAGACGATATTATCCAGGCAGCCAAAGTATTTACCGGCTTTCGCGTCAATGGCCTGCGCACCACGCTTGATCCTGAAACCGGCATTCCAAAGGGCTATGCAAATTTGAGTCAACACAACACAACGAGCAAAACATTCAGCAACCGCTTTCAGGGAACCGTCATTGCCGGCGGAACCACCGTGGCTGGAATGATCCAGGAGTTAACGACGTTTATCAACATGGTTTTTGCCCAGCCGGAAACAGCCAAAAACCTTTCGCGCCGGCTGTACCATTATTTCGTACACAAAAGCATCACGGCTGAAATAGAAACCGACATCATCACGCCAATGGCTAATATGTTGATTTCCAATAACTACGAAATAAAACCGGTATTAGAAGCCCTGCTTCAAAGCGAACATTTTTACGACGCCGACGATTCCGACAATGCCGATGAAATCGTAGGCGGTATGATTAAATCGCCGATGGAACTAGCGCTGCAAGCCATTTCATTTTTCAAAATCCCGATTCCCGACCCGATTACACAACCGAACGCGCATTACAACGCGTTTTATTCCCAAGCGGTCATCACCCGCATGTTCGGCTCGGCCAATTTCCCGATTTTCTTCCCCTCCGATGTAGCCGGTTATCCCGGCTTATATCAAAATCCTGATTTCAGTCGGCAGTGGTTTAGTTCCAGCAGCATCATTGCGCGCTACAAATTGCCGGCCATGCTGCTCACGGGCACCCGACAATTCGGCGGCGGCACCAACGTTCCCATCGGCATCAAACTCAACATTGCGCCCTGGATGCGCGACAGCGGTACCATCAGCGACCCAGCCGATCCGTACATCCTGGTAAAAGAACTCATTGACTACATGCTGCCGGAAGCCATCGACACCGATCGCTTCGATTATTTCTACCAAAGTGTCTTTTTGAACAATCTGCCTGCCGCCGATTGGACGTATGAATGGCAAAATTATTTGAGCACCGGCAACGAGAGCGAAGTGAAAATCGCGCTCGAACGCCTGATTAATGCGATCATGTATTCGCCTGAATATCAGACATTTTGATTACCTCGCGTTGCTCAGTATGACAACTTTGCAGCCTTTCAGGCGGCGTTGTTTTGTGTTTCAATTTTTCAAACAACAACAATGAAAAGAAGAAATTTTCTCAAAATATTCCCGGCGGCAGGTTTAACTCCATTTGTCGTCAACGGCGTGAACATGCGACCGTTTGCAAATTCCAGCATGGCCAAAATCCTGAGCACCTGCGACGGTGTGGAGGATCGCATCCTGGTACTCATTCAACTCAAAGGCGGCAACGACGGCATCAACAACGTGATCGCCCTGCCGCAGTACGATACCTACGCCAATTTGCGCCCCACAATTCGCATCCAGGAGTCGGAAGCGATCAAATTGGACACCACCCTGCCGACGGCCGATCAAGTGGGCTTACACCCCTCTTTACAGCCGTTTAAAGCCATGTATGACCAAGGTAAAATGAC
>JBAXTB010000625.1:0-2171 GCA_037130425.1 Bacteroidota bacterium
CGGGTGGAACCCGACCAATCGGAAACACGAGGTTGGAACCTCGCGCCAGCGGTGTGCTTGTACGGCCCGTTTCCTTTTATTATTTTGTAGATGAGTGTTGAACCCTCGCACCAGCGATTTAGAACTTAGTGCTGAATAACAAAGTTAGCCGATCTGATTGAACCGGATGCCGACTGAACGACAAGATGGTAAATACCGTCTGCTAAATTTTTAACATCGATAAAACCATCAGTAGTTTGTTGCTCCAACTGTAACTGACCCAATGTATTATACAGCCTGATGAACTCCGGCGCATCGGCATTCTGTTTGGTCCAAAATACGCGCTCGGAAGCGGGATTCGGGAAAACAAGTATCTCCCCTTTCCGCGCGATCGCCGGCGTTTCCTCCGTCGCCGTTGTCGTCACCCACACTGTTTTGCACTTTGTATCCGAGCCGTAATTGTTGCTCACCGTCAGACAAACGGGGTACGGCCCCGGCCCTGGGAAAACATGTTGCGGATTTCGTTCGGTACTGACCGTGCCATCGCCAAAAGTCCAATACCACTGCTCCGGCTCATACCACGACACGGAGGTAAAATCCACCGTAAGGATGTCCGGGCGCGCATAACGCCAGCCCGCGAGCGGATGATTATCAATGCCTAAGGTATCGCAGGCGGAACCGTCCACAGGGCCAAGGCGGAAATTGGGAAAATTGGGAATGTTTTTGTAAGCATAATCAAACATAAGGGCGCGTTGTTCTACACCGCAGGCAGCGCCGGGGCGTTCGGGATGGTTAATGCGGTTCATGCAGGTAGTACCGTTGGCTGGTCGTGAATAGATAATACCGTCCGGCCCTAATTCCATCCAGTTGAACGTGGAATTGAGAAAACAAAAAATATTCGGATCGTATTCGGCGACTAATTGTTTGGTAGCGCCTACATCTGTTGCCGTAATATCAAATTGATAAACCAGTAGGCTCCCGCTTACATACAAATAACGGCTGTCGGCCGACCATGCGGCGGCTCCCAATATTTGAGTATCATCTGAATCCGCCAAGGGGATATGTATCGGATTGGATAATATACCGTAGCAACGGTCAAAATCAAAAATATTAAGATCGTTTTTAGGATCAAAAAGCGCAATCTTTTCACCATTTGGAGAAAAGACCATTTCCCCGCCCGCATCGTAAAATAGTGTGTCTCCTATCGTTTGTTCTTTCACTGAAATTCCATTCGGATCAAGCAGTATAATAAAAAATTTATTGGTAAATCGTTTGCTTCCGATAATCCACCAATCCCGACCATTTGCATGGCGTACGGCATGAAGCCCGTCGTTACCCATCATATCCGATACTACAAGCTCGTTTTTCGCTTCCGTATCCCCTAAACCATTATTTAAAGATAAATCAAACGTAGAATGCAAAAGCCCATAGGCGGTGGCATTGCCTGAGATTATATCAATTGGTATGTGGAATAAATGATACTTGGTTTTTAGGGCATGATCTGGCAACATAATCATATTCTGAGGAAAATTATAACCTTCATGTTGCGCACATGTTACATCGTATAATTTCCCAGGGTTAAGACCTTCGCTGTTGGGAATGGCTACGCCATTAGCATTTTCAATGTAGCATCCGTTTGACAACAATAGTAATTTACCCGCAGTATCGCAGATCGAAGCGTAAGAGTCATACAATATCATGCTTCCACTTGAATAATGGATTTTAAGCGAATCATCCGAAAAATTAAAGATAATTCTTTCTGCGCCTGGATTTTGAGGGGAAGGGATGAAATCATAACCAAATACCCAAACATTATCCTCTTTTTGCGCAAAAACAGATAAACTGAAGCCGCAAAAAATTAATAGTATAATATTTTTCATATATAAAAATGAAAATAGTCTAAGTGGATGAATACACCCACTTAGAC
Source organism: Bacteroidota bacterium (assembly GCA_037130425.1). Classification (GTDB taxonomy): domain Bacteria; phylum Bacteroidota; class Bacteroidia; order Chitinophagales; family Saprospiraceae; genus M3007. The sequence goes on from JBAXTB010000625.1 coordinate 1,907, forward strand.
TTAGTGTTACAGTGAACTTAGTGCTGAATTACAAAGTTAGCCGATCTAACTGAGCCGGATGCTGACTGAACGACAAGATGATAAACACCGCCTGCTAAATTTTTAACATCGATAAATCCATCGGAAGTCTGTTGCTCCAACTGTAACTGACCCAATGTATTATACAGTCTGATGAACTCCGGCGCATCGGCATTCTGTTTGGTCCAAAATACGCGCTCGGAAGCGGGATTCGGGAAAACAAGTATCTCCCCTTTCCGCGCGATCG
>JBAXTB010000626.1:0-2164 GCA_037130425.1 Bacteroidota bacterium
AACCCGACGATTGCTGCTTTGGCAGAACGCGTCATAGCCGAATCGAAGGTCAATTTTAAAACCTTGGCGTCGATTCCAACAGTAAAGGAATCAACGGATTATGCGCTGTCAAATGCGCAGCGCCGTTTGTGGGTGATCGACCAAATGAGTGAAACGGCGGAGGCGCATGCGGCCTACAATATGCCGGCCGCCTTGCGCCTGCGCGGGGATTTGGACATTGCGGCCTTAGAGCGGGTTTTTGACTTATTGTTTGAACGGCATGAAATATTGCGCACCCAATTTAAAGAAGGACGACAAGTAATAAGCCCGGCAGTGCCTTATCAATTGCCGCAGCGGGATTGCCGCAGTTTGAGCGCAGACGCAATTAAAGCATTGATTGAAGCCCATGCGCTTCACGCCTTTGACTTGGCGTTGGACAGTCTTTTGCAACTTGAACTGCTGCAATTGGAAGAAGCGGAGTATTTGCTGCTGTTCAACATGCACCATATTATCTCCGACGGTTGGTCGATAAACGTGCTGGTGCGGGAAATGACCACATTGTACGACGCGATTAAGCAAGGCGTTGAACAACCGATATTGGTGCTACCGGCCTTGAAAATCCAGTACAAGGATTACGCAGCCTGGCAAAACAATCTATTGGAATCAGACGAGGCAGAAGTTATGCGCGCGTTCTGGTTGAATCAACTAAGTAAGGAAGACGGGATGCTTCCGACGCTTGAATTGCCTTCGGATTATGCGCGTCCGGCAAACAAAACGTACAACGGGGCTACTTTAAACACGATTATTCCTGCCAAAGCACTGGAAGGATTGAGCGCTTTATGCCAATCGCAGGGCGCGACCTTGTTTATGGGTTTGACGGCGCTGGTGAAAAGTTTGTTTTACCGCTACACCGGCCAGGAAGATATTTTAATCGGAACGCCGGTGGCCGGTCGTATCCACCCGGATTTGCACGACCAAATCGGATTTTATGTCAATACGGTGGTGCTGCGCAACCACCTAAAGGGCGACGAAAGTTTTGAAACTTTGTTGAATAAGGTGAAAACCAACACGTTAGCGGCTTTTGAACACGAAGCATATCCGTTCGACCGCTTGGTGGAGGATTTAGAGTTGCCGCGCGATTTGAGTCGCTCGGCGGTGTTTGATGTGCTGTTGGTGCTGCAAAATAACGAGCAGTCGGAATTGCGATTTGGAGATGTGGCGCTTTCGGTAAAAGGATCGGAAACCGGGATCAGCAAATTTGACTTGCTCTTCAATTTTATGGAAACAGGCGAAGGGCTGTTGATGCGCCTTGAATATAATACTGATTTATTCAAAAGCGATCGAATTGCACGTCTGGCGGAGCATTTGCAGACCTTGTTGGACAGCGCGTTGCTTGACTCGAGGACTGCCATTGGATCTTTGAATTTGCTGCCAACTGCTGAAAAACAGATGTTGTTGAACGATTTCAACGATACAAGCGCGGTTTATCCTGAAATAAATACCATTGCCCAACTTTTTGAAGCGCAAACTGCCCTTACGCCCGAGCAAACGGCCCTGATTTTTGGAGAAACAACGCTTACCTATCGTGAACTGAACGAAAAAGCCAATCAATTAGCGCATTATCTGCGATTTACGCATAATATAAAAGCTAACGACGTTGTTGCCCTGCAAATAGAACGCAGCGCTTCCACCATCATCGGCATCCTTGGTGTATTGAAATCCGGCGCGGCGTATTTGCCTATTTCAACAGACTTCCCGCCCGCCCGCGTGCGCTACATGCTCGCAAACAGCCGCGCGAAAACTTTGCTCACGGATGAAATCAGCCACGCCTCCGCGCTTGAATTCAAGGTGGAATTGCCGGAATTATCTATTGAGCGCTTTGATGAAATCCTTGCGCATGATTTACCGACGCAAAACCCGCAACGCATCAATACCGGTCCAGACCTGGCTTATGTGCTGTACACTTCCGGTTCTACCGGTCAGCCCAAAGGGGTTTCGATGCCACAACGTAGTTTGGTAAACCTGATTCAATGGCAAAACGCCAACTGTAATTTGGGCCTTGGCGATCGCACGGCGCAGTTTGTGCCTTATACTTTTGACGTTAGTTTTCAGGAAATATTTGCCACTCTCAGTTCGGGCGGCACTTTGATCGTGTTGCCGCAGGATATTCAGCAACAATTCACGG
>JBAXTB010000627.1:0-2164 GCA_037130425.1 Bacteroidota bacterium
GAATGCCATTCAGAGCCAACATCTAATCGCAAGCCATTTTTCAAGCGCAAACCGAGGCCGAATCCTACGCGGGCGGGGCCGGTGCGCATACCCGCGCGCACGACAAAAATGCCGGCCGGGTGGTATTCAACACCCACTTTTATTTGCGCAGGGCGCTCCAGGTCTTTTTCCGTTTCTGCCATTAAATACAGCAATTCAGAGGGTTTCCAGCAAGCGCCAATGTTCAGTACGGAAGGAATAATATCCGAACCGATTTTTTGTTGGAAGGGGTTTTGAACGCGGGCGCCGATCCAGAGTTTGGGCAAGGCGCGGGCCAAGAGGCTCAAACCGAACGTGGCTTTATTCACCGATCCATATTCTTTTTGCGAAATGCGCAGTACATCTGCATTCGCGCCGATCATCAGTTTTTCACCTAATTTCCGACCATATTGAAGGCTAAAACGCTGCTCCGTGTACGCATCCGTTCCTGCATGTTGCACCTCAATGCCTGCGCCGCTGTACCGGTTCAGTCCGATCAAACCCTGCAATTGCACCGATTGCCAGCCGCCGATGCTGTACGGCAGCGCAGAACCGGCCCAAAAGCCGAGTTTGTCGCCCATACCCAATTTTGCCGCCGTGCCGATGCCCAGATCGGTACCCGGATAAGCCGTTGTAGCGCCTCCGAGCGCGAGCGCGGGCGCGCCATCGAACGCGCGCATGAACACCTGCGCGTGGGAAAGTGGGCCTACCGCAAGTAAAAAAGAGAGGATCAGTAAACGCATAACATTGATTTACAGGTCAATAGTTTAAACATCGAGGCCGTTTTCGGCGGCAATTTTTGAATAAAACGTACCGGCTTCGGTCATGGTGCGATTCATAGAGTCAAAATCAATGCGCACCAGCCCGAAACGATAGGTCGGACCAAGATGCCATTCAAAATTATCCCAGGTACTCCAATGCACATAACCACGCAAATCTACGCCTTCCTGCAATGCCTCATAGCATACTTTCAGATAATCGCGCAAACTTTGTATGCGTAACTCTACGTCGTCGGTACAAATCCCGTTTTCAGCGACGATCATAGGTTTGCCGTATTTCAGGTAAAAATCGCAGAGCATTTGGCCCAGGCCTTCCGGTTTATAGCCCCACATGCGGTCGTGTTGAATACTGCGTTTTTCAAGCGCATCGGCCCGGTCAATGGCGTCAATCGGGAACGGATCAAAGAGCATGTAGGCATAATAACTGATGCCCCAGAAATCGCATTTGCGGAAGGGCTTGGCGGCGCGGTGCAAAAACCACCAGCGCACAAAGGCCGCCACTGCTTTTCCTGGCAAGTTAACACCTTGAAATACAGCGGTATCCAAGGAAATCCCTACCGGCGCGTCTTTGATTTTTTCGTGAATCAGGGTGCGGGCAATATCGTGGGCTTTCCCCATGTTGTTGAGCACGCGGTTTGCCCTGAAATATTTGCCTTTTTGAAACGGCGGAAAATTGCCGAGCATAAAGGCGTTCATGGCATACACATTCGGCTCATTAAAGGTGTTCCAATACAGCACATAATCACCAAAATGTTTGACGCATTGTTGCACAAAATTGAGGTAAAACGGAATATTGTCTTCCGTTGTCCAGCCGCCCTGTTGTTCAAACCAGTTTGGATGGCTGAAATGGTGCAATACGAACATGAGTTTCACGCCCCGGTGTTTGAGGTCGTCAAAAAATGTCTGATATTCTTCTACCACATTCCGGTCGAACTTAGCCATTGGTTCGGGTTGCAGGCGGCTCCAATCCACGCCGCAGCGGTACACTGAACCGAGTTGAGCGATCAACACCGCGTCTTCTGCCCGGCGTTTTTCATGGTCCGTCGTGCGTTCAAACAAGTAGCCATCCTTGGCGCGAAGCCCCTTCCAAGGGTGATTTCCGGCGGTTTCAACCTGTGCTGCCGCCGTGGATGTACCCCAGAAAAAGTCGTCAGGAAATTGAATCCGCATGGTTATTTCTTTACCCAGGTATTGTTTTCACGATCCACATCGGCCATTAAACCGGAAGGATCAATTTCTATTTTAGCAATGTTATTGGCCTTTTCCGGTATTTCAAACACGTATTCCGGATCTACCCAGCGATGGTCGGGCAGCAGGGTGCGTTTTTGGTCTTTTAAAGCCGGTTTTTCACCGCGCATACTTTCGAG
>JBAXTB010000628.1:0-2142 GCA_037130425.1 Bacteroidota bacterium
GCCAAATTGCGTGTTCGCCGCAATGGATTTTTTCGGGTTGCCCGTTTTTTGCTCCTGCAATTGCGCTGTTATTTCTGCAAGGTTAAATTTTCCCGTCCAGTTTACTTCCAGCGGAAACTGGTACTGCATTCCGTTCAATTCCCGCGCCCCCCAGGCCGATAATCGCAGGATGGCCGGACCGCTCATGCCCCAATGCGTAATCAGCAATGGGCCGTTCGCTTCCAATTTGGCGCCTGGTATCCGCACTTTTGCTTCTGGCACCGAAATGCCCAACAAGTCTTTTATCCGACTGTCTTTTATGTTAAACGTAAACAACGACGGAACCGGCTCCACAATCGTATGCCCAAGCCCGCTTAATTGTTCCCAAACTGCCGCACTACTGCCGGCCGCAATCATAACTTTATGAAATTCAAGCGGTTTTGATTCGCCCTGTATCCATAATTGCCATTTTTTTGAATCTTCGGTTCGGATTATTTTTTCCACCCGCGTACTCGTGCGCACCTGCACCCGCGCCTGATGCGCAGCCCGTTGCAAACAATCGCTGATGGTTTGCGCATCGTCTGTTACCGGAAACATGCGGCCGTCGGCTTCCGTTTTGAGTTTTACGCCGCGTTTTTCAAACCATTCTACCGTTTGTTGCGGGCCAAATTGCATAAACGCCCCGAGCAGTTCTTTGCTGCCACGCGGATAATACTGAACCAATGCCTTGGGGTCATAACAAGCGTGCGTTACATTGCAACGCCCGCCGCCGCTTATTTTGACCTTTTCAAGCACCGATTTTCCGCGTTCAAAAATGACCACCGCGCAGTCTCTATTGGCTTCGGCGCAAGTAATGGCCGCAAAAAAACCGGCAGCGCCGCCGCCAATAATGGCTATTTGCATGTAATTCGTTTTTTTTGTATAAATTTGGAGCAAAGGTAGGCCCTAATAAAGCGATTTTTCATGTTGCTTCATCCCGGCACTGCTTCCTTCGATCTTATTTTATACTTTCGCCTTTAGGAAAGGCAGAAAAAACGATCATCCCAGATTCATGAAATGGTTGGTTAACGAGTTTGTTAAGCAGTACCTCCAACTGCGCATGAGACGCATTGAACGTTACATGCAGCGCCCTGAAGAATCGCAGGAGCGCTGGTTTCGCACGTTGATTGAAACGGCGCGCGATACTGAATTTGGGCGGCAATATAATTTTGCCGGTATTCGAACGGTGCATGATTTTACCAGCGCAGTGCCGATTCATGATTATGATAAAATAAAGGGGTATATCAACCGTATGATGCTTGGCGAACGGGATATTTTGTGGCCAGGCGAGGTGAATTGGTACAGCAAAAGCAGCGGCACCACCAGCGATAAAAGTAAATTTATCCCGGTACCCTACGCCAATTTGTACGATTGCCATATTGCCGGAAGTTGGGATTCCTTGGCGCTTTTGTACCATAACAAGCCGGATATGCAAATTTTTAGGCATAAAAACTTGGTGTTGCCTGGCAGTTATCAATCATTTCAAGAGCGCCCTGAAACGCGTTTCGGCGATGTGAGCGCTATCCTGACTTACCACATGCCTGCCATTGGCCGCATGTTTTATACGCCCGATATTGAAATGGCGCTTCAGTCTAATTTTGAAGAAAAACTTCAAAAAGCGGCTGAAATCGTGAGTAAACAGGATGATATTGTGATGTTTGGCGGGGTGCCTACCTGGATTATCGTGCTGTTCCGTCTAATTTTGGAAAAAACCGGCAAATCAAATATGCTGGAAGTTTGGCCCAACCTCCAAGCCTATATGCACGGCGGGGTCGGCTTCGATCCGTACCGCCAAACCTTTAAAGACCTGATTCCCAGCGCGCAATTTGTGTATCAGGAAATTTACAATGCCTCTGAAGGTTATTTTGGCGCACAATGCGATCTCGATAAAAACGATATGCTGCTTTTTGCCGACAACGGGGCATTTTATGAATTTATCCCGATCGAAGAATGGGATAAAGACCACCCGAAAACCATTTTGTTGTCTGAAGTAGAAATCGGTAAAAATTACGCCATTGTGATTTCCAGCAACAACGGACTTTGGCGATACCTCCTCGGCGATACCATGGTGTTTACACGTCGAAACCCCCATTGCTTTAAAATTTCGGGCAGAACCAAGCAATT
>JBAXTB010000629.1:0-2141 GCA_037130425.1 Bacteroidota bacterium
AATCCTGAAAGGATTGTATGTAGAACGTTACGCAACACATACAATCCTTTCAGGATTGGGATATTTTCTGCAAAATCCTATAAACATACAATCCTTTTACCGCCGAGCGCAGTCTCCGCATAACATCTAACATCTTGTAACCCCCGACTTCAGTCGGGGGCAACTAAACCCATAATCACATCTATCTTCTTTGCAGAACATCCACATCTACAACAAATTAGATGCTGATGTTCTGCAAAGAAGATAGATGTGATTAAGGGTTTAGTTGCGATTCCACCGGTTAAAACCGGCGGTTACAAGATGCTAGATGTATGCACACGTTGCGCTCGGCGGTATCAGGATTCAGAGGAAGATTCTACCGCTGAAACACCTGCGGTTTACTATTGTTATTTGCCACAATCACAAACTTCTTCGTGCCTGCGCCTTTCAACAACGCAATATCCCGCGCCTCCTGCATGGCCCAAAAACCGCTTTCCACGTTGTTTACCCAACTGAAATTCCCTTTTCCATCGCCTAAAAACAAGGCGCCGTTCCCGGAATCGCAGCGGTTGGTTTCAACGTCCAAACCGTATTTGTTGCCGGCCATTAGGATGTCCGGGTTTCCGTCGTTGTTAAAATCGTCAACGATAATGCCTTGAACGACAGATACTTGCGCTTGAATCGGCAATTCGTGTTTTACAAATTTACCGCCCTGATTTTCCCACCAGCAGGTTTCGAGCGTATAGGCGTACAAGTTTAGCGCTGCATCCAAATCCTTTTGCGGCCAGATTTGATCCATCGTCGCCTGCGAATACTCTTTCGAGTACAGGAACTTCTTTTTCAAAATCGGCATCTGCTTGGTCATTTCCGGTTTTTGGTACAGCGGATACAATTTTTGGTTTTCATATTCGGCCATAATCGGATCCAGCGTGCCATTGTTGTCAAAATCTTTGGCAAAACAACGCAAAGGAGCGTCGGCAGAGGCTTTCAAGCGGGTATTTTGACCAAAATTGCCGGTTATGAGGTCCAAATCGCCATCGTGGTCAAGGTCTGCTACTTCTACACGGTTCCAAAGCCCGTTTGATTGATCCAAACCGGCCTGTTTTGTGATGTTTTGAAGTTTCCCGCCATTCAATTTAAAAATAGTCACGGGCATCCATTCACCCACCACAATCAATTCCGGCTGCTGGTCGCCGTCAATATCGGCCCAATTCAGATCCGTGACCATACCGCAATGCTCAAATTCCGGCGCCACTTCCGCCGTAACATCCGTAAATGTAGAGCGATCGTTGCGCAACACCACGCTACGGGGCGTCAACGGCCATTTGCCAGGTGTGATGCGCCCGCCAATGAATAAGTCATTGTCGCCGTCGTGGTCATAATCAAAGGACGCCACGCGCAGGGCAACATCCGTGCTTGCAGGGATTGCGCCTTGCACTTTGGCAAATTTTCCTTTGCCGTCCACATTGATATACAAGCGGTTCTGCCAGGCTTGGGGGGAAGTTGCTTCTGCGCCGCCGCTAATCACAAACAGATCAAGATCCTTATCGCCATCGGCATCAAAAAACAAGGCGCCGTGGTCTTCATAAATTTTATCGGCCTCCCAAACTTCAGGCGCAATCGGTTTAAAGGTACCGCCGGGAGTTTGGACAAACAAGGCGCCAGATTTATCAAAGGCATTGCCGATATAAACATCATCCAAACCATCGCCATTTACATCGCCTTTTGCGAGCAGCGGCCCTAAATCAGAGATTTTCCAAGGGTGCAACGGCCAGTTTTCAAAATCATTAAAAATATTCTCTTCGTGTTGAAAATTCAGGCCCGCCGTAGTAGTCACATCTTTGAAATATTTGTTCGCCTGTTGGGGCGGAACAAGCGCCGCAATATAGCCAGACGCGTCTGAATATTTTAACGCAAGTCGTTGATTTACATTGACATCTGTAAGCGTTTGGGTCTTGCCATCCGGCCAGCGCACGGTGAATTTATCCACTTTTTGCGCAGCGCCCAAGCCGAAATGAATCAAATGTTCGACCGACGAGAAGATGCCGTGTACCGTATTCAACTCCTGATATTGAATATGTCCGTTGTCGTATTCAATCATCACTGAAGCCCCAATCGCAAAGGGATTCTTAGCGCTTCCTTGCAATTTAGCCTGAAGATAG
>JBAXTB010000063.1:0-20323 GCA_037130425.1 Bacteroidota bacterium
TCTCAACTTTTTATTTGGCGAAAAAATCCCACGTTACCTTATGATACAGCCTCAAGAAGATAGATGTGTAAAGCGTTTGCAATTAAGAACGGTTGTTTCAGTTTTGCTATTTATTTACAATACAGCCTTGTTTTTATTTTATTGTTATACAGTTATTTATATAAAATATAAAATAAAATTTAATTTTTTTCCAAACCAAACCTTACCCTGCTTATGCCATCGGCAATAAGGTACAGAAATCAAATACTTGACCAAACCGATTTCTTCAAGCAACTATTTTTTTCTGTAAACCAATTATTAAATGAACCACAACATGTTGACTTACACCGCTCGTATTACCTGCTTAGGGTTGATTTTAAGCCTGCTATGCAGCCTAAACCTTTCGGCACAATCGCGCGATTACACCGCAAAAGGCCCGGAAGGCATTCAAACTTTTCAATTAGACCAAACGCGTATCCTTGTTTCATTTAAATCAAATGTATCTGAATCAAAACGGAATGCCATGGTGCGGCGGTTTTCTGAACTCGCCGAATACAATGCCAACCTTGACATCCCTCAAGTCCAGGCAACCACCCTTGAGGTAAAACCCGGCGCTACGATCGTTCAGGTAGAAAAACTGCTCCAGGCATTGAACAAGTGTTCGGAATTAAACTATGCAGCTCCGTTTTTACTGTACAGCGATGGTACCCACCAAGGGATTCTAAACCAAATCAATGTCGGTTTAAAAAGTACGAGTGACTTGAAATGGTTAAAAAGTGCTTGTAAATCAATGCATTTAGACAAACCAGTACAAAATGAATTTGATCCCTTACTTTTCCACGTTAATGTACCCGACAACCGCATGGGAAAAGCATTTGACATTGCAAACCAATTGTACGAGACTGGAAAACCGGCATTTGCAGAAGTGAATTTTTTAAGGCTTGTTGCGCCATATACGAATGACCCTCTTAATTTTGCTCAATGGGCGCAAGAAAATACAGGCCAATATTGGAATGGTTCTAGTTGGGTAAATATTGGTTTGGCGGATGCCGATATGGATATTCAAGGCGCCTGGCAAATAACAACCGGCTCTTCAAGTATAAAAGTAGCCGTCATCGATGAAGGTGTTAACATAAATCACCCCGATTTAATAAGCAACATGCTAACTGGATATGATGCCACTGGGAATGGAAGCGCTGGGAACCCTAGTGGAAATGATGCGCACGGAACTGCTTGTGCCGGCATTATAGCAGCGAAAGGCAATAACGGAATCGGCATCGCAGGAAATGCGTATAACTGTAAAATTATTCCTGTACGCATTGCATACCACGCTACCGGGCAAACACAATGGACATTTATGGATTCCTGGGCAGCGAACGGAATTAACTGGGCTTGGCAAACGGGCGCTGCCGACGTTTTGAGCAATTCATGGGGCGGGGGATCTTCTTCCTCCACCATTAATGCTGCAATTCTCAATGCTGTTACAAGCGGTCGAAACGGCAAAGGCGCCCCTGTACTTTTTGCAACAGGAAATGATAACAACAACGGAATAAGCAATCCTGCCGCCAATTCCAATGTAATTGCCGTCGGCGCCACCAGTATGTGCGACAAACGCAAAAGTTTCACCTCTTGCGACGGTGAAACCGGGTGGGGATCTAATTATGGTACAGGACTTGATATAGTTGCTCCCGGTGTGAAAATTGCCACAACTGACATTGCAGGTGCCGCAGGTTACAATTCTGGTGATTATACCTACACATTCAACGGAACTTCTTCCGCAACGCCGAACGCAGCCGGGGTGATGGCCTTGATATTATCGGTAAACGGTAACTTAACCGCCACACAGGCGCGCGCAATTCTTGAAAGTAATTGTGATAAAGTTGGCGGTTACAGTTATTCCTCAAACAGCAGCCAGCCCAACGGTACCTGGAACAACGAAATGGGTTACGGGCGTGTAAACGCACAGGCTGCTTGCCTGGCTGCACAAAATTCAACCTGCAACGCCCCTTCCACTTCCCAACTCTCTGCCACCAACATAACTGCCACCGCTGCGCGCCTGAATTGCTCCGTTACAGGCGTGCTGGCCTACGACTGGCGCTATCGGCAGGTAGGCGCAAGCAGCTGGACGGATCTGGCGGCCGGCACGGCTAATTACATTGACATCAGCGGACTTACAGCAAGTACACAATACGAATTTGCAGCAGCCGTAAAATGCACGGCCACCCTTTTCAGCAACTGGTCGAGCAGCGTAACATTTACAACCAGTTCATCTGGCGCCTGCAACACCCCTTCTATTAGCCAACTCTCCGCTACCAACATCACCGGAAATGCCGCGCGCCTGAATTGTTCAGTCTCCGGCGTGTCGGCATACGATTTCCGTTACCGAAAAGTTGGCGTCACTGCCTGGACGGATTTGCCCGACGGCACAAGCAACTACATCGACATCAGCGGACTCCTGTCCAATACCCAGTACGAATTTTCGTCAAGCGTTAAATGCATCTCCGGTATCTGGAGCAACTGGTCGGCTAATAAACCCTTTACCACCCTAAATGGCGCTCCTGCCAATGATAATGTTTGCAATCCTACGCCGATTACAGCCGGAAGCACCTGTTATTACAATAGCGGGAACACCACTGGCGCAACGCCAAGTTTTAGCGGTACAACATGCGGCACAAACACGCCAAACGATATTTGGTATGTGTGCGCTATTCCAAGCAGCGGCATGGTCACCTTTCGTACCATCGCAGGTACGCTTACCGATGCTGTGATGGCTGTTTACTGGGGCAGTGGTTGTAGCTACCTCACTTACGTTTACTGCGAAGATGACAATGATGACGGCAACGGTTCCACCATGCCGGTAGTCACCATAACAGGACAAGCGGGTACATCGCTTTGGGTACGGGTTTGGGGTTATGATAATGCAAACGGTACTTTCGGTATTTGTGCGCTCAATTATTACACTGCAAACTTCGGCTCCGATGGAAATGAAGGCAAATCGGTAAAAGTCATTTCCATCCCGACCGTTCAAGTGCCGGATCAAACGTCTGCATATATGTTGGACAAGCAGCCTGGATCGACTACAAACCTTGTTCCATCCGACATAGAAAACCTTGATCGTACCGAATGGAAGGAAAATACGACAACTAACCAAATCGGGCTTATTTTTCCCAATCCCGCAAGCGATCAGGCGCTTATTCCGTATGCGTTAACAACCAAAAGTAAGGTGCAAATTGTTACGACTGACCTGCTTGGCCATATCGTTCAAAGCCAATCTTTTGAACAAGAGAGTGGAACACATCAGGCGGAAATTAATTTGAGCAACCTGAATTCCGGTATCTACATCTTGCGTATGCAGGCGGGTGAACAGGTGAGCGTGCAACAAGTGCATGTGATTCGGTAGTTTTTAATTGACCGGTACGCCCAAGTATTAAAAATTCACGTTAAAAAAGCCGGTACTCATTTGATGACTCCAAGTCATCTGATGAGTATCGGCTTTTTTGTGAGAGGCAACCTTATTTACCCTTCAACGCCTCCTTCAACGCAACTGCTTCTTTGTAATAGTTATGTTCCTGATCCGCCGTAATTTCCTCCAACGCCGCGTCCAAACGCTTACGCGCGCCTGGCAACTGCCGCACCATACAAAACACCTCACGCCATTCCGCATCAATCTTGTGGTTGGAATATTTCATACCGCGAAATGCGTGAAAATCCTGTTCCGCTTTTCTGTATTGGCCAAGATGATAATAAATATAGCCGCGCAAATAAAAATAGTCCGACTCCTGTTCCTTGGTCGGATGCATCAATAATGGTAACGCCGCGCTGTATTTTTTATCCTTATACATTTGAAGCGCCTTGTCGTAAGGATCAGAAATGCTGTTTTCATTTCCTCCTCCCAACAAGGTTCCGCCCAAATTTCCTTCCCGGTAGGTTTCTTTTGCCAAAGCATCGTAAAACGCGACAGCATTGTCAGGATTTGATTTAGGAACACCTTTGTTTTTCAATGGCGCATTTTGACTTGCGATTAGCGACGAATCTGTGGGCGATTTAGCATGATTGGGCAATCTGGATGCCGTATCCGGTTTGACAGGTTGAACCGATTGATTTACCGGAGCAATAGGAGCGGTTTGACGTTGCGAAAAATAAAAAGCCGCAATACCAACTAAAAATAATAACCCAATTGCAATTGGAATCAACCTCTTTTTGTATGCCGATGCCGTATCAACTCCGTCCTGACCGGGCGAAGAAAAATCTGTTTTTTTTTCTGCGGCTTCTTTATCCCAAGCCTCAAACTGGCCCATAATATATTCGTCCCGCATCATGCGCTGCACGATGGCCTCCGCCCTGACCACATTTACACGTTTTATCAGATCCTGATCGGTTTTGAGCGCTTGCTCAAATGCAATACGATCCGATTCGCTCATGCGATCCTCCAAATAATCCTCTATGTCGTCATAATCATATAGTCCGTTCATCATTCGAGTATTTCAGCCACCAAATCCGGATTCGCTTCCAATCGTTTTCGAAACTTTTCTCGACAATCTTTGGCAGCCGATTTAGCAGCATTCTGATTTTTATAATTGAATTGATCGGCTATTTCAGCCAGGGAATAACCGATGGACTGTAGTTCCGTAATTTTTTGACATTTGGGATCGATCTCTGATAATACTTTGGTTAATAATGCCTTACGTTCGGCGCGATCCATCTCAATTCCCATATCGGTAATTGTTTCAACCGCACCGGAATCTGCTGAACGCTGATACCATTTAACGCGCCTGATATCTGAACGATGTTTGGTAAAGAACTTCTTTTTTGCAATAGCCACGATATAGGTATTCAAACGGCTCTTTTCAGGATCGTAAATACCACTTTGCAGATGGTTAAAAACAACAAGCAGTGTGTCATTCAATATGGCATGAACTTCATCGTCATTTCCGCCCAAATCAATAACCTGCTTCCGAACAGCCCCTTTTAGTTTTTCATTTTTATAAAGATGCTCTAAAGCAGTATTATATTCAGCAGGCGACTTACTTCGAAGCGCGTTCAGCAGGTCTTGTTCTTTTTCAAATTGGAGTTTCATGCCTTATTGCCGTTGAGCAAACAAAGGTAAGGTTAAATTTAAAATATATATTCTTAAAAACCCTCGTCTCTTCCAGAGGCCCAACCGACCGTATCGCATTTATCGTGAATAAAAAGGCGTAAGCGCATTTTGGTCAATTCATCCGCGATTCCAGATATGTAAAAAACTTAATATTTACTTAATCTATGCGCCATGTTGATGGTAAGTTTAAATTTTTAATAATGTGCTTATTTAAAACACTATATGTATTAAATTAATATTACTATATTGAATCCGCATTTTTACGCATTATATTAATCAGGTATAAATACCTGCAAGTAAAAACAAAAACTTTTTCATCTTTGCATTGCTCTTCCTGTTTAATCTATCTCATAAAGTGTATTGTAGTTTAATATCGATGAAAATAGTGATTTGTCCACTATTTCCTTGGTATTTCTATGGAAAACCGACAAAACAAGGATAAAACTGTCTAACATATCATGAAAAAGAATTCTAAGCACACTCGAACACTTTCGACTTTGTTCCCCTCCAAACCTTTGGACCGCCTAACCTTGAATGACCCCGAGTTTTATGAAAATGCCGACCCATCCATTGACCTTGGAAATGGTTGTGTAATTATCGGGGATATCGTGGCCGATCTGGCAGCCGATATTGCAATTGATACGGCGGTCGATGTCGTAAATGACGCTATTGCCGATGCGGTAGGCGATATCGTGGCCGATATTGTGGCTGATGCCGCCGCAGATGCAGCAGCCGACACGGCAGCAGGTATTTCGGAAGCCACTGTTTCACGCTTTAAATTCCTGGTGGACAACATTGGCAAACCTATTATCAAGGAAATTGTAAACAGCGTATCCGACGCAATTGGAAATGCGGTGGATAAGGCTCAAAGCGAGTCTAATTCCGCGCCGTCCAGCGCCGATCTATGGAATGCGTTGTATGATCAAATGTTTGGCCTTTATCCCTGTGACAATGGGTATAGTATGCCTTGCGGAGAAAATGTGCGATACGCGCAAGAAGCCATGATAATACAATTTGCCTTAAACCTGACCAAAGCCAGTCCTGCTTCGTCTTTGGCCGCTGAAAACTTTAAAAAATCCTGGTCGCAAGACAGTCAGGTGGCCTTAAAACTCGCACTGCAACAAGTTTCCAACACGCATGGCATCCCTACCATGATAAAATACATGGCTGCCTACACGCACCCCGACGCCCAAGGCGCTGTATTGGTGATTGCTACTTCGAACATACTCCTTGCAGTTGCCGACTATGCATTTGAAAACTAAGCATACCAGTAAAACCTAATACGCAGAACGAAGACATGTGCAAGTTCCTGTATGTTCATGCAGGGATTTGGGTGAATTTGAAAAATTTCCGAATAGCTATACAAGGATTGCATTCAAAATTTCAACTTTCTAACAATTTTCTTTCACATCATGAAACAGACATTATTGCTTCAAAAATTGCAAGATCTCTTTGCGCCCCTTGCGCCAAAAGAGACAGTTACCCTTAATGGTACAGACGATTATGCAATGGCCACGCCCCATTTTGATTTGGCGCATGGTTGCGTAGTGATCGGCGATATTGCCGTAGATCTTGGCGCCGACATCGCTGTGGATACCGCAGCCGACATCGCTGCTGATAGCGCAGCAGACGTAATCGGAGACGTTACCGCCGACTCGCTCGCCGATGCTGCTGCCGACGCAGTGGAAGATGCCGCTGCCGACGCGGTTGCTGACGCAGCCGCTGATACCGCAGGCGGTGTATCCGAAGCTACGATTTCAAAAGCAAAATTGTTGTTTGCCCTGCTCGGTGGCGCCCTCATCCAAACGGTGGTAGAAAAAGTGAGCGATATCATCAAACAAGCCATTAGCGGCGGCGGCGGCAAACCGTTGACTTCAGCCGATATTTGGAAACAGCTGTACGACGGTATGGTAAAAGATTATCCTTGCGATACGCCCGCAGGAACGGCATGTCCGAATGCAAATGACAGAAAAACACAAGAAGCCATTGTGATCCAGTACGCCATGCAATTGGGCAAAATCAGCGCCCAGTCTGCAGAACAGGCCGTTACTTTTGAAAAAAAATGGGATGCAACCAGCATTCACGAGTTGAAAGCAGCCCTGCAAAACATTTCCAATACCGGCGGTATTCCATCTATGATTAAGTATATGGAAACGTACACGAATGCCGGCGCTTCCGGCGCCCCGCTGGTGATCGCAGCTGCCAACACCGCGCTGATCCCAACCATTGATTTTGTTTTTTCTGACTAATCGGCGCGGACAGTTATTCTTTGTCGAAATGAATGAAGCAATAAGTGCCGGTAAAAGGGAGGCAATTGAAACCCGGCGCCGGCGCTTATTGTTTTTTGCCCGGCATTTCGTTTTCCGACTTGTCGCTTTGTCTCTTCCTAACACCAACTTCTATAAAACCCTTCATCTCTTAGATCAAACACTATTAAATATGAAAAAGAACTTTTTTTTCGATCGTTTTCGGGTTGCCACAGCACCTAAAGAAACGCTGACCCTGAACGGCGTCGATCAATATGTTGAATCCAATGCCCAAATAGATCTTTCCCACGGATGCTTCATCATTGCTGAAATTATTGCCGAGGTAGTGGCAGACGTGGTGGTAGAAGTTGTTGCCGATGCCGCCGCAGAAGCCGCTGCCGAAGCTGCTGCTGAGGCCGCCGCTGAGGCTGCTGCTGAGGCCGCCGCAGAAGCCGCTGCTGATGCTGCCGCAGATGCTGCCGCAGACGCCGTAGCCGATGGCGCCGCTAATGAAGGTATTTCTACCGCTGCTGCCAATAAACTTAAATTGCTGGCGGCATTATTGGGCGGGGCGGTTATCCAGCAGATCGCTTCCAAAATTGCGGCAGCCATCACAGCCGGACAACAACAAGGCGCTACCGCCGGCAGCTACTGGAATGCGCTGTACAATGCAATGGTGCAGGATTATCCTTGCGATAGCTCCAGAGCCGTTGCTTGCCCCCCCAATGTTAGGGCTGCGCAAGAATATATTGTGGTGAAATACGCGCAAACCTTGGCCAACAACAATCAATCGGATGCAACGGCAGCCGTTAATTTTGAAAAAAGCTGGTCGGCAGCGAGCCAAACCCAGTTAAAAACGAGTCTTGCTGAAATTGCGAATAGCAACGGTATTCCCTCCATGATTAAATACATGGAAAGTTATTCAAATCCCGGCGCTTCCGGCGCGGCACTCGTGATCGCTACTTCCAATGTCGTAATTGAAACGGCCGCCTTTGCCTTTGAAAACTAATCATAAGCAGCACCGTAGACAATGTGTGGCGTGAATCAACCTGTTCCTTCCCTCCAAACGCTGGACAATATCGACTTGATCCGGTTCCTTGAACAGGGCGCCCTTTATTTTAAGCTACCGGAACTTGCGTATGCCAAGGTTTCTGCCTGGGAAACCCCGGAGTTGTATGAAAAAAACTCCGGGGTATCTGGCCCAAGCTTATTCCAGATTGGCTCGCTGAGCAAACTGATTACTGCATTGGCCATTCTAAGCCTGCAAGAGGATGAAAAGTTGAAAATTGAAGACACCGTTCAAAACTATTTGCCCTGGTTTGGCCCGGCGCTCAACCCCGGTCTCGATGGGTCGACAAGCATCCAGGATATTTTATTGCACGAAGGAGGCTTGCCAAGAGGCGATTTATTCCAGCACAGCCCAAGCCGCTCGGAAATCCGGGATTTCTTGGGTTCTGCTGAACTTCCTCCAAATGTACCGGGAAAAAAATCGCTGAAATACTCAAACCTTGGCTATATTTTACTCGGCTTTATCATTGAATCGGCGGGAGGCGTTGCTTATGCCGACTATGTAGCGGAGCGCATTTTTAAGCCCTTGAATATGGATCACGCAGGTTTTAAACCCAGGGTTGCCGGGCCAAACATCAGCACGCCACACGGTTTAACCTGTTTTCAGGGCCAAAACCGGTCGCCGTTCGAGTGTGCGCCCATGCCCTGGAGCGATGCACCCGAAGCCTCGCACGGGATGTATGCGGGCGTGCAGGACATGGCCAATCTGTTGACTTGTCTGCTTCAGGAAGGCGTTTTTCAAGGCAGGCAAATTTGGAGGCCCGAAACGATCCGTGCCTTATACCATGACCAAAACTTAACAAAAGGACGCTTAGGATTTGGTATTGGCGCCCAGATTCTGAAGGGCAATAACGGAAATATCATGCTTTTTATGAATGGAGAGCATTTCGGCCACAGCGCGTCCTTTCTGTTGCTGCCAGACAAGGGTTTTGGACTATTATTGATGAGCAACAGAGGTTCTGCGGGATATGAGCTCTGGCATATTTTGCAGTCCATTGCGCAATATTATTTGGAAGAAAAAAATGCAAGCTGTTTGCAATTCAGATTCCCTTATTGGAAAAAATTAGTCGGAGCGTACCACTCGGAACATGGCGATCAGTGCTTGAATATCTCTGCATCGGAGGGCCATTTGCTGCTCGCGCTGGGGGAAGAATCGCCGAAACCTTTGTTGTACAAAAGTCGCGGAGCCTTTTTACAAATAAATGGAGCATTGAGTAAATATGCCATTGCGCTCGACCTGGAGCAAGGCAAGATCAAGGGTTTGCAGGCTGGACCGCATTACTTTTTCAGTCCATCCAGCCCTAAAAACGGGCATAACGTGAAAATTTACGATGCGATTACCGGCATTTACGCCAACCCCAAGGCGGGCAGGGTAGCCTTGTTTGAACGCAATGGGCAATTAATACTCGCCTATTCTCCTTTTAAAGAAAGCGTCCTAAAACCCATATCAACCCAGGCGTTTATTCAGGCAGACGGCCCTTTCATGCATGAAATCATTACCATAGATGCTAATTCCGGGGTATTGAACGCCGGAAACCTCACTTTCATTCGCACAAAAGAACAATATTGAATATGTCGGTACCAGATGTTCTTTCCCGCATAGCCATCAACGTTTTTATCTGTATCATGCTGTTCTGGATGATTTTTTGGGATGCAGAACGCGAAAACCCGATTCGAAAATTTTGGGCGCAAAAGCTCTACCCGATTTTTGCCTGGCTCGGTCTTACTTCCGAATGGAAAATGTTTGCCCCCGATCCGCCCCTCAGAACGATATGGCCAAAGGTAAAAATGACTTTAATGGACGGGAACTATTATGTGTGGGAACCCACGTACATCGGAACGCTGAGCGTTTTTGAAAAAATGAAATATAAAAAATACCACAAAGTATATTTTGAATTGGCCTCCCCTAAACATTACATGCATACCAAGCGGGATTTTATTGATTATTTGCTCTTTAAATACAAATTTGACTCGCCCTGCGTAAAGGTTGAAGTATACATGGTGGCAGAGAACGTGCCGCCTTTTAAAGCAAAACCTAAGGACCCTTTGGTGGAAAACGAGGTAGAAGACCCTAAAATTTACCAGCAATTGATTTATACCTATCACCCTCCGGCTGAAGTAAAACAATGATTACCCTGGATCAACTTATTCAAAGCTGGAATGCGTTTTTCTTCGAGCCTGTTCCTGTATACACCGTTGCACTTTTTCGGATCATTTTCGGGATCATACTCTTGCGGGAGGCTGTTTTCCTGATGGGCAACCTCGGCGACTATCTTGGGCCTAACGGCATGGTAAGCTACGAGCGGTATTACCAGCGATCCCATAAAAAGGTCTTGTCGCTGTTTTTATACCTGCCCGGCACAATGGCTGCCACCCGCCTTATCATGGCCATGCATTTCCTTTTTGTGCTCATGATGACTTTAGGGCTATTTACACCGATTAGTACGGCGCTTACTTTTGTTACCATGCGATCCATTGTTAACCGCAACCCTGCCTTATGCAATGGCGGCGACAATGTATCCAGAACCATGTGTTTTTACCTTATTTTTGCCTCCGCTGGCCATGCCTATTCCTTGGATGAGTATTTTTTTTACGCTCCGACCATGCCCGGCAAAGCGTATTTGCTTCAATCGCCCTGGGCGTTGCGGCTTATGCAGATACAAGTGTCCATCATTTACCTTTATACCACCTATTGGAAGCTAAAAGGCGCAACTTACCGACAAGGAACGGCCATCTATTATGTGATGGGCAACTTTTTTTATCGCCGGTTTCAACTGCCGAAATGGATGCTCCGTACCCCTTTTGTACAGATGCTTTCCTGGGGAACCCTGGCGGCAGAGGCCATGCTTGGTATCGGATTGTGGATCAAGGAGTTCCGGTATCCGACAATCCTTTTGGGTTTACTGTTGCATTTGACCATAGAATACATTGTAAGCGTACACCTGTTTGGATGGTATATGATGACCTCGCTGCTGCTGTTTCTGGATCCTATGGATGTCATGCACTGGGTTTCTCAATGGCTGGCTTGAAGGCTTCTTACATTTTCATAAAAGAAGTTGATTTTACCCTTTACAATTGAAAAAAAGCGCATTAGATGAATAATCTGCGAAATTTCGACAATAAAATCATGGAAAAGATGCGTAAAGGAACGCCCTCAATTGGCGTTTTTTTACTCAGCGGCAGCGCCTTTATTGCTGAAGCGATGGCGCAGCATCCCATTGATTGGATGCTCATTGACATGGAGGCTTCTCATGCGACCAAAGCAGATTTGATGCATATTTTACAAGCCCTGAACGGCTATAGTGTGACCCCCTTGATCAGAATTTCGTATCAAAACAAACACCTGATAGAATCCGGGTTGGATTTCGGCGCCAAAGGTGTTATGATTCCTAAAGTGGACAACCGACAGCAGGGCGAAGACATGGTAAGCGCCTGCTTTTATCCTCCAAAAGGCAATAGGGGCATTAACTGCATCAGAGCCTCTGGTTATTATCTGAATGCGGCCGCATATTTGCGTCAAATCAACAGCGCCGTCATCACGATCGTGCAGATTGAAAGTAAAGAAAGTATTGAGAACCTTGAAGATATTGCCGGGATACCCGAACTGGATATTTTATTTATAGGTTTGGGCGATCTCGCGGCTTCTTATGGCCAGATCGGAAGCGTTTCGGGTAAATTCATGGATGAAGCGCGGGAAAAAGTACTACAAGTCTGCAAAAAACACCACAAGATTCCGGGCATTTTTGCCCATTCGATAGAAGTCGCCCAGCAATACTTAGAAGAAGGATTTTTGTTCCTCGCCATAGGCAATGATATTAAGTTCCTGCATCATGGACTGGCTGACGAATTGCGCAATACACTCGGCAGGTAGCAATACTTTTTTAGTTTTGTACACGCAGGGTGGGGCACGGCGCGGCATGTTGTCTGAACCGGGATTATGGGGATTTTAGGATTTGGAGGATAAAAGATGGAGGGGGTATGAATATCGAATATCGAACACCGAATTTCGAACGGAGGCGCTGCGCCCGGCATATCAAGATATTAAGCGCAACGCCCACTTCGGCGTTCGATATTCGGTGTTCGATATTCGATATTTTCCACCGCGTCAGGTCTTCCTTACCTTCCTACTTCGCCCAAGCGCCGCGCCGCAGCAGTGTCTCTGACTTGCTGCCAATGAATAGCACGATGCTCTCTTATAGTTTCTATGCCCCGCCGCCGCGTTTTGGTCTTCCTGATCTGCGATGCGGAACAGGTGTGGTCAAGGACACGGCGCGGCACATCGTCTGAATCAGGATTCACTGGATTTTATGATTTTCAGGATAAAATATCTTGGGAAGGTAATTTTCTGTTGCATTACTACGTTGCAATAGCCAAGCCAGGTAAGGGGCTTTCAGTTAGCCTGATATTAACATTGCACCAAGAAGAATTTTTATGAGGATCTTTTTTTTGCTCAATTTGTTGGTTTATTGTGTTTCGATAAGATCCACTTTAAATGCCCAGATTTTTAAAAAAATACTCCTTTGCATCTTTTATCCTTCCAGTTGTTGAAGCAACCAGGCGCGTTCTGCCAACTGAGCGGTGGATTGAACCTCTAACCGGATTTGTGATTTTACTTCTGATGTCAGCGGAAACTTGCGCATCATTTTCCGAACCATTTTAATCAGGTTTTCATAATGGGCTTTATGATAACTTATATCGGTACGCCGACGCAAGTAGGTAATAAAGCTATCTAACAGAGAATCAAGTGCTTCCATATATCCGCGTTCGTAATAAATGCGCACCAGCATCGAACGCGCGTCGAGGTTGGTAAGGCTGTCGTCGCCCAGGCTTGCATCGCGCAAAAGGGTCATGGCCTGCTCGTAGTCCCGCATGCGGAAGAAGTACACGGCCAGGTTGTACACGTACGCAGCGTGGCGCTCGCGCGGGTGCAGGAAGGGTTTGTAATCTTCTAAAAATTGCCGCACCCAGGCAGAATGCCCGGCCATAATTCCAGCCGCAGTAGCATTCTTGTAGGTAAACTGCGATAAAATGCCATTTTCAAACAGCGCTTTGTTCTCCAGGCCACTTTGATACAATTCAAACGCCAGCGTGCGAAAATGCGCCTGGCCGGCATTGATTTTACGGATACAAAAATTGAGGGCCACCAGGTATTGTTCCCGGCGTTCGGCTTCACGGAATTGTTGCCAATGCGCATGAATAAGGTCTTTCGCTTCATAAAAAGCGGCTTCATTTTCCGGGTTTTCAAGCGCTGCCAACAAACAAGTGTACAACCGAATACCCGGGTTGGCTTGTAATGCCGGATCATCCACATTGATTTGAATGGCAAGACTCGAATCCGTATCGGTTTGGGCTTTCGATAAATGTTTAAAAACAGCCTTACTGCACTGCAAACGCAGTTGGCCGAGTATGTAAGCCGTCTGGCGATCCTCGGCCATTTGAACAAAGGGGATTTCTACCATGCGGTTTTGAATGGAAAGATGGTCGAACTTTTCCTTGTACAGTTGGTGGCTCATCTGGTAAAACTGTTCGTCGCGAAAGCTGGAGGCCAACAGGTTTGTTTGGGTGTCCTGCCAGGCGCGTTCAAAGTCCGCATCCAGGCCCACACGCCGCAATGCTTTGCACAAATAGAGTTGTGGTGTTGGTTGATCCTCCTGCCAGGCTTGCCAAGCCATAAAATCGCGCAATTGCTGTAAAAGCAGCGACATAATCAGGTTCATTTTGGCTTCCTGGTAAGTCTGATTCGGATAAATAGCAGGCCAGGCAGCCTCTTTTTGCAACTTCTCAGGCTTCTTCTCCCAGTGTTTATGAATATGTTGGAAAAGCGCAACAAGGTCTTCCCGCTGATTAAAAATGGGTGAAAGGAGCCATTTTTGAAATACATTCCGGTCCTTGGTACTTAAAGTAGCGATATTTTTAAGGAGAATGCTGTTGCGCATGTGTATAAATTTTATACAAAAAAATGGTTTATATAATTGATATACAAATAATTAGATTAAAATATTTTTATATAATCCGCTAAATTTGTTCTTGGTGGAAGGCTTTGGCGCCACGACATTTGTTGAAAAAATAAGCAGTTACATGAAAAACATCCTTTTTATCCCCTATTGCCTCGTGCTTTCCTTGCTTTTCATTTGTGCTCACACTGCGCAAGGTCAGGGGTGGGTACGTTGGAACACCTATAATAATATTGCAGAGATGGTTCCGCATCCGGATGGCGGCCTTTTGATTGCTGCAACCAAAATCATTGACATTGGACTGACAACGCAAGTGGTGGTTGCCCACATTAATGATGCGGGCGAAATTGTTTCTGAGCAAGCGGTAATGGATTCCGTGTATGCTTCCGACCTGGTGGTGGGAGAAAATGGGCTTCCTACGTTGATGGTTTATAAAAGAAGCATCAGAGCCTATATATTAATCCCCATAAACTGGGATGGGCAATCAACGGGCAGCGCATTCCAAACCCCGGATGTAGCAGGCGCCAAAACGCAGATAAGCCCCTTTCCGGGTGGCGGATTTGTTGGAGGGTTTGTTAGCCAGGCCAATTTGTTTGTTCCGCCTGCTGTTTTAAACCTCCGGCGTTTAGATACCAACGGAAACAAGGTTTGGGAAACCTTTATTGATTCGCTTCCAAGCGGTTATTCGTTAAGCGCTTATGGTATAAGTACCAACGCCTTAGGTCAAACCATTGTGGGTTTTAAAACGGGCACGCCTCAAAACCCGAAATACCATCTCAGCATCGTTGACGCCGATGGTAATCTGCTTTGGAACCGGACTGACATTGTTCCGACTATGGTGGGGGTTACGTCGGATGAACAGTTTTTTTACATCACTTTTGAAGCCGATACCATCAATGATTATGTGTTGTACAAAGTAAACGCTTCTGGCGCCATCCTTTGGGAACAGAAGCAGCATCAATTAGATGCTTCCCTTGCGCCCGGAGATTATTCAATAAACGCCGCAGGTGGCTTGGTACTTGGAGGCAATGGTTTTGCGCTCGGTTCTAACCAATTAATACTGTTGCGCAGTTTGGATTCGCTGGGTAATACAATTAAAGAAATTAACCGCCCCTTGCCCGGCTTTTCGGGTAATTCTTTATCCGTACACCATTTTACCCAAGGATCTGATGGCTATTTTTATTTTTATGGGGATGCCTTTGATTTCGGAAATGGTATTACCCGGTATTTTATCCTGAAAATGGATGCCGACGGTAACATTTATGCGCAACGCATTCTTGGAACGCTCGGATATGATGCCGATAAAAATTGTTTGCTGGAGGCCGGCGAACAAGGGTTGGAAGGACATAAAGTGAAAATAGAAGACCTTGTATCCGGAACCGTGTTTTATGCCAGCAGCGATACTTTGGGCCAGTTTGTAGCCGAAACCGATTCCACGCAATTTGTTGTTTCTACGCTATTGTCCAATCCATATTGGAAAAGTTGCCAGGGCGACAGCCTCGTTTCATTTGGGGCCAATCAGGATACGGTGCGCGTTGATTTTCCTTTGCAAAAAGTAGTGGATTGTTCCTTTTTGGAGGTTTCCATCGCGACGCCCTTTTTGCGGCGCTGTTTCGACAATACCTACTATGTTCGGTATTGCAATACCGGAACGATTGATGCGGAACAGGCTTATGTAGATGTGACGCTGGATCCGTATTTAAGTTTTTTAAGTTCCAGTATACCGGGGGTGAATATAGGGAACCAGCGCTACCGTTTTCAGGTGGGCAACGTGCCTTTTGGGTATTGCGGCAGTTTTACGCTACAAGCCCACCTTGATTGCGACAGCACGATTTTGGGTCAATCGCATTGTGTAGAGGCGCATATTTATCCTGATTCATTTTGTTTGCAAAGTGGCGCCTGGTCGGGCGCAAATGTGCGGGTAAACGGTATTTGTCAACCTGATTCGGTGCAATTAGTGGTTAAAAACACCGGAACAGCACCCAATTCGGTGCCCTTGGAATATGTGATTATAGAGGATAATATTATTTTCCGTTCGGGCAGTTTTCAATTGCCGGCGCAGGATTCCCTGATTATTAAAGTGCCCAGCAATGGATCAACCTGGCGCATCGAAGCCGAGCAGGAGCCATTTTCGCCGGGTGATCCAATGCCTTCGGCGGTGGTAGAAGGTTGCGGCCAAAATGAAAACGGCAGCTTTAGTATCGGCTTCGTATCGCAGTTCGGAGAAAATGATGGAAATCCTTATGTATCAACAGATTGCCAGGAAAGTCGCGGGGCGTATGACCCGAATGACAAACAAGGTTTTCCAAAAGGGGTAGGGGACGAACACTGGATTGAGCCGGGAACGGAACTGGATTATATGATTCGTTTTCAAAATACAGGCACCGATACGGCTTTTACGGTGGTTGTACGGGATACGTTGGCGGAATGGCTTGATCCGGGCAGTGTTCGAACCGGGGCTTCCAGTAACCCGTATTCGTTTCAATTGAGTGGGAAAGGCATCCTGCGTTTTACTTTTAATTCCATTGCGTTGCCGGATAGCAACACGAATCTGGCGGGTTCTCAGGGATTTTTGAAATTCAAAGTAAAAGTGCGCCCGGATGTTCCCCTGAATACCTTGATAAAAAATCAGGCAGCGATTTACTTTGATTTTAATGCGCCTGTGCTCACCAATACCACGGTGCATAAAATTGGAAAAGACTTTTTACCGCTTACTACGTATAAACCCAACAAAATCGTACCAGAACTGGAGGTGTTTCCGAATCCAGCCGTGGATCAGACTTATGTGACGATCAAAGGTTTAAGGACCAAACAAGGTCGGCTGGAATTGTCAGACATCCAGGGCAGGGTCGTGCTCCAACAAAATTTTAGCGGCGACCGCTGCCTCCTAAATGCCGGGAAACTGCCTTCCGGATTGTATTTTCTGCGTGCTTACGATGGGGATACCTGGATCGGCAATGGTAAAATTGTATTCAGCGGCCGATAAATTCAAGTCCAAAAACAAGATTGCTCATTTCATTTAACTTAAATCAACTTATTCATTATGAAGTACTTAACGCTTGTTCTCGCTTTTGCTTTCAGCCTTCCCTTGATGGCTCAAAAAAACATGTTTTCCCTGAATGCCCAATACGGCAGTTTTGATCAAAGTGCGATCCTGAAAGGCGTGGAAACGCATGGAGGCTTTACGGTTGGCTTTCAGCATCGGATAAATCAACATTTTTCTTTGGGTGGCAATGCTGCCTGGAGTCGGCTCAAAAACAAAGTTTATACGTTTGGTTCTACGCCGTCGCAGGGATCTTTCTCAGTAGAAGACAAAGCGCAACTGTTCATTATTCGCCCGGAATTGCGCTATTATTTAAACAGTCCTTTTCAAGGCCTTTATGGCGGCGTTGCACTGATTGGTTGTCAATACCATGTTCAATCTGAAGGAGAAACATTGACCCCAAAAACACAAACAAGCAACGATCGCGGCTCAGGCGCCGGGCTTTTGGCGGGCTATCAACTACATGTAAAGGCCGGTTTCGGGCTTTTCCTGGAAGCGCGATATGACTGGATGTGGTTGGGCAGCAAGGGTTTAAATCCGGGCGCCAGTAAGAATTTTGGATTGGGGATCGGCGTTGGTTTTTAGTTGTTATGATAAGTTTTTGCATCGAGCGTGGGGAACGTGAAGGCTAAGCAAGGCGGACAGATTTTTAAAAATTAGCATTTAGACCTAGATTTGGCGACAATTAATTAAGTGGATGGAGCCTACAATATTTAATAATGATACAGAATTGACAGCGATTTAGGAATTAGGTAATTTACGCCTTGTTTGGTCTTCGCGAACTTCACGCTCAATGCCTTACTACCGCATTTTGGTCTTCTCGATCAGCGGCGGCGGTGCATTGAGCGTTTTTCAGACGATTGGGATAGGACTGGAGGATTTATCTGCAAAATTAAAAACATTAAATCAGGTGCATACGATGAAACAAATTACAATGATGTGGAAGGCCTTTAAGAATTATCTCTTGCAAATATTACTTTTTTTCTTTGCTAGTTGTCAATCAAGTGACAAAAATTACTTTGTTCATGGGAATGATTGTAAACTATGGCTGCTTTTCGACAACTCAATTACTAAATCAGGTAAAACGCCATATATTTTATGTTTTGATAAGGACCAATATGGTTGTTACCTAATACAAAGTAATGGCGCGCTGAAAAAAAGGTTTAACGGTGACGTAGTTTACAGTTTAATTGAAGGCGGAGTGTGGAAAATCAAGAAAGATTCCTTGTTCATAAATGATATTGGCGTACTACCTGGGGAAAATATAAAAGAAGATACCCTAAAAATAAAAGAAAATATATATTTAATTAACGTAACTAATAAATATTTCATAAAAAATTGTGACAGCAAAAATCTAATTGCAAATTTCAAAGGAGAAGCGATAGATAGCATAAATGACATCCTGAATTATAAGGAACAAGAGGAGAGATAATCGAGTAGGGAGAGCTGGCCCAAGGTTCGTGCAAAAGGTTGAAGAAATAGCCCTTCTTATCCCCTTTACGCCTTGCTTGGTCTTCGCTTCCGCCTCGTCAGGTCTTCCTTACCTTCCTACTTCGCCCAAACGCAGCGCCGCAGCAGTGTCTCCGACGTGCTGCCAACGTATAGCACGATGCTCCCTTATATTTGCAACTAAAACGACATGAAACCGCTTCCGGCTACTGCGGCTCCGTGCTTGGGTGAAGTAGGGAGGTGCGGAAGACCTGACGAGGCTGAAAATGCCATTTATATGCGCTTGTCTTTCATCGCTTCAAAAACGCATACCGCCAATTTTGCCATAGCCGGTAGTTTGCGATTCACAGAAGACTTAACGGAGTTACCGCTTTCTGCTTGTATAAAACGCGCGATTTCATCATAAGACCAGCCCATTTGTTTTTTCATTGATTTAAAGCGATTTTCCCATTCTATTTCGGCCCTTTTTATCATTTCGGCCCGGATAAACTCAAACACCTCTGGAGAAAAACTGTTTTTCAGGTTTTTTTCGAAGTAAAACAACATCGTCTCGGATTCGGAGAGGTAAGGATTTTGTTTTTGCGCATTGTATCGAATGCTATCTACCCCAAACTGAAAGAGATCGCAGAGCATTCGGGCTTTCCGAGCAGGAGGGAGTCCACTGTACCAGCGGGCATAAGCTAATTCCGGTTCGCCTACAATGGTTGAACTTTCAGAGTAATCCATAACGTAATATGTTTTGTCGGTTGAGCCAAAGTTCGATGTAATTTTTGTCTAAATTGACTTCATTGATGAGATAAAGAATGTCGGTTTTTTGCTTCTCGCTTTTTGAAATTCCATACCAGACGAGTTTTGAAATAATTAGGTCTTCTGCTGAACTTATATAACATTCAACGCCCATAAAATCAACACGTTGTCGCCTTTCAAATGCAACCCAGTTATAATCGCTGTCTTGATATACCATGAAATCATATTTGACACCGGTTGTAAAATCAAGCAAGTTAAACATCCTCCCAAATTGTACACTTTCCTTGAAGCGGAAGACTTGACGAGGCTGAATCTTCCTTCCTACAGCATCGTCACCTTTACCTTCTTCACCCCCTCCGAACTCCCCCCAACCATAATCTCAAAATCGCCAGCCTCCGCGCCGAACTGCATATTCTGTTTGAAAAAACTGAAATCTTTTTCTGTCAAACTGAAGGTAATTTTTTCCGATACGCCCTTGGCAATCAGGACTTTACGGAAGGCTTTTAACTCTTTTACGGGCCTTGTCACCGAGCCTACGAGGTCGCGGATATACAACTGAACCACTTCTTCGCCGTCGCGTTTGCCGCTGTTGGTGACGGTTACTTCAACGTTGATCGTTTCTCCTTTTTTGAAACTTTGTTTGTCCACTTTGGGATCGGAATACGTGAAATCGGTATAACTCAAGCCGTATCCGAAGGGATAAAGCGGGGCGTTGGGCATATCAACGTATTTGCTGGTC
>JBAXTB010000630.1:0-2098 GCA_037130425.1 Bacteroidota bacterium
TTTTAGCACCCAAAAATACGATAAAATATTTTCGATTGAAGCGCAATATTGTAACAAAATATAACAAGCCCTACACCCCATCTTTGAGAAAAATTTAGAGCCATGAAGAGATATTCAATGTATTTACGAACCGCTATGATTTCCGCAGGCCTGCTGCTTGCCACTTTCTATGCTGCTTATGCGCAAGGTTTTTTTACACCGGTCAACCATATTTTACGCGTGGTGCTGGATGACGCGTATTCGTTTCCGGGAAACAATTACCAAATTGATGTAAGTTATGATCCGCTCGGTATGGACAACACGTATTTTTTCGGCAGGTTAATGCTTGATTCCAATGGCCAGGAAATGAGTTGGGACGGAAAAACGCTGGAAGGGGATGAATCAACCAAGTTTAAACGCTTAGCCAACCAGCATTATTTAGGTATTTGGTCTTCCGAGACTTCAACGTTCTGGCAACTGTTTAATTTAAACCAAAGCGGAGACACCATTTGGCAACAATTCATTCCGAAAAACATGCCGCATCAGATTGTCGAAGGGTTGCGACAAAATGCGGCCGGGGAAATTTTCATTAGCGGGTTCGAATATGAAACCTCGCCTTTAATGGGCAATACCCGTTTCTTTTTGATCAAAATAGATGCCACCGGTAATGTAGTATGGCAAAATAATTATCCGCTTGAGGTAAATTCATCAGGTCCCGATGTAAACTTGATTACTACGCAAGACGGGGGCTGTTTATACAATTTGACCTACCTGTTAAATGGGGGCAGTAGTTCTGTTTACAAACTTGAAAAAATAGCCGCAGACGGCAACATACTGTGGTCGGAATCGCCGGGGGCATTCAGCCATTTATGGTTTGAAACCAATGAAGGGGATCTGGTTTCGATTGGCGCCCGACATGATACCACCGTAGCGACCATCAAACTTGAAAAACGCAATAGTAACGGCCAGATATTATGGTCGAAAAACATAAATCAAATATTTAGTGTACCTCCTGATTTTCTGTATTATTTAAACAAATCCACAAATGGTGATATCTGGTTAATCGGCGCGGATAATGACGGCAATCCAATTCCTACGCCCCGGTTTTCACGTCTTACCCCAAATGGCGATCTTATTTGGACGAAACAATACCCGTTTTTAAAAAACTGGTATGGAAATGTTAGAAACGGCGCCCCTACACCGGATGACGGTTTGATTTTTACCAGTTTTTTAGGCACAAACTCCAGCGCATTTGTGCTTAAAATAGGAGCGAATGGCGATGTTTATCCCTGGAAAATTCAAGGGAAAGTCGCCATTGACGACAACGTAAACTGCTTAGTTGATCCCGGAGAGCCGGCGCCGGTTAATTGGAAAGTCAAACTTTCTAATACGAATTTTGACCTGTTTACGACGGTCGACAGCGCCGGCAATTACCAAATGCTTAATATTCCGACGGGTTTGTATGGTCTTTCCATGGTGTTGCCTTCCAATTTGTGGGAAAGTTGCCAGGATTCCATTCCGGTTTCCTTTTTAGACACGGCGCAAACTACGGTTACACAGGATTTGGCCATTCAAAGGGTGGTGGAATGTCCGTTTATGACGGTTGATATTGCGACCCCGGTTTTACGGCGTTGTTTCAATACCCAATATGTCGTTCAGTATTGTAATGCGGGTACTGTTACTGCCGAAAATGCCAGGGTCGACGTCGTACTCGATCCGTTATTTACTTTTCAATCAGCAAGTATTCCTGTTACGCAAAGCGTTGATACCCTGCACTTTGCGCTGGGTTCGGTGCCCGCTTTGGATTGCGGAACCTTTAATTTTGAAGTGCATCTGGGTTGCGCGGCGGAACTCGGCCAGACCTTGTGCGTACAGGCGCATATTTCCCCCGATACGATTTGCAACCCGGCGGCCAACTGGACCGGCGCGACTTTAGAAGCCAGCGGCCATTGCGATGCCGACAGCATTCGGTTCCAATTGCGCAACGTCGGGAACGCCGCATCGAGCAACGGCCTGAAATTCATCGTGATTGACGACCATGTGATTACGCGGGAATCGGCCATCCCGGTGCTGAATCCGGCCCAATCTATTTGGGTGAGCGCGCCTTCCAACGGCGATA
>JBAXTB010000631.1:0-2094 GCA_037130425.1 Bacteroidota bacterium
CTATGCTTTTGATAGAAAACCGATCGCTTTTCAGGTTGGCTAAGTTTTTACAAACGGTTTTGAAACAGAACAGACTTTGATCTGATCTGGCGAAGAAAATATATCCAAAAATAGCACCTGAAAACCGCTAAAAATCTAACTTCGCCCCTGCCTTTACCAAATTTGCCCACTGTACGTTACTAGTTTAGCCAATCATTGTTTTGCGCGACAAAACAATGATGAACGATTTACCGTCAACACAGCCATGTTCAAACCACGTACCCTCTTTCTATTGTTGCTCGCCCTGTTGCTCGGCATCTGGTGGTTCGCAAGCAGCCAAAATGCACAGCATATTGCGTATGATCGCCCCAACGACCCCTGGGTGTTCCGCTCGGTGCTCGACAAAAAACCGCGCATGATCACCTTCGCCCTCGACGATCATTTATGGGCCGCCTATTCCACCGATTCATGCTCATTATATAAGGTGTGGCCCGGCGGCGTCGATTTTGAAGGCGCGGTGTACAACATGCGCCACGGCCCCCAACCCATGAGCCTCGGCAATGCGTGGTTTGAAAATAAATTCCGCCAACCCTGGGCCGTTACGCTGAATGGAAAAGCCGAAGCGCCCCGCACCGACTATAAAGGGCACCGCTACACCAAAGACGGCCACGCCGAAATTATGTACGACCTGGTGCTTGCTTCCGGCGCGCGCATCCGCGTGAACGAACGCCCTGAAATGGTCGCCCGCGACGGTCAAAAAGGTTTCGAACGCACGTTTCGCCTTGAAAATGTGCCCGCCGGCGCACAAGTAACGCTACAATCCAATGCCGCCAGTATTGTTTCTGCATCCAATGTGGAAACCAATGGCACCTGGAAAACAACCCAAAGTACGCCGGACAACTCGAAAGAAGGCCTGTTCGCCGTGGCTGTAGAAGGCGCGCTGGAACTCAAAAACAACGAACCGACGCATTTGACGACCATGTTCGTCAGCACGCCGCTTATTCCCAATCCGTTTGACGCTGAACGCAAAAGCGATGCAGGCGAAAGCGCCGCAGTGAGTCCCGGCGAACGCCTGATGGCCAAAAGCGATTGCCGCACCTGCCACAATCCGGAAGTGAAAACGGTCGGCCCTTCTTATGTCGACATTTCCGAACGCTACAAAAATACGCCGGAGAACATTGAAAAATTAGCCAATAAGGTTATGAAAGGCGGTTCGGGCGTCTGGGGCGTGGCAGCCATGAGCGCGCACCCCGACCTGCAACCGGAAGATGCCAAAGCCTTGGTCAGTTATGTGCTTTCCTTTGATAAAGGCGCCGACGACGGTGAAGGCGGCGTGACCATCCAAAAGAATTTGGCCGATATTCCGGCTACTAAATGGCTGAAACCGGGTGAACAAGTTACAGAAAAGGAAATGTTACCAGGTTTGTTGGTCGATGTGTACAAACAAAGCAAGGCGCCTGAAAAGTTTTCTGAGGTAAATATGAGCGGAAAGCCGATGGCAAGCGTGGTGGCTGGTAAAATTGAAGCCAATGGCAACGATTTCGGCGAGTTAAAAGAACAATTTGCCCTGCGTGCAAGCGGTTATTTGGTGCTTGAAAAAGACGATAACGTGGTGCTACAGTTATCCTCCGACGACGGCTCCCGGCTTTACCTCGACGGCCAATTGTTGATTGACAACGACGGCTCGCACGGCATGGAGGAAAAAGAAGCCGAAGTTGCCTTGCGCGCCGGCCATCACAGCCTGAAAGTGGAGTATTTCCAAGGCGGCGGCGGTCGCGGACTGGTGCTCAAATGGGCGCGTTTCGGCAGCCCGGATTTTAAAGTCATTTCCGAAAGCAACTTCGCGCACAAACGCAGCGGAGACCCCGGCAACCTCGCCTCTATGGGCGGCGCCGGTACCAGCATTCCCGGCGACGGCGTGCCGCTCCAGGACGTTCACCCCGCGTACACGCTTTCGCAGGCGCGCCCGGACGGCTTTTTGCCCAAGGTGGCCGCCATGGATTTTATGCCCGATGGTCGCCTGCTGGTCACGACCTGGGATGCGATGGGCGCGGTGTACATACTCGACCATGTGCAAAGCGGCGATCCTAAAAAAATCACAGTGAAACGCATCGC
>JBAXTB010000632.1:0-2082 GCA_037130425.1 Bacteroidota bacterium
GGTACATGCGCACGCGACACACTGTCTGAACCATGATTTTAGGGATTTTTAGATTTTCAGGATATTGATCTCAAGTCGGCCTGGCTTATCGCGAACTTTTTTGCGCGCGCTATAAATCCTGCAAATTCTAAAATCCTGCGAATCCTGATTCAGACAAAGAGCTGCGTGAGCATAGCACGTTGCTTGTGCACCGGGTGAAAACACGCCGGCGTGGCGTTGGGCTTGAATTGGCGGGGTAGGGTAGCCACGATCATGCACGGTAACGGCAAACGCTTAGTTTCCACATTTTGCCTATGTAACCAAATCCCTTATCTTTGTGTAACAAAGCGCATAAAAGCCGCTATTATCACAATATGCAACAAATTCTGCTTGAAATAGATGAGCAACGATATGCCTTGATGGTCCAATTCCTCAAGACGCTCGATTATGTAAAAATAATCCAGATTGAGCCGGAATCCGGGAAGGGTAAAAAAACATCAAAAGCTGTGGCTAAAAACAAGCCTGCTCAGATCGCTTTTGAAAACTATAAACTCTCATTAAATCCTGGAGAATCTTTTCGTCGGGATGATATTTACGGTGAGGATGGCAGATAAAGTTTTCCTTAATACGAATGCCTTAGGTATTACACATTTACTTACTCAAAATACGGCAGATTTTAGCCGGTATTCAACAGAAGGTTTTGTTATATTATCTGTTATTCCTTAGTTCGATATGCTGAATACCCCCGTATAATTGAGCAACTGTCTGTTGCTTAAATTGCCCAACAATTTCCGGATGATTTTGCGTGAATCCTGCAAATCCATAAATCCTGCGAATCCTGATTCAGACAAAGGGTTGGGTGGGCAATGCACGTTTCATGGGGGCCGGGTGAAAACACATCGGTACAGCGGAGGGCTTGGGAGGGAGCGAAGTTTGCAAAACCACACTGATCGTAAACGAAACAGAAAAATTTGTCTAAAACCGGAATCAGACCTATCTTTGTACAAATCGAACTCACATGGTTTTAGTTATTGAAACATCCGATCTTGATGCGATTCATGCCCTTTCAGAAGTAGCCAAAGCGCTGAAAGTCAATTTTCGTGTGGAATCGGATACAGAGCTTGTATTAGAGGATGAACGCCGACGCAGGATGAAAGTGCTGCAAATGTTTAAAGGCGGTCTTAAGAAGTATATCACAGGCTATCAGCCGGATAAGCATGAATGGTACCAGCAATGAAAGTCTTTATTGATAGTGGTTTGCTTATTGAATATGAAAAGCAGACTCAAACCGAGTTGTTAGAGGCGCTTATGGAAAGTAACCGCCAAATTTTCATCAACCCGATTGTAGCCAGCGAATATTTATATCAGTTACTTGGCATCATTGGTGGGCGCTCGCCCATGAGCATTTGCGAAAGTGGAAAAATAAGAGAAACACTTTCACAGCACGATACCAAAACCTTTCTATCTGGTTTTCAGATACTTCCGATTCCTGATGCTGCTATTCCTTTAGCAGTTGATTTTATGCAAAAACATAATCTTTTGCCGAACGACGCGATTATTTTAGCCTCTTGTAAGTTGCAGGATGTCAAGGTATTAGCAAGCCATGATTCGGATTTTTTGAATGCCTGTAGCGCAGAAGGCATTCAGTTAGTCAGGAAGGTTGCGGATCTAGGTTGATTTTTTCGGCGATCCATTTCTGCAATCATCAATTGCAGAAATAGGTTGGACGCAAGACCGAGTAAGGAGGTAAGTCCGGGTGTAACAGCAATGGGGCGCTTGAATCCTGCAAATCCATAAATCCTGCGAATCCTGATTCAGACAACAAGTTGCGTGGGCATAGCCAAGAAAAATAAATGCATAGCCTCCATGCACGGCAATGTCATTGACTTCAGCATTACAGAACTCTGATACTGCCGAGCGTAGTTTCCGCATAACATCTAACATCTTGTAACCCCCGACTTCAGTCGGGGGCAAAATAACCACGAATCACATCTGTCTTCTTTACAGAACATCAGCATCTAATTTGTTGAAGATGTGGATGTTCTGTAAAGATGATAGGTGCTGTGTTTATTGTGTAGTTCATTGACATAAAAAATCAGTAAT
>JBAXTB010000633.1:0-2068 GCA_037130425.1 Bacteroidota bacterium
GCTTGTACGGTAAAAGTCGGGTAAAACCCGACAGATGGCAGTCACAGGGTTGGAACACTGCGCCAGCCTTATTCAAACAAAAAAGGGCGCTGCGGCCCAGCATCCGAAAATGCCCGACCGCAACGCCCACTTCGACATTCGATATTCGTCTGTTCGTTATTCGATATTCCCTACACCTTTTCCCAAGGCGCAAACGCGTTTTTCACGTTCCGTAGCGGCGCTTTCAAGTCCGGGAAATGACGGATCAGCACATCGCGCATGGTGTTGTTTTGCACCCAGTTCATGCCCGTTTCCGTGTACACTTCCTTGTTGAAATTGCCCGCAATAAAGCGGTCGCTTTTGAGGCGGCGCGAAGCCATGAGGATGAATACCCGGAAAGCCGTGTCGCTGAAACCGAAGCCTTTGGGCAACGGTTCGCATAGTGTACCCACCAGCAAATCCACTTTTTCAATGTCCCCGCCGTACACCTCGCTTACTTCTGCGGCAAGTTTGGCATCGCCGCCGGTGAGTTCTTCAAAAGTGTCGGCAGGTTTCATGTGGAAAAGGCGGCGGAACTGGTTGTAACGCGGTACGCCACGCTCGCGGTCGCGCAGAATGTCCACGGCGGCCATGTCGAGGTGTTTGCCGTCGGGCAGGTGCAAATCGCGGAGGAAATTCGGGAAATTGTGGATCGTGATCGCGCCCGGATAAGCCACGCCGAAGGAATAAAATACATCGGAAAAACTCAGTCCGTCGCGCATGGGGTTGCGCGCGCGCTCAAAGGTTACTTCATTCATTGTCAACGTATTACGGTGTTCGCCGCTTTGTACGTCGTAGAATTTAATATCATCTGGTAACAAAGAATGCAGGCGATACACGGAAACAAACTCTTCCGTAAGTGAATACGGCGCGCCGTGGTGTTCCACGCCGGAGCCGGGAATACCGCTCAGGGTCTCGGTTTTCGATACGCGACCAGCCATTTTATGCAGTTTTTCACCCAATAGTCCCCACCAGTTGGCGTTCATACCAATGTCGAGTACCGGGTGCGCGAGGATGCCGGGCGTCCATTCTACCGTGTGGATTTTAGCCATCAAAGCACAGTTTACCAAGCGCGCTGTATCAAAAACCTGGTCGCTGGTCCAAGTTGGGTGCTCTTTGCGGAGCTCGTCGCAAATGGCGTTGTGTTCCAATGCGAAGAGCGTGTGCAACAGTTCAAGACCAATCCACCAGTTGTCGTTGAAGCCGGTAATCGGAATGCCTTTTTCATCTCGGGGCAGGAAAACGTCGACGGCGCCTTCTTCCATGTTGAGTTTGCCGTCGGGCGATTTGCCGCGCAGGATTTCCGTTTGCGCTTCCGTGGAGCCGTAAATCTGAGAAGCGTCCCACCAGTGCGTGTTTTTGTTTTTGTACGCCGGGTATTTGCGGTCGTTTTCGTCGAGCGGCTCGTCGGGTAAGGTGCGGAACAATTTCATGGCCGGGTCGCTCCAGGTATCGCCGGGCGGCAGCGGAACTTCCATTTCTTCTTCGCTGTCGTAGTGTCCAAACCAGTCGTGAACCTGAAACTGAATCCAGGCAGCGGCGAGCAAGTTGAGGATGGTGGCCGGTTTAAATTCATCGCGGGCTAAGAGTTTTTCGCTGATAATGCGCGGATTGGGCGTCATCAGTTCTTCCTGCGTGGGCGGGGCCGTGAATTCACGCGGCACATTGCGGCCCAGGCGCATACCGGAGCAGCCCATGAGCGGTTGTTCAAGATCGTTGAGTTTGCCGTCGGAATGCCGGGCCGTCAAAAAGCGGCTGTCGTGAAAAGGGCAAGTCTTTTTATCGCCCTGCGATGCCGGTGAGGGGTACACATCATGCAGGTTTTTAGCGCGTAGTTCGCTGCGAAAAGCGATGAGGTTCAGGACGCCGAGCCATTTGGGAAGGCGATGCCAGGCAATAACTTTGTTTATGCCTTTAAAGGAGCCAACGAGGATACGTTGACCGATGGACAGGTTGGACATGACAAGATTGTTTTCAAATGAAATATTTTGAAATTTGGGGTTTTACCAAGATTAAAGTGGATTTGAAGGATAGATGGATAAAATATTGA
>JBAXTB010000634.1:0-2056 GCA_037130425.1 Bacteroidota bacterium
TACTGTGTTTTGGGTGTTATAAACGTGAAAAGTTGTGTAAAAGGTTCACGTTGGCTGAGGATGATGTTTTGCAAAGAAGCTAGATGCGATTGGAGGAATCACCGTATTCATCAAACCAATTTACTAAAAACCTCGGAGAGGTTTAACATTGGTAGAAATGATTGATTATAAAGCGGTTACGACCTCGGAGAGGTCGCACATTGGTTTTGGATATTCTTGCGAAATAAACCAACGTTAGACCTCTCCGAGGTCTTGTAACAACCTGATAATCAAGTCTACCAATGTTAAACCTCTCCGAGGTTAGGCGTAGATTGTTTGATATTAAGAAGTCGCGCTATTTTAGATGTTTCCGCGCGTTTCATTTAACTACATTTAAAAGCCTTGCCACTTGGCCCACCGCAGATAAAACCGCGCCTGTTGCTCCATCTCTGAAAGCGCGTCTAGCACGTCTTTTTCGTACCGTCCCTTAGGTTCTTTTCGATATTGCATTGCAATTTCTTCCTGTCGAATTTCAAGTAAGTTAAGCAATTCGGGAGGAGGATCGGATTTGCCTGAAAATGGCCCATCCCAAGACTTTGGCATATTCCACCGGTAGTAGAATAGTCGTTCGTCCATGACACTGACCGGCATCACGAACGCTTCGCCGGATGCCGCAATTTTATCCAATGCGCGCAATTCGGCCAAGGAAACCGTTTGCCGGTCATAGGTTTCTAATTCGGCAGACAAAACTACAAGCGGATCTACCTGGGGATGAGCAAGCGTATTTTCGAGTTTTTTTCGCATCTCCTCGTTCCTGTGGGCGAGTACAATAAGGCGGCGCCACTGCCGGATTTTTTCCCGGCGCTCAGAGATTTCAGGCGTGGAAAACACTGAAATCCAGTATTTTTCCATGTTTTTCAGGCTGTAAGTTGAAGAAATAAAGGGCTGGGTTTTGTCAAAATCCTCATAAAAATCAAGCTGCTTTTGTGGGTCGGGCGACTCGGAAAATTCCCGCAGGCATTTTTCAAGTTTTGGGAAAACATGACGACCGGTGTATACACTCATCAGATTGATCGGAAAAAGGGCCTTTAAAAATGCCAGTTTTCGCCGTGAACGTTCTTCAAAATTGGGAAATTTAAGCGCCAAAAGGCGTTCTGCTTCACGATCTTCTGCTTTTGTCCGTCCTGTAATATTGTATTCGCCGTTTTGCCCGGGGAAATGTCCGTCGTAAAACTCCCAGGCTTCCGACCAAGAGCCAAATGTTTTTCTTTCCAGTATTTCCCCCTTAGTATTATGCACTTCAATCCGGGCAATGGGCATTCTAAAATCCCAGCCGATAATCCCATCTTCGGAATTGCCGTAATCAACGAAAACAAAACCGGTTCGCCGGTTTTCATCCCAACCGTCAAGCGTAATTTTTACGCCCTCCGATTCAAAAGCATGGCCTTTTTGCATGTCAAAACCCTCTTTTTGTGCCAGGTTTTCCAATACGCTGCGCGCAAAACGTCGGTTTAAGGTATTTGGCATCCCTGTGCCGAAAAAGGGCGACTGATAAGGCAGTCCGTTTTTTTCAAAGGTAAAAGCGTTGCGGAGGGAATCCGCAGGCGTCCAAATCGGATCGTTTTCATTGCGACAGGGTTCGTTCAGGCAACCGGAAAAAGTCGCACCCGCGAAGCCTGCCGCCGCAAGCATACGCAATACTTTCATCGAAAACGGCAACGGCGCTGCATCCGGATGCTCAAGCGGATTGGGATCCTGCCAACCCGGATAACGCGGTTGTTTATATCTTTTTACGGGCTGTACGGCAAGCGGGGATTTTTTCATGTTTCAATACGGTAAATAGCAATGCTGTAAAAATAGGCTAAGTTTTACAAACGTGAAGCCGCGTTATTTGAGTGCATCAGGGGGAAATAAAAGCAAACAACGATCAAGCCCAACGCGACCTGTCATCCTGAGCCTTTTTTATTTCCCGCTACAATGCCAGGCTATTTGAGTGCATCAGGGGAAATAAAACGCACAATAACCTGTCATCCTGAGCCTTTTTTATTTCCCGCTACAATGCCAGGCTATTTGAGTG